>CAZQCP010000074.1:0-14402 GCA_964592115.1 uncultured Ilumatobacteraceae bacterium
CCCCGGTGGCACCCCAGATCAGCACGCTGTCGCCCTGCTTCATCCGGGCACCGTGCTCGCCGACGAGCATGCGGTAAGAGGTCGAACTGCACAGCGCGTTCACCGCCGCCTCTTCCCAGGAGAGATGGGCGGGCTTGGGCATCAGCTGGTTGGCCTTCACGATCGACAGGTCGGCGAGCCCGCCGAAGTTCGTCTCGAAGCCCCAGATGCGCTGGTTGGCGGCGAGCATCGAGTCGTCGTGGGCGCTCGGGTCCTGGTCGTCGACATAGTTGCAGTGCACCGTCACCCGATCACCGGGCTTCCAGTTGCGCACCGCCGATCCGATCTGCAAGACGACGCCTGACGCGTCCGAGCCGACCACGTGGTACGGCAGCGCGTGTCGCCTCGCCCACTCGCTCTCGCGGCCGAGCCGATCGAGGAAGCCGAACGTGGGGAGGGGCTCGAAGATCGAGGACCACACGGTGTTGAAGTTGATGCTCGACGCCATCACGGCGATGTACACCTCGTCGGGTGCGAGCTGCGGCGTGGCGACCTCGTCGACGTGGAGCGACCGGCGCGGATCCTTGTCCCACGACTCGACGCCTTCGAACATGGCGACCTCGTCGCGCTTGACGAACGCCGCCCGGTAGCTGTCGGGGATGGGCAGGTTGGCGATGTCGTCGCTACTGGCGCCGGATTCGATGGCGTCGAGGATCTGCTGCATGTCGCGACGGTAGTGACGCGCCGTCACCACGGCCAAAGCGCCGGGCACCCCGAAATCTGTCCATGTGATGCCGCCACACGAGACGTTGCGGACACATTTCTGGCCTGCCGCACGAAGCAACTGAAAAGTGTCCGTCGTGTGCCGCGGAGCGTGATATTTCGGACATTTTTCGGCGTACGTCGACCGGGAGTAGCGTTCGTCCATGGCTTCCAACGGTTCGTTCATCGTCGCCGGCGCCCGCACCCCGATCGGGAAGATGAGCGGTGCGCTCGCCTCGTTCTCCGCTGCCGATCTCGGCGGGTTCGCCATCAAGGCCGCGCTCGAGCGCGCCGGTGTCGCGCCCGACGAGGTCGACCACGTGATCATGGGCCAGGTGCTCATGGCAGGTCAGGGCCAGGTGCCGAGCCGCCAAGCCGCCGTCAAGGCCGGGATCCCGATGAGCGTGCCGTCGGTGAACATCAACAAGGTCTGCCTGTCGGGCCTCAACGCGATCTACCTCGCGAACCAGATGATCGCGGCTGGCGAAGCGGACATCGTCGTGGCCGGTGGCATGGAGTCGATGACCAACGCGCCGTACCTCGCCGACGGCGCCCGCGCCGGCTTCCGCTACGGCAACACCGAACTGCGCGACGCGATCATCGCCGATGGCTTGTGGTGCGCATTCGACTCGTGCCTCATGGGGTTGGGCACGGACAAGTACGCCGCGGACGCGTCGATCGTCCGTGAGCGTCAAGACGAACTGGCGGCGAAGTCGAACGAGCGCGCCGCGAACGCGATCAAAGACGGCCGGTTCGCCGACGAGATCGTGGCGGTCGCCGTGCCGCAGCGCAAGGGCGACCCGATCCTCGTCGAGACCGACGAGGGTGTGCGGCCCGGCACCACCGTCGACAGCCTCGGCGCGCTGCGCCCGGCGTTCGACTCGCAAGGCACCATCACCGCCGGCAACGCGTCGCAGCTCTCCGACGGCGGCAGTGCCGTCGTGTTGATGTCACACGCCGAAGCCGAACGGCGCGGTGTCAACCCACTCGGCGAGCTCGTGTCGTACGGCATGGTCGCCGGGCCCGACAACGCGTCGCTCCTCCACCAGCCGAGCCGCGCGATCCTGCGAGCAGCCGAGCGCGGCGGACTCGCAGTGGCCGACATCGACCTGTTCGAGATCAACGAGGCATTCGCCGCCGTCGGTCTGGCATCGATGGACGAGCTGGGGATCACCGACGAGATCGTCAACGTCAACGGTGGCGCGATCGCGCTCGGCCATCCCATCGGCATGAGCGGCAACCGTCTCGTGTTGACACTGCTCCACGAGCTGGCGCGCCGCGGCGGCGGCACCGGCGCTGCCGCCCTGTGCGGCGGCGGCGGTCAGGGCGACGCGGCGATCATCCGCACGGTGTGACGTATCGCTGCGTCCGCGGCTGCCGCACGGTGCTGTCACACTCAGCGTCAGATCACCACACCCCGTGTTTGACACGCCACGTCGCGTGGATATACTGACGTTGACGCTGACTTTTGTTGCGGTAGGTTGACAAAGACACGTTCAGTTCGTAATGTAATTGCAACAACAGAGATCGAGCGAGTCGCTCACGGAGTCCCATCCCAGATGGGTCCCGCCAGTGAACGTCCCGCCCCCCTTCTGGGGCACCATGGAAACGAATCGGCCCGTCCGCCCGCTACCGGTTCGTCGAAGTGGTGCCCCAGTTATTTTTCTGCTGATCGTCGCGGCGGACCGATCGGGAGCGCCCGTCTTCTGGCGCCCGCACGGTGTGGCAGCATTCGCCCATGCCAGCAGATCGACGTCCGAGGGTCTACCTGCCCGCGCTGGCCATGGAGCTCCCCCACGGTTGGTCGGTCGCCGAGGCGGCGATCTTGACCACACCCTCCGGGCAGACCGTCGAGGCCTACGTCGGCCCGGTCCATGCAGGTTCGGGACCCGCCGAACTCCTCGATCATGAGGTGGAGGTGGCTCGTGCGCTCATCGGTGCCGTCGACGTCAGCGAGCCCGTCCGAGCCCGGCTGCGCGGCGGGCACTCCGCCGAGTCGCGTGACCTTCGGTTCGACCACGACGGCACCGAACACATCGTGCGGATCGCGTGCGCGGTCGTCGGCGATCACGCGATGCGGTTCGTCGGCAGGTGGGTCGCCGACGACGCGACGGCGCCGATCGAGTTCGACGCCGCTGTCGCCGGAGCGTTCGTGTGGTCGCGGGCGGTCGAGATCGCCTCGGGCGACGGCGTGACCGGTGACGCCGCAGATCAGCCGATTTCCCCGTCCGCCCGCCCGCCCATCCAACAAGAGACGTGGCGACAACTGCGCGAGATCTGGTCAGCAGGCGCGCCCGCGGGCGCGTCCGCAGCACTGACCGACATCACGAGGTGGTCGACCTACGAATTGATCGTCGCAGCGGCGATGACCGGCGGCGACACGTTCCCCACCATCGACGGCGGGACGCTCGCCGCGGCCCCGCGCCCGGCCGTCGACGCCGTCACCCAGGCGGTGCTCGCCTCGCTCCTCGCCCGGGACTTGGCCGAGCACGCAGCCGATGGCCGCCTCCACCCGGCTGGCTCACTGGCGCCGGTCACCGACGTGGCGCTGGCACCCGACCTCGTGCTCTGGATCCAGCGCGACGACGGGGACTCGCCGTACGGATGGTGGATCGGGGTCCGACCCGATGTCGCCCTCCAGCTCGCTGTGCTCCCCGACGGCGGCCGTGAGTCGTCTTGGCTCGCGCCGGTGGCCGTCGTCGATCACGCACTGGATCTGATCACCGCCACCCCCGCGATGAACGCTCCCGGGATGCACGTGCCAAGCACGACCACGGTCACCGCGTTGTGGCACGAAGGCGCGGTGGTCCGCGGCGGCGTGTTCGCCTGGACGGTCGACGATCACGGCGCCACCGCGCTCGGCGACGAGCAGGTGTGGGACGGCGACGACTCACCGTGCTGGCATCTCGACCCGGCGCCGATCGATGCGCTGCGCGGCCATCTTCTCGGCTACCTGCCCGGAGATGACTCCGGGGGATGACGCGGGCAGTTCAGCGGGTCTGAAGCCGGATGAAAGCGCTCAGCTGGATGATGGTGGGCGTCCGAACCAATCACGAGAACGGAGGTCGCCATGCAGGATCTGAGCCAGCGGGCACGATCGGACGCAGCCGGATTGCGTCGAGTGGCTGCCGTGTATCGGTCACGGGCTGATCGAATCGGCGAGGTCGATCGGCGGATCAGCACGCAACTGGCGACCCTGACGTTCGAGGGGCCGGCCGGCACGCAGTTTCGCCGGACGATGGACGCCGAGCACCAGCGGCTCGGCAAGGTGCGCTCGACCCTGACGGAGTTGGCGAGCACGCTCACCCGCATTGCCGCCGAACTCGAGTCCGATCCGGTCGGCGGGTATGCCGCGATCCAGGGGTTCAGGCCGTGAGGATTCGCATCGACATCAACGAGATGTCGGCGATGGCCGACACGCTCCAGGCCGGCGCCATCGCCCTCGCCGAGGTCGGCGCCGACGTGTGCGGCTGCGATCTCCCGAGCGGGGTCGCGGCGATCTTCGACCAGCACCGAGCATCGATGAAGAAGACCTTCGACGACCTCGCGACGGAGTACCGGTTGCACGCCTTGAACCTGCTGTTGCGCGCGCTGATCGCCACCAAGGACGTCGACAAGGCCGTCGCGATCCATCCACCGGCTCCGGCTCCCACGGCGGTCGTCTCGGCGCCGACGGTCACGTCCAGCGGCACCGGGCGTAGCAACTACGACCCTGGCAAGTACTACTCCCCTGGTAGCGCTGCGTGGAACCGCCTCAGTGCGGCGGAGAAGCGCATGAACGACGCCGCCGGACGGGCCATCGTCATGCCGATGGTGATGGCCAACTACAGCAAGTCGATGGATCGGTACAACGCCTCGATGATGTCCATGTTCGAGATGTCATCGTCCGACCTCGAAGCGAAGCTCGGCCGACTTCCCACCATGGCTGACCGCGAGTACTACACGCCCAACACGTACAAGTCGCGCTTCGGCTGACCCGTCACTCGACGAGCCGGCGTCCCTCGAGTGCCCGACCCAGGGTGAGCTCGTCGGCATACTCGAGGTCGCCGCCGACCGGCAGGCCGCTGGCGATGCGGGTGACCCGCAAACCGATCGGCTTCAACAGCCGCGCCAGGTACATCGCCGTGACCTCGCCTTCGGTGTTCGGGTTGGTGCACAGGATGATCTCCTCGATCCCCTCGGCATCGATGCGGGTGACGAGCTCGCGGATCTTCAGGTGTTCCGGCCCGATCCCTTCCAGCGGACTCATCGCGCCGAGCAACACGTGATAGCGGCCGCGGAACTCGCCGGTCCGTTCGATGGCAACGATGTCGCGCGACTCCTCGACGACACAGACGATCGAGCTGTCTCGCCCGTCGTCGGCGCAGATCGGGCACAGCGTCCCCTCGGCGACGTTGAAGCAGCGCTCGCAGAAGCGCACGCGGGCCTTTGCGTCGGTGATCACGTGTGCGAGGCGGTTGGCGTCGTCGGCGGGCACCTTGAGGAGGTGGAACGCGATGCGCTGCGCCGACTTCGGGCCGATCCCCGGGAGACGGCCGAGCTCGTCGATGAGCGCCTGGACGGGCGGCGTGTAGTTGCTGGCCATCGCGGGGCGCTCAGCCGGCTTCTTCGATCAGTTCAGACCCGGGGAACGCCTCGGCGAGGCGATCGATCGGACTCCGTACCGTCTCGGGAGGTGCGTCGACGAGATCGTCGAGGTCGACGTCAGCATCGTCGGGGAGTTCGGCCGGTGCCGAGGCGGCGGTGGGGGCCACGTCGGTGTCGGCGATACCTTCGCCGCCGGTGGCGCTCGAGTCACGGATCCCGCCACCGGGGCCGTCGTCATCGCCGATCAACTCGACGCTCACCGACGCTCCGGCGAAGTCCGACAGCGCCGCTTCGACCGTCGGGCGGTGCTCCTCGCACTTGGCGCGCGGCATCGTGGAGGGCACGCGCAGCGTGACGTGCGAGACCGTCGCCTCGGCCAACTCGACCGGAGCGAACACGGCGCGCGCCATGCCGCGCAACGACGGCCGGATCGTGCCGGCCCAGACATCTGCCGTGATCGCCACGGGGCCGGCAGCCGACGGTGCAGTCACGGCCTGATCGTCGTCAACTCGTGCGACTGACGTCTGACTGTCGTCCACCCGCGCGGCGGTCGCCCGGCTGTCATCCACCGAGCTGGCGGTCGACGACGCCGTCACGGCCTGGCTGTCGGCCGCTTGGCTCTCGGTCGCCCGCGCAGCAGCTGCACGCGCACGCCCTCCGAGAGCAGCCCGCCCCGTGGCGGGGTCCACCGGAGTGGGCGCGGCGGCCGGTGCTGATGGCGGTAGCGGGCCGGATGCGACCTGGCGTTCGAGGCGATCGAGTCGCGCCGCCAGGGCATCGACGTCGGTGGCCGCGGCGTCCGCCGTGAGCTGCACGGTCGCCACGTCGAGCAGCACCCGCGGATCGGGTGCGTGCCGCATCTCGGCCAGCATCGAGCCAAGCGTCTCGATGCCACGCACCAGCCCGGCAGCGCCCAGGCGCTGGGCGAGCGCGGCGAGCTCGTCGACACGCGCCGACGGGAGCTGCACGAGATCGGGCGCCATCAACGCCAGGAACCCGTTGCGGAAGAACCCGACGAGCTCTTCGGTCAACGTGCGCGTGTCCGTGCCCGCGGTGATGGCGTGGGCGACGACGGTGAGGGCGCGGCCGGGGTCACGATCGATCATCGCCTCGACGTACTCATCGAGCGCGACGACGCTGAGCCCGTCCTCGCCGGTGGTCGCGACGAGCTCGAGCGCGGACAGCGTGTCGCGTGCCGACCCACCGCCGCGCAACAGCGCTTGTTCCAGCGCGGCATCGCTGACGTCGAGACCGGCGTCGGCGGCGACCCACCGCGCGTGCTCCTGGAGCGTGTCGGCCGCCAGGAGGTGGAACTGCAGGTGCTGGGTCCGGCTGCGGATCGTGTCGGACATCTTCTGCGGATCGGTCGTGGCGAGCACGAAGACCACGTGCGGCGGCGGTTCTTCGAGCGTCTTCAGCAATGCCGCCTCGGCCGCCTTCGACAACATGTGCACCTCGTCGAGGATGTACACCTTGTGCCGTCCGGGTGTGCCGAGGGACGCCTTCTCGATCAGGTCGCGCATCGCGTCGACGCCGTTGTTGCTCGCCGCGTCGAGCTCGTGCACGTCGTAACTGATCCCGCGTTCGACGGCCAGGCACGACTCGCACTCACAACACGGTTCGCCGTCGTGCGGGTTCTCGCAGTTGAGGACCTTGGCGAGGATGCGCGCCGACGACGTCTTGCCCGTACCACGTGGCCCGGAGAACAGATATGCCTGGCCCTCGCGGCCCTCGGCGACCGCAGTGCGCAACGCCTTCACCACGTGCTCTTGACCCTTGACCTCACTGAATCGGCGGGGCCGGTAGCGGCGGTAGAGCGACTGGGTGGCCATCGGGGCCACGATAGCGACGCCCCCACGAGCCGGCGCCCCGCGCGGGTGCACTCACCGTTGCGCCGTAGCATCCGGCGATGCGCCGCCCCCTCGCTGTCGCTTCACGCCCGGATGGTCGTGTGACTGGTTTCCGGGCGATCGTCGCCGCGCTCGCTGTCACGCTCGCGCTCGGGGCCTGCGGGAGCGAGCCGCCCGCCGAGGTCACCGCCGACGAATACCTCGCGACGCTCGATGCGCTGTGCGCCCAGACGAACGCCACGTTGGCCGACATCCCCGCCCCGCCCGAACAGATCTCTGTCGCCGAATTCGCCCGCTCTGCGGCCGGCGCGCTCGACAACGAGGCGTCGCGGATGCGGCGGCTCGACGTTCCCGACGAGTTCGAGGCCGACCATCGAGCGCTGATCCGCAACACCGAAGAACAGGCGGCGGCATGGTCGGCCATCTCCAACCGCACCGACGCCGACGAAGACGATCTGGTCGACACGACGACCCTGATCGCGCAGCTGTTGCTCGGCCGCGACGACCTGCTCGCCGAGATGGGGGCCACCGGATGCCGCCGCGCCGCAGGGTGACGCCCACTAGCCTCGGACGACTGTGAACGAGCGCACACGCGTTCCCGTGGCAGGCGGCCGGAAACGCCGTCTGGTTCGCCTCGTCATCGGCGCGGCCGCACTCGCCTGCGGCGTCGCGCTGCCAGCGACCGCGTTCGCCGACAACTCCGTCGCCAGTTCCGAGCCCGCCGATGGGTCGACCGTTGCCGACTCGCCCGCCGAGATCGTCATCACGTTCAACGAGGAGCTCGGCGAGACGAACACGATCTCGGTCACGTGCAATGCCGAGCTCTTCACCGTCGGGCCACGCCGTGTCGCCGACGACGGGGTGACGCTCAGCGCCGAAGTCGTCGACCCGCTGCCCCGCGGCACGTGCGTCGTGGGGTGGGCGGTCAGCGACGGCGACGGCAACACGAACGGAAGCGGCAACATCACGTTCACGGTGCAGAACGACCCGGCCACCGTTCCGTCGTCGGCACCCGCCTCGACGCCGGACACCGCCGTCGACTCATCGACCGCTCCGAGCACCGATGCGACCGGCGCCGCCGACTCGACCGGGGCTGGCGACGTGGTCCCGCTCGCCGACGTCGAGACCGGCACCGGTCCACTCTGGCTCGGGCGACTCCTCTCGACGCTCGGCATCGCGGTCGTGTTCGGGTCGCTCGTGCTGATCGCCGCCGCGTGGCCAGAGGGCGTCGAGTACCTGCTGGCGATCCGCTTCATCCGCGCGGCCTGGACCCTCGCCTTCGCGGGGACCTTGCTGTACGTCGCGGCCGCGACCGCGGCGGTCAGCGGGAGCGGTCTCGGCGCGGGGTTCAATCCGGCGAACTGGACCGACCTGTTCGACGCCGGGCTGCCCGGCATCGCCGCGATCGCCAGGCTCGTGCTCGTCGTCGGTAGCGCCTTCGTCGCGTTCCGTCCCGACCGCGTGATCGATCCCGTCACGCAGATGGCGTCGCTCGGCATCCCCGGCCTCGCCGCGGCGTCACTCGGGTTGAGCCGTACCGACGTCGACATGGCGATGATCGCCGTCCCGATGTCGATCATCCACGCCGTCGCGATGTCCGTGTGGATCGGCGGCGTCGTGCTACTCGCCCGGGTCGTGCTCGCTGGGCCGGGCGAGGAAGACCTGGTCCACGCCGTGCGTGGCTTCTCACGGATCTCGAACCTGGCGATCGGCGCGACGGTGGTCACCGGCGTCGTGCAGATGATCATCCTCGACGGTGGCGATCTGTTCGGAACCTCGCACGGCAGGGTCGTGCTGCTCAAGACGGTGGTCGTGGCCGTGATGGTCTTCGTCGCGGTGTCCGCGCGGCAGTTCGTCAACCATCGACTCGCGCGGGCGAACGAGATGTCGATCCCGATGGCCGATCGTCTCCGGCGCGCGTTCGGGGTCGAAGCTGCCGCCGGAGTCGTAGTGCTCGCACTCAGTGCCTGGTTGCTGGCGCTCACCCCCGCGAACGTGAGCGCCGGGCCGTCGATCTCCTACCGCGTCGAGCGTCACTTCGAGTCCGCTGAGGCACAGATCGACGTGACCGTCGAGCTGACCACCGATCGCGTCGGGCTGGCGGGCATGCGCGTCACGGTCGTCCAACCCGAGTCGGGTCTGTCCGCCATGGAGGTCGTGCTCACGCCGCCCGCCAACGATCAGATCGGCTCCATCGTGCAACCGGTTCCGCTCACCGGCCCGGGCGTCGGCGTCTTGCCCGCCGACAAGGGCGTCCCCCTCAGCGTGCCGGGCGACTGGACGATCTCGGTCAACGCCGTCACGCCGGTCGGCGTCTACGCGAGCGAGCCGCAGGGCTTCACCGTGCTCAACGCCGACGGCACACAGGTGGAGACCCCCCTGACGGTGCCGCCACAGGTGATCGTGACGATCCCCGACTGACGACCGACGTTGCCTTCGGGCAACGAGGGAGCTCGGCAACGCAGCGATCGCCGCATCCAGCCCGGCTCAGTGGGTGAGGAAGGTGTGAAAGGGGATGGGTTCAGCGACGTCGAGCTGGTCGTACGTGCACGACTCGGGCGTGCGGTCCGGACGCCAGCGGAGGAACGTCACGCCGTGACGGAAGCGACGGCCCTCGAGTTGACCGAACGTCACCTCGGCGACGAGCCCCATCCGCAGCGGCACGAACGACATGTCCTTGCCGGCGTTCCAGCGACTGCCGCCGGAGGTCGCCCGCCCCGACGTGTCGCCGTCCCATTCCGCCCACTCGCGCCACGGGTGACCGTCGAGCGCGTCGTGCGTCCGCGGTTCGAGCTCGGCGAGCAACTCGGCTCGCCGCTTGGCGCTGAACGAGGCCGCCACGCCGACGGAGTTGAAGTTTCCGTCCGCGTCGTAGAGCCCGAGGAGCAGCGAGCCGACGCCGTTGCCGTCCTTGTGGATCCGGTACCCGGCGACCGCGCAGTCCGCCGTGCGCTGGTGCTTCACCTTGATCAGCGCCCGCTTGCCCGGCTCGTAGGCGCCATCGATCGGCTTGGCGACGATCCCGTCGAGACCTGCACCCTCGAAGCGATGGAACCAGTCGTCGGCGGTGGCCCGCTCGGTCGTGGCCGGCGTGAGGCGCACCGTCGCGTTGACCACGATCGCCGCCAGCAGCCGCTCGCGCCGCTCGCCCATCGAGCAAGCGCGGAGATCCTCGTCGCCGACCGCGAGCAGGTCGAAGGCGACGTACGACGACGGCGTCTCGGCCGCGAGCCGCTTGATCCGAGACTCGGCGGGGTGGATGCGCTGCAAGAGCGCGTCGAAGTCGAGTCCGCGTCCGTTGCCGTCGGCGACGACGATCTCGCCGTCGACGACACAGCGCGCCGGCAGCGCGGCGCGCAGCGGGTCGGCCAACTCGGGGAAGTAGCGACCGAGCGGCTTGAGTTGACGCGAGATCAACTCGAGGTGCTCGCCGTCGCGGAACACGATGCAACGGAACCCGTCCCACTTCGGTTCATACAGCCATCCGTCGCCGTCGGGGATCTCGCGGGCGAGCTTGGCGAGCATCGGTGCGAGCGGCGGCTGGAACGGCAAGTGCATCATCCTGGCCGACCCACCCCCGCGCTCGTCCTCGTCACTCGGCGTGTCGGGCATCGGGTCCATTGTGGTCGATCTATCGGGATCGAGCGGCACGAACTAACTTCCGGGGCGTGACGTCTTCGATGCAGGACAAGCTCGCCGATCTCGCCGAGCGCCGTGAACAGGCCTACAACGCCGGCTCCGAGCGCGCCGTCGAACGCCAGCACTCGAAGGGCAAGATGCTCGCCCGCGAGCGACTCGACTACTTCCTCGACGACGGGTCGTTCCACGAGCTCGACATGCTGGCCCGCCATCGCGCCCACGCCGCCGGTCTCGAGGACCGCCCCTACACGGACGGTGTGATCACCGGCTGGGGCACCGTCGAGGGCCGCAAGGTGTTCGTGTTCTCGCAGGACTTCACGGTCTACGGCGGCGCACTCGGCGAGGTGTTCGCCGAGAAGATCCACAAGCTGATGGACCTCGCGATCAAGGTCGGCGCGCCGGTCATCGGACTCAACGACGGCGCCGGCGCGCGCATCCAAGAAGGTGTGGTGAGCCTCGCCAGCTACGGCGGCATCTTCTACCGCAACGTGCTGTCGTCGGGGGTCGTGCCCCAGATCTCGGTCATCCTCGGCCCCTGCGCCGGTGGCGCCGTCTACTCGCCGGCCATGACCGATTTCATCTTCATGGTCCGCGAGTCGAGCCACATGTTCATCACCGGCCCGGACGTGGTGAAGACGGTGACCGGCGAGGACGTCACGCTCGAAGAGCTCGGCGGCGCGATGAGTCACGCCACGAAGTCCGGCGTCGCCACGTTCGTGTCCGCCGACGAGAAGTCGTGCCTCGACGATGTGCGGTTCCTGCTCTCGTTCCTCCCGTCGAACAACCTCGAAGAACCGCCCGTCGAAGACCTCGGCGACGACCCCGAGCGCCTCTGCCCGGAGCTGAACAGCATCCTCCCCGACAGCCCGAACCTGCCCTACGACATGACCGAGGTGATCCGTCACGTCGTCGACGAGAGCGAGTTCTTCGAGTACTTCCCCCACTGGGCGAAGTCGATCGTGTGCGGGTTCGCCCGCCTCGACGGGCGCCCGATCGGCATCGTCGGCAACCAGCCCAAGATCCTGGCCGGCGTGCTCGACATCGAGTCGTCGGAGAAGGCGGCCCGCTTCGTACGCACGTGTGATTCGTTCAACATCCCGCTCGTGACGTTCGTCGACGTGCCCGGATTTCTCCCCGGTGTCGACCAGGAGTACGGCGGCATCATCCGCCACGGGGCGAAGCTGCTCTACGCCTACTGCGAAGCGACGGTGCCGCGCATCCAGGTGATCACCCGCAAGGCCTACGGCGGCGCCTACGTCGTGATGAACTCGAAGTCGATCGGCGCCGACCTCGCCTTCGCCTGGCCGACCGCCGAGCTGGCGGTGATGGGTCCGCAAGGTGCGGTCGAGATCGTCTACCGCCGCGAGTTGCAACAGGCGGCCGACCCGATCGCTCGGCGCGCCGAGCTCGTGCAGGAGTACACCGAGCGCTACGCCACGCCGTACGCGGCCGCCGAGCGCGGCTACATCGACGACGTGATCGAGCCTGCCGAAACGCGCCGCAAGTTGATCGCCGGGTTGCGGATGCTGACGACCAAACGCGAAGAGCTCCCACGACGCAAACACGGCAACATGCCGCTCTGATGGCCGACGTCCCACCGCCGCCCCCACCCCCCACCCCACCCGTCCCTCCGCCGTCGGTCCCGCCGCCGCCCGCACCACCGCCGCCCGCGCCGACGCCGCCTGCGCCGCCGTCACCACCACCAGGCCCACCAGGCCCACCGAGCCCGCCGCCACCGGCTCCGCCGACGCCACCGGTTCCGCCACCCGTTCCACCGGTTCCGCCGACGCCGCCGGTTCCACCGGTTCCGCCACCCGTTCCGCCGACGCCACCCGTTCCGCCGACGCCGCCGGTTCCGACGCCGGTGACAGAGGGCGCACCGGTCCCGCCAGCGCCTCCATCGCCGGAGCCGACCACACCCGGCGCGAGCCACGATGACGACCTGGCCGACATCTTGCGGCAGATGTCGGACGACGTCGGCGAGGTGTCGGCAGCGCCAACGGTCGGGGCAGCACTGACACGGCCGACCGACGTCGAGCGGCCCGAGCGCGCCGCCGCAGCGATCATCGAGTCCGAGGGTGGCATCGGCTTCCACCCCGAGTTCGCTTCGTATGGCGCGCGTGCGGTGGGACTGATCGTCGACGGGTTGATCCTGGCGCTCGTCCAGCTTCCGGGATTCGTGCTGCTGGTGGCGGGCTCAGGCGTGATCGTGCTGCTGGGTGTCGTCCTCGTGATCGGCGGGTTCCTCGCCGCCACCGCGCTCTACGCACGAGACGTCGCCCGCTCCGGCCAGTCGGTGGGCAACCGCGTCGCCGGGACCCGCGTGGTCGATGCGCGTAACGGCAAGACGGTCCCGACCGCCACCGCGGCGACGCGCTACGTCGTGCGCATGCTGATCTCGCCGATCTTGTTCCTCGGCTTCCTCGTCGCGCTGACCAACGCCGATCGCCGGACGTTCCACGACCAGTTCGCCGGGACCGTGGTCACGCGTCCTCCACGAGCCACCTGGTCGATCGACGATGAACCAGGAGCCGCCGGGTTCTAGGGTGACGGCGATGTCCGGTTCCCTCCACGACAGCTCCGCCGAGGCTGCTGACCCCGCGTCGCTGTCGGTCACACCCGCACCGACCGACGAGGAAGTCGTCGCGATCATGGCCGCGATGGAGGCCCTGTGGCCGCGCCCGATCGCCGCCGCGGCGCCAGCTCCCCCTCGCCGCGGCACGTGGCGGTTCAGCGGTCGCTGGTGGTCGCTCCCGGTCCCGGTGCGCCGCGGCCGTCCGTGGCACTGACGACCCGCGCCGGCAGCGCCCAGCAGTCCGCTCCGATCGTCGGGTGATCTGCAACAGTGGTCCGATGGCCATGACGCCGCCCCCACCACCCCCTGGCACGCCGCCGCCAACGCCTGGCACGCCGCCGCCAACGCCTGGCACGCCACCTCCGCCTCCGGGTGCAGTGCCGCCGCCTCCGCCTGGGGCGATCCCGCCGTCGTACGGCACAGCGCCGCCGCCACCTCCTCCCGGAGCAGTCCCACCCCCACCACCTGGCTACGGCGTCGTGCCCCCGCCTCCTGGCTACGCCTACGGATACGGCGGTCCGCCACCGGAGAAGGCCGGGTTCTGGATCCGCGTCGGCTCCTCGTTGCTCGACACGCTCCTCTACGGGCTGCTGATGGCGGTGTTCATCGTGCCCGGCGTCATCTTGATCGTCGCTGCGTTCGACGACTGCGTGTCGATCAACGACGAGATCTACTGCCCGGACGGATCGCCGAAGCCGGCCCTGATCGCGGCGGGCATCGGCGTGATCCTCGTCGGTGTCGTCCTGGTGGCGATCCTCTACTTCCGCGCCCTCGGCAGGACCGGACAGACGTGGGGTCGCAAGATCGCCAACATCAAGGTGGTCGGCAAGGACGACCTCACGCCGATCGGCGCCGGACGGGCATTCGGCCGGTACATCATCCAGTCGGTGTTCAGCTTCATCCCGTTCCTGCCGCTGCTCGACGTGTTGTGGATGCTGTGGGACGACGACAAGCAGACGCTGCACGACAAGGTCGTCAACTCGATCGTCGTCAAGGTCTGACCCTCCGAC
>CAZQCP010000075.1:0-14161 GCA_964592115.1 uncultured Ilumatobacteraceae bacterium
GTCTGACCCCGGATGCAATCCCCGTGCCAACGTTCGTTATCAGCCGGCGAGGAGGACGAGGGTCGCTAGGCCGACCATCGCCGCGTTGCGGAGCACGTGGCGTGGGCCGATCGGGCGCGCCGACCACGTTCCGAAGCAGGCGCACGGTGGGCGTCGCCCCCGAGCGAGCTGGGCGACGATCAGGGCGGTGAACGCGACGAGCAACACGATCGCCGCGACCGCCACGGCCACCGGCGCGACCTGGCTCACGAGCAGTGCGCCGACCACCAACTCGACCCACGGCACGACGGTGGCGATCCAGCGCGGCGTTCCGAGCTCGCCTGCCTGAGCGACCCACGCATCACCGAGGGCGACCTTCGAGGCACCGGCGAGCAAGAACAACGCGCCGAGCACGATCGACGCGACGAGTCCGACCGCATCCATCTCGAGGGTTCAGACGGTGATCGAGAGTTGCTCGCGAGCGGCGAACGCGTCGATACCCAGCCGCTCGGCGCACTCGATCGACACGCTCAACATCTCATCGAGGTCGTCGTCGTCGTGCGCCGGGTCGTGGTGGAAGAACGCCAGCCGCTTGGCGCCTGCCGATGCCGCGAGCCACACCGCGAAGTCCGGCGTGCAGTGCCCCCAGGTGGACTTCCGTTCGAACTCCTCCCGGCTGTACTGCGCGTCGTGGATGAGCAGATCGACGTCACGGCACAGGTCGTACACGCCCGGTGGCACGGTGTACGAGCCGTCGCCTGGCATCTGGTGGTCGCTCAGGTAGGCGATCGAGCGTCCGTTCCATGTGACCCGGTAGCCGACCGTCGGCCCGACGTGCGGGATCACCCGCGACACGACGTCGATCTCGCCGATCGTGAACTCGTCGTCGCCGACATCGTGGAACTCGAACGTGCCGGGGAACGACGCCAGGTCGATCGGGAAGAGCGGCGGCTTGATGGTGTCGGCGAACACGCCGGCGACCGAGCCACCATCGGGCTGCTCGGGCCCGTAGATCACCACGTGCGCCGCTTCGAAGAGCGACGGCTTGAAGAACGGCAGGCCCTGGATGTGGTCCCAATGCAGATGGCTGACGAGGCACGTGCCACGGAACGCCTCGGCGCGCGGACACGAGCTCCCGAAGTAGCGCAAGCCGGTGCCGAGGTCGAACAGCACGGGGTTGTGACCGGGGACAGCGAGCGACACGCACGACGTGTTGCCGCCGTAGCGAACGATGTCGGGACCGTGGCACGGGGTCGACCCGCGAACGCCATGAAACGTCACCGTCATCGCATCGGACGCGGCAGGAGCGTGTGGTGAACCCCCGATGGACGAACCCTAGATGCCTCATGGCACAAGGCCAAACGATGCGTCCGTGACGTCGGTCGCAAACGTCGGTTCGATCGACGTTGCCCGCGAGACGGTGGTGCACGGGGACGGTGGGCGGGTGCAGCGGGGAACGCCCCTGCCGCGATACCGTCCGATCATGGGGACGACCCGAACAGAGGCGCCTGCCGGCGTACCGACCCGCCCATCGCTGCCCGACGGGATCGTCGTCGTCGTCAAGCAGGAGTGCGAGACGTGTCGCACGGTCGCCCCGGTGCTCGCCCAACTCGCCCGCGCCGTCGACCTCACGATCTACACCCAGGACGATCCCGACTTCCCGACGAGCGAAGCGACCCACGACGCGGACCTCGCCGTGAGCTGGCACCACTCGATCGAGACCGTGCCAACGGTCATCCGCGTCGCCGACGGCATCGAGGTCGAACGCACCGTCGGATGGCGACGCGACGAGTGGGAGCGGGTGACCGGCATCGACGGGCTCGGGCCGGATCTGCCACCGATGCGTCCTGGCTGCGGATCGCTGAGCGTCGATCCAGACCTCGTCGACGAGCTCAACGTGCGCTTCGGCGCCACGATCCTCGCCTCGCGCCGCATCGACGTCGCCGACGCCGAAGACGACATGGAGCTGATGTACACCCGCGGCTGGACCGACGGCCTCCCCGTCGTCCCGCCGACCGAGGTGCGGGTGATGCGGATGCTCGAGGGCACGACGCGGGCGCCGTCCGACGTCGTCGCCGTCGTGCCGCCCGACCTCGCTGAGGTCACCGTCGAGAAGGTCGCCATCGCGGCCGTGATGGCGGGCTGCCTCCCCGAGTATCTGCCGTGGGTGCTCACCGCGGTCGAGGCGGCGTGCAACGACCAGTTCAACATGCACGGCGTGCTCGCCACGACGATGCCGGTCGGCCCGGTGATCATCTGCAGCGGCCCCGGCACCCGGGCGATCGGCATGAACTCGGGCGGGAACGCCCTCGGTCAGGGCAACCGGGCCAACTCCACGATCGGGCGCGCACTGCAACTCGTCGTCCGCAACGTCGGCGGCGGGCGCCCGGGTGAGGTCGACCGAGCCACGCACGGCAACCCGGGCAAGGTCGGCTTCTGCTTCGCCGAGAACGACGTCGACTCCCCGTACGGCACGTTGGCCGCCGAGCACGGGATCTCGGACGGGGTCGACGCGCTGACCGTGTTCGCCGGCGAGGGCGTCCGGTGCGTCGTCGATCAACTCTCCCGCACTCCCGACTCGCTCGCCCGGTCATTGGCCGCATGCCTCCAGACGCTCCACCACCCCAAGCTGGTGCTCGGGTTCGACGCCATCTTGGTGATGGGTCCCGAGCACGCCCGGGTGTTCAAGGACGCTGGTTGGGACCGGGCCACGATCGTCGCCGGGATCATGGAGCATCTCAACCACCCCGGCGCCGACCTCGCCCGCGGCGCGGGCGGCATGGCCGAGGGGTTACCCGCCGCGTTCGCCGACGCCCCGTCACTCCCGAAGTTCCGGCCGGGCGGGCTGATGCTCGCCTACGCCGGGGGTGGTGCCGGGCTGTTCTCCGAGATCATCGGCGGCTGGGCGAACGGCGACATCGGGTCCAAGCCCGTCACCCGCGCCGTGGCATACTGACGACCGAGGGGCATGACGATGGAACCGCGACGCACGATCCTCGATCCCACGAGCGAACGCTCGGTGGCGACCCGAGAGCTGCTGGCGCGGCCCGAGTCGCTGGCCGGCCTCACGGTGGGCCTGCTCGACATCTCCAAGCCGCGCGGTGACGTGTTCCTCGACCGCCTCGAAGAGCGGCTGACGGAGGTCGGCGCCAAGGTCGAGCGCTATCGCAAGCCGACGTTCACCAAACCGGCGCCGGTCGACCTCCGCCACGAGATCGCCATCAACTGCCAGGTGGTGATCGAGGCGCTCGCCGATTGAGGCAGTTGCACGTCGTGCAGTGTGCACGACATCAGTGACCTCGAACTTCGAGGGGTGGTCGGCGTGTTCGTCGCGTCCGCCGAGTTCGTCGTCGCCGCCGAGACGCAATCCGCGTCGCTCGGGTTCCCGTCGGTACAGCGCGTGTTCACGCCGCATCCGATCCAGGACCGTACCGACGACGAGATGCGTCAATACGCCGACGAAGCCTTCGACGCGATCGTCGCCACTGTGACAACCGGATAGGCAACGCTGGGGACAGGCCCCAACGTTGCCTATCGCGACAAGTCGGCGATGGCGGCCGAGGTGGCGAGCACGCGGCGGGCGTTGTCGACGTGGAGGTTCTCGATCATGCGCCCGTCGACGGTGACGACGCCGCGGCCGTCGGCGACCGCCTCGTCGAACGCCGCGATCACGCGCTCGGCGTACTCCACGTCGGCCGCCGATGGCGCCCACACGTCGTTGGCGGGTTCGACCTGGCTCGGGTGGATCAGCGTCTTGCCGTCGAACCCCATCTCCTGGCCCTGACGGCACTCGTCGATGAACCCATCCGGGTTCTTCACGTCGTTGTACACCCCGTCGAGGATGACCTTGCCGGCTTCGCGCGCCGCGAGCAGGGCGGTGGCGAGGTGCGCCACGAGCGGGTGGCGGCCGGGAACGAGCGGTGAGCGCAGCTCTTTGGCGAGGTCGTTCGTGCCCATCACGAGCACGGCGACCCGCGGATGAGCAGCGATGGAGCGGACGTCGAAGATCGCCTTCGGCGTCTCGATCATCGCCCAGATGCGCACGGAGTCGGGTGCACCCGATGCATCGAGCAACGCGCTCACGCGATCGAGGTAGGCGACCGAGTCGACCTTCGGGATCACGACCGCCGCCGGAGCGGCCGGCCCAGCGGCGGCGAGGTCGTCCGCGCCCCACTCGGTGTCGAGTCCGTTGCAGCGGATCGTCAACTCCCGATTCCCGTACAGCCCGGACCTCACCGCGGCGACCGCCCTCGTGCGGGCGTCGGGTTTGGCGTCGGGCGCAACGGCATCTTCGAGGTCGAAGATGATCGCGTCGGCCGCGATCGACTGCGCCTTCTCCAACGCCCGCTCGTTCGCCGCGGGCATGTACAGCACCGAGCGCCGCGGCCGCAGTTCGTCACTCATGTTCGTCTCACTTTCTGCGCGATGAGATATCGACGCGACAGGTGCGCACGAAACTCATCGATGCGCACCGGTTCGAGCCACCGATGAGATTCCTGCGCGACATGTGCACACGAAACTCATCGGTGAGATCAGAAGCCGTAGGTGGCGGCGAGGGCGGGGTCGCGCTCGCTGAGCGCGCGGGCGAGGTCGACGACGACGCGACACTGTTTGACCGAGGCGTCGTCCTCCATCTTGCCGTCGAGCATGATCGCGCCCGTGCCGTCGCCCATCGCGTCGATCACCCGGCGGGCGTGGGCGACGTCGGCCGGGTCAGGGCTGAAGACGCGCTTGGCGATGTCGATCTGCACGGGATGCAAGCTCCACGCGCCGACACAGCCGAGCAGATACGCGTTGCGGAACTGGTCCTCACAGGCGACGACGTCCTTGATGTCGCCGAACGGGCCGTAGAACGGCAAGATCCCGTGCGTCGCACAGGCATCGACCATGCGCGAGATCGTGTAATGCCACAGATCCTGCTGGTACGTGGAGCGAGGTGCCTGGATGTCCGTCTCACCGTCGTCGCCGACCGGCGGGTCGGCACGCACGAGGTAGCCGGGATGGCCGCCGCCGACGCGCGTGGTCTTCATCCGGCGGTTGGCGGCGAGGTCAGCCGGTCCGAGCGACAGGCCCTGCATCCGCGGCGACGCGCCACAGATCGCCTCCACGTTGCTGACCCCGCGGGCGGTCTCCAAGATCGCGTGGATCAGGAGTGGCTTGTCGAGCCCGGCCTTCGCTTCGAGTTGGGCGAGCAGGCGATCGACGTAGTGGATGTCCTCGGGCCCTTCGACCTTCGGGATCATGATCACATCGAGCGCCTCACCGGCTTCGAGCACGGCGGCGGTCAGGTCGTCGAGGCCCCACGGCGAGTCGAGGCTGTTGACGCGTGTCCAGAACTGCGTGTCGCCGAAGTCGACGGTGCGGGCGACCTCGATCATCCCGGCGCGCGCCTGCTCTTTCTGATCGGCGGGCACCGCGTCTTCCAGGTTGGCGAGGAGGATGTCGACCGTCGGTGCGATGTCGGGCACCTTCGACCGCATCTTCTCGTTCGCCGGCGGGAAGAAGTGGATGACACGGCTCGGCGGGAACGGGATCTCCCGCAGCGGTTCGGGCGCGCCGAGCGCGAGCGGGCGGAAGAAGTCACGGGGCGAACGCACGTCCCAACGCTAGATCCCGCCGCCCCTCCACCGAAATCTGTCCGTTTCGTGACGCAGAGCGAGACGAAGCGGACAGATTTGGGTCGGTGGGGCGGGCGGGGCGCACGGGCCGCCGGGCGGGTTTCAGGGGAGGTGGACCGAGGTGCCGGTGAGGGCGACGAGGCCGTCGGCGGCGAGCTCGTCGACGATCGAGCGATCGAAGTCGCCGACCGGACGTGGACCGCCGTGGACCGCCCGCAACACCGCCCCACGCGCCTGGCGGCGACTCCCCGCGTACGGAGCCTGGCGAACACTGACGCCCGCCGACCCGACGGCCGGGTCCGGCAACGGGTGACCGGCGAGGCGCCAGACGCACCCCGCCGCCAGCGGGCACTGCTCGCAGCATGGCGTCGGCCTGCACAAGGTGGCGCCGACATCCATCAGCGCCTGGTTCCACAGCCACCCATCGCCCGCCGGGACCAGCGTGTCGGCGCGCCGCTGCGCCGCCACCGGCGTCAGCCGCTCCCCTGCCGTGCGCGCCAGCACGCGGGCGATGTTCGTGTCGACGACGCCGACGTCGTGCTCGAAGGCGAACGTCAGCACCGCGCGGGCGGTATACGGGCCGATGCCCGGGAGCGCGAGCAACTCGTCCAGGTCGTCCGGCAGCCGACCCCCGTGATGCTCGGTGACCGCACACGCTGTCTGGTGCAAGTGCTTGGCACGCCGCGGATAGCCGAGGCCCTGCCACAGTCGCAACACGTCACCGAGCGCCGCACCGGCACACGCCTCCGGCGTCGGGTAGGCGGCGAGGAACGCCCGCCACTTCGGTACGACGCGATCGACCTGGGTCTGCTGGAGCATCACCTCGGCGACCAGGATCCGCCACGGATCACGCTCGCGCCGCCACGGCAGGTCGCGCAGGCGCGCCATCCCCCACGCCAGGACCACATCTCGGTCGAGATCGACCCGAGTACCGGGACGATGTCGACCGAGATCGTGTTGCGCGGCGGCGTCGACCAACGGCGATCGATCAGTCGGCCCAGACGTCGGTGCCGTCGTAGGGGCGCTTGCGCTCCGGCGCGAACTCACGCTTCCAGATCAACACCTTGCGCTTGAAGTAGCACACTTCCTTGCCGTCCTGGTTGAAGCCCTTCGTCTCGACGGTCACCACGCCGCGGTCGGGCTTCGACGACGACTCCTTCACCTCGAGCACCCGCGTCTCGGCGTGGATCGTGTCGCCGTGGAACGTCGGGAACTTGTGCTGCAGCGTCTCGATCTCCAAGTTGGCGATCGCCGCGCCACTCACGTCGGGCACGCTCATGCCGAGCACCAGGCTGTACACGAGGTTGCCGACCACCACGTTGCGGCCTTGCACCGACTCTGCTGCGAACCAGTCGTTCGTGTGCAGCGGGTGATGGTTCATCGTGATCATGCAGAACAGGTGGTCGTCGTACTCGGTGATCGTCTTGCCCGGCCAGTGGCGCAACACGTCGCCGGGCGTGAAGTCCTCGAGGTACCGGCCGAAGGGGCGGTCGTGCACTGTCATGGCCGCGACGGTACCGCCGCGGGATCGACCCGACGAAAGCCTCACGAACCGCCGCGGGTGTCCAGTTCGTCGTCGGCCGCCGGGTCCGGACCCTCGAACGGCGCGGGCGCGTCGTCATCGCGGCTGCCGGCCGCGGGCTCGCCCACGGTGGCAGCTGCGGCAGCCCGTTCGGCGGCGACGACCTCGACGGCGTCCAACACCGCATCGTCGATCGGGCGGGGGCCGGGGAAGCGCAGTGCGAAGTCGATCCGCGACTCGCCCTTGGCCGACTCCGACTTGGCGAGGTCGCGCAGCCGGACGAGTCGATCGCGCTTTTCGATCTTCCACGGACCGACGCGCAGCGAGGCATACGCCAGCGCACCGAGGGCGATCGGCATCAGGTACTGCGCCGTGCGGTAGGTGGCGATCGCCGGTGCGACGACGCGCCGCGGCAGCCCGAACCCGACCAGCGTCGTGAGGTACGTGGCCTCGACCACGCCGAGACCGCCCGGCAGGATCGGGATCGCCGCCAACAAGTTGGCGAGCCCGAACGCCACGAGCAGCGCGTCGACGCTGAGGTTGCCGCCGTACGCGCTCAGGAAGACCCACAGTGATGCTGCGTCGAGCAGCCAGTTGGCGAGCGCCCAGAAGATGACGGTGCGCAGGAGATGACGATCGCCGGCGAGCTCCTCCAACCGGTCGGCAACCTGATGCAGCACGCGAGCGAACTTGTCCTCGTCGAGGCGCAGCTTGCGGGCGATCCAGCGCAACATCCGCTCGGCGCGCCCGCTGCCGTCCATCACGCCGATGACGAGCATCGCCGCCAGCGCCATGATGATGATCCCGGCGACGGCCGCCAACCCGTAGCCCCTGTTGACCCCCCGGAACGGGATCGACGCGATCAGTCCGGTCCAGAACACGATGTTGAGCACCACGGCCGAGACGATCCCCGCCGTGGCGAGGGCGAAACCGGCGTTCGGGCCGCTGATGCCGGACAGGGTCAGCAACCGGTAGCCGAGCGCCGACCCAGCAGCGTTGCCGCCCGGCACGATGTTCGACAACGCCTTCGTGCTGAGCTGGATGCGGAAGACCCGTGCCACCGACAGGCCGCGGCCGGCCGACCCGAGCGCCGCTCTGGTGAGCAACGAGTACGCCATCAGCGCCAGGATCTGCAACATGAAGCCGACGACGAGCAGGACCGGGTTGACGTCGCGGATCGTGTCGACGGCCTGCTCGAACCCGGAGAGCACGGGAGGCAGCAGGAAGTAGCCGACGGCGATGAGCAGCAGCGCTTTGATCGTGAACCGGATCGGACGGATGCGGCGCCTCGCGCCCTCCTGGCGCGGAAGCTCGGGCAGTTCGCCGGTCGGCAGCGAGTCGCGATCCATCTCGTGGGTCGCGTCGTACCGCTCGTCGACCGCGTCACCGATCGCGTCGGCGGCGGAGTGTGGCTGGGCGTCGTCGGTCACCGTGTCGTCATTCCCGCTCGACCTCAGAACTGCCGGACGATGTCGGCGAGTCGCGCCCGCAACTGCGGTCCTGCGTCCGCTGGTGTCTTGCCGAGGTGCACGACCACGAGCTCGCGCTCGGGCTCGACGACGATGAACTGACCCTCGTGGCCGTGACACGCGAGGCTGCCGGCGAACTGCGGCCACATCCACCAGTGGCGGCCGTAGTCGCATCCGTTCTCCGGCTCATGGGCGGCGAACGCACGAGCATGATCGGTCCAGCCCGCCGGCAAGATGCGCTTCCCCGCGACGGTCACGCCGTCTCGTCGGTAGAGCTCGCCGAACGTGGCGAAGTCGCGAGCGGTGGCATAGACGTACGACGAGCCGACGAAGTCGCCGGCGCCGTCGAACTTGGGGACCGCCGAACCCATCCCGGCGGGCCCGAACAGCCGGTCGCGCATGAACGATTCCATCGCTCGCCGTCGTTCGGCAGGCGCGCCCCCAGGCCCGTGCACCAGGTCGCCGATGATGCGACAGATGATGTTGGTCGTGCCTGATGAATAGCTGAAGAACGTGCCCGGTTCGTGATCGAGCGGCAGCGCGGCGGCATAGGCGGCGTGACTCGGCCCGCTCTCGCCGAACAGCATCTCGATGCAGTGCGAGATCGAGTCGTCGACGTAGTCCTCGACGAAGCGCAGACCCGACCGCATCTCCAGCAGGTCGAGGAGTGTGATCTGCTCTTTCGGTGTCCCGGCCCACTCGGGAACCGCTGCTGGAGCTTCGACGTCGAGGCGGCCGTCGGCGACGAGCAGCCCGACCAGGGCGTGGGTGATCGACTTGGCCATCGACCACGAGATGAGTGTCGAATCGAGCGTGATGGACCGCTCGGGCTCGAACACGTTCGATGGCTGCGTGCCGTAGCGCTCCGACACGACCTCGCCGCCCTGGAGGATCACGAGCGCGAGCGTGATTCCCTCCTCCTCCGGTCGCTCGAACAGCGCGTCGACGTGCGAAGCGAGGTCGGCGAACATCGCATCGACGTTACTGGCCCTCGCCCGGCCCCGGGCGGCCCCACGAGAGAACGAACAAGCAACGGGTGGGGCCCGTCCCCTCGCCGTTACCTATTCAGCGCCGCTGACGAGATCGGTGACGAGGCGGGTGGCGAGCGTGCTCAGGCCGTCGAGGTCGTGCACGTCGACGTCGAGCAACGGGAGCTCGACCAACGTGCGCTCGCCGGCGAGGGTGACGAGCCCGGCGAGCTGCTCGCGCTCGCGCGTCGCCAACTCGGTGAGCTCCTCGTGCCACTCGACGTGGTCGGCCAACGCGCCCTCACCGAGCGCCCCGAGCACATCCGCATCGGCGGGAGCGAACGGGATCGGCAGCGGATGGATGAGGTTGACGACGATGCCGGTGAAGCTGAAGCCGCGATCGCGCAGCGCCTCGACGAGGTGGGTCGATTCGCCGACCGCTTCGGCGCGAGGACTCGTGACGACGACGAACCGCGCCACGTCGGAGCGCAGCAGCGTCGACACGTCGGCGGCGCGCCGTCGCAAACCGGGTTCGAGATCCGACAGCGAGCGGAAGAACCCGATGGTGTCCTCCACGATCTGTGGTCCGGCGAGGCGTCGGACGGCCCACAGGAACATCGACGCCGCCGCGTTGGTGACCTTGGCGAACGTGCGCTGGCCCATCGTCAGCGTGCGATACACCGGATGGCCGAGGAAGCGCAGGAGTCGATCCGGGGCTTCGAGCAGGTCGATCGCGTGGCGCGACGGCGGCGTGTCGACGATCACGAGATCCCACTCGCCGCTCGAGTAGAGCTGGTGCAGCCGCTCGATCGCCATGTACTCCTGCGCGCCGGCCAGCGAACCGGAGATCGCCCGGTACACCGGGTTGGTCAGGATCGCCTCGGCCTGTGCCCTGCTCGACGTCTGCTCACGCACGAGCCGGTCGAACGTTGCCCCCGCGTCGAGCATCAGCGCCCACAGTTCACCGCGAGCTGGCACGTCGTCGAGACCCTCGACCCGGTGCGGTGCGTCCGCCGCGGCACCAGGTGGGAGTCCGAGCGCATCGGCGAGGCGCCGTGCCGGATCGACGGTCACCACGACGACCTTGCGTCCGGCGCGGGCTGCGGCGAGTCCGAGCGCGGCGGCGCTCGTGGTCTTGCCGACGCCGCCCGGCCCACACGTGACGAGCAACTCGGCGCCCTCGACGTCGGCGGCGAACGCACCGCCCGTGTGGGCCGTGTGTCGAGTGGTCATCGCTTCCCTCGCGCCGATGAGCCGGACCCGCCCGTGGACGCTTCGACCCCAGCGGCCGGATCCGTCAGCGCGGCGCCGAGCACCGCCAGGTCGCCCGTCGTGACGGCGGCTGTGGGGATGCGCGGCAACCGGACCGGGGCGCTGCCGGTGTGTTCGGCGAGACGGGCGATCTGGGCGCGCTGGCGCTCGAGCTGGCGACGTCCGAAGCCCGACGACGACGCCAGCGCCGCCTTCGCCGCCGGGCTCAGCGTGGTGCCACCGCGCGAGCGAGCAGCGCCAGCGGGCGTCTTGTCGAGACCGGCCCGCTCACGCCAACAGGCGTTGACGACGACCGTGGCGACCGCGATGCCGATCTCGGCGCGCATCTCGTCGTGCAACTCGATCGCTTCGTTGACTGGTGTCTCTTCGGCCAACGTCACGATCATCGCGACGCACCGTTTCGCGTCGCGCAACATCGCTTGCACCTCGACCGCCTGCTCGCGGATCGGACCGGATTGCACGACCTCGGAGAGACCCGACGCCGATCGGAGGAACGGCGCGGCGTGCCCGGCGGGAGGTGCATCGACGACGATGAGGTCGGCCGCGTGCTCGCGTTCGAGCTCCTTCAGCTTGCCGAGCACCAGGAGGTGTTCGAGACCAGGAGTTGCCGCGGCGATCATCGGCAGCGACGCCGCCGACGCCGCCCGGCGCAACATCCCGCCGACACCCTTGAGCTCCAGATAGTCGCCGAAGGCCTGGTCCGCGGGAACGGTCCGCCCGCGGACGCGCCCGCCTCCGGCGGGCCGGCACAGCTCTCGGTCGGTGCCGTCGAGCTCGCGTCCGCCGAGCAACGGCCCTAACCCCGGGCGACCGTCGACGGCCACGACGAGCACATCGGCACCGGCCTCGGCGGCAGCCAGCGCGGTCGCTGCCGACACCGTCGAACGCCCCACCCCGCCCTTCCCGGCCACGAAGAGCACACCGGCACCGCCGAGCCATGCGAGTCCGCCGTCGGCCATCGGTCCACCGTACCGGCAGCGCCATCCGCGCCGGGTCAACTCGTGAACAAATGGGATCTCTGAGCGCTCATTTGTTCACGAATTGGCCCTCGGCGTGATCAGAAATCGAGATCGAAGGCGACGTCGCCGCCGACGCCGACCTGGTACGACGACACCGTCCGCTCGAAGAAGTTGGACAGGCCCTGCACGTCTTGCAGCTCCATGAAGCTGAACGGGTTCTTCGCTCCGTACTCGGGGGCGTACCCGAGTTGCACCAACCGCTGGTCGGCGACGAACTCCAGGTACGCACGGGTGTCACCGAGGCTCATGCCCGGCACGCCCTCGCCGAGCACGTCGGCGGCGAACTGATGCTCGCAGTCGATCGCCTCGCGCAACATCGCCCGCACGTCGGCTTCGAGCTGGTCGTCGAACAGCTCCGGCTCCTCCTTGCGCACGGTGTCGACCACCCCGAACGCGAAGTTCATGTGGCAGCTCTCGTCGCGGAACACCCAGTTCGTGCCGTCGGCGAGCCCGTTGAGCAGGCCCTTCGAGCGCAGGAAGTACACGTACGCGAAGGCGGCGAAGAAGAAGAGCCCCTCGATGCACGACGCGAAGCAGATGAGGTTCAACAAGAACCGCTTGCGGTGCTCGGGCGTCTCGATCTTCTGCAATCCCTGGATCGAGTCGATCCACTTGAAGCAGAACTCGGCCTTGGCACGGATCGACGGGATGTTCTCGACCGCCGCGAACGCGGCCTCGCGCTCGGACATGTCGGGGATGTAGTTGTCGAGCAGCGTGAGATAGAACTGCACGTGCAGCGCCTCTTCGTACAGCTGGCGCGACAGGTACATCCGAGCTTCGGGGGCGTTGATGTGCTGGTACAAGTTGAGCACCAAGTTGTTCGACACGATCGAGTCGCCGGTGGCGAAGAACGCCACGAGCCGCGACACCAGGTGCTTCTCGGCCGGCATCAGCTTGCGGTCGAGGTCGACGAGGTCGTCGGAGAAGTCGATCTCGTCGACGGTCCACGTGTTCTTGATGGCGTTGCGGTACATCTCGTAGAACTCGGGGTACCGCATCGGCCGCAACGTGAGGTCGAAGCCGGGGTCGAGGATGTTCGTCGGCCTGCCGGCGCCCACCGGGGACGCCGACTCGAACTCGTCGGCGAGCGTCTCGCCGGGCTCGGCCCGGGCGTAGTCGGAGTAGGGATCGATCAGAGCCATTTCAGTCACACGCCTCACATGCTTCGGGGTTCTCGAGGCTGCACGCGATGGCCTCCTCGTCGGTGAACGTCTTCTTCTCCGGCGCCGGGTCTGCGGTCGGCGCGCCTCCGCCGGTCGGCGATGTCGGTGACGGCTTGGTCGCCGCCCCGGCCGAGCCGGTCGTGGTCTGGTTGATGCGCGTCGCCGGGCGACTGCGCAGGTAGTACGTGGTCTTGAGCCCCGACTTCCACGCGTGGAGATACATCGAGCTCAACTTGCCGATCGTGGGGGTCTCCATGAACAAGTTGAGCGATTGGCTCTGGTCGATGAACGCGCCACGCTCGGCGCCCATGTCGATCAAGGCCCGCTGCGGGATCTCCCACGCCGTGCGGAAGACCTCCTTCAACTCGGCCGGGATGCGCTCGACGTCTTGCACCGAACCGTCGGCCTTCTTGATCTCGGAGATCATCTGCTCGTCCCACAGGTCCCGCGCCTGGAGCTCGCGCACCAGGTACCGGTTGATCTGCATGAACTCGCCCGACAGCGTCTCGCGCTTGAACAGGTTCGACACCTGCGGCTCGATGCACTCGTAGCAGCCGGCGATCGAGGCGATCGTGGCGGTGGGGGCGATGGCGATCAGCAAGCTGTTGCGCAGGCCGTGCTCGCGGATCCGCGCCCGCAGGCTGTCCCAGTCGAGCTCGGCGGGTGGCACCACCGGCGCACCGTTCTGGGTCCACAGGTCGAACTGCAGCTTGCCGTCGGCGGCCCGCGTGCCTTCGTAGGCGTCGTGCGGACCGTGCTGCTCGGCGAGCTCGGTCGACGCCCACAGCGCGTGGAAGTAGATGTGGGCGCTGATCGTGCGGCTGAGATGTTTGGCATCGGCCGAGTCGAACGCGAGGCCCTTCTTGAAGAACACGTCCTGGAGGCCCATCAACCCGAGGCCGACCGGGCGCCACTTGTGGTTCGAGTACTGCGCCTCGGGCGTCGGGTAGTAGTTGATGTCGATCACCCGGTCGAGGAACGGCACCACCTGGCGGACGACCTCACCGAGGCGGGCGTAGTCGAACACCACCTCGCCGCTCGGCGACGCGTCGACGTAGGCGCCGAGGTTCAGCGAGCCGAGGTTGCACACCGCCGTGTTCTGCTGGTCGTTGACCTCGAGGATCTCGGTGCACCTCTCGAACCTGTGCACC
>CAZQCP010000076.1:0-14105 GCA_964592115.1 uncultured Ilumatobacteraceae bacterium
CCGTCGCCGACCTCCGCAGCCTCTGCTTCGACTGACCACGAGGGCAGTTGCATCCGCGTGCTGGTTGCATCCGGGGTCAGACCCCAGATGCAACCAGCACAGGATCAGCTCCCCGCCACACACGTGCCGCCGTTGCATCTGGGGTCTGACCCCGGATGCAACCAGCACGCAGCGCTTCAGCTTCCCCACCACACACGTGCCGCGGTTGCATCTGGGGTCTGACCCCGGATGCAATCCCGCGTGCAGCGCTCAGGCGGGGGCGAGCCAGACGATCGTGTCGGCGGGGAGCTCGGTCGGGTCGTCGATCGGTGACGAGGCGAGCAGTACGCGACCGGGCGGCATCGCCACCCCGACATCGCCCATGTTCAGCGTCACCCGGGTGCCAGCCCGATCGAAGTCGATGACGTCGGGGGCCGACTCGCGCAGCTCGAAGTCCTCCGACCCGCCGAAGAGCTCACGGCGCAGCGCGAGTGCCGTGCGGTACAAGGACAGCATCGAATCGGGATCGGCGGCCTGCGTCGCCGCCGACAGCGGACCGAACTCGGGCGGCTGCGGCAGCCACCCCGCAGCAGCGCCGAACCCGAACGACGGACCGTCGGGTTCCCACGGGATCGGCACGCGGCAGCCGTCGCGCCCCTTCGCCGAGTGTCCCGATTGCTCCCACACCGGATCGTCGAGCACCTCGGGCGGCAGGTCCCACACCTCGGGCAAGCCGAGCTCGTCGCCCTGATAGACGTAGACCGAGCCCGGCAGAGCGAGCGTCAGCAGACCCGCCGCCCGGGCGCGCCGCTGACCGCGTTCGGTGTCGAGCGCATCGTGTGGACCGTCGAGCAGCCACATCCCCGGGATGATGTCGTTGGGCAGCCCATAGCGGGTGGCGTGACGGACGACATCGTGGTTCGACAGCACCCACGTCGACGTCGACCCGACCGCGCGGGCGGCGGTGACGGCCGAGTCGATGATCTGCCTGAACGTCGGCCCGTCCCACGGGGCGCTCAGCAGATCGAAGTTGAACGCCTGGTGGTACTCGTCGGCGCGCAGGTAGCGCGGCAGCCGCTCCGGGGCGACCCACGCCTCCGCGACCATCATCCGGTCGTCGTCGTAGCCGTCAAGCACCTTCCGCCAGCGGCGGATGATCGGGTGGATCTCGTCGCGGTCCCAGTGCGGGTGGCCCGGATACCAATCGCGGTAGCCGTCCTGTAGCGGCTTGACCCAGTCCGCGTAATCGGACGCCTTCGCCAACCCGTGGGCGACGTCGATCCGGAATCCTGCCGCGCCCCGGTCGAGCCAGAAGCGCATCACAGCCTCGAACTCCTCGACGACATCGGGGTGGTCCCAATTGACATCGGGTTGGCTCGGGTCGAACAGATGGAGGTACCACTCGCCGTCGGCGACGCGTGTCCACGCCGGGCCGCCGAACTGCGAGCGCCAGTTGTTGGGCGGCAGCTCTCCGTCATCACCGCGGCCAGGCAGGAAGTGGAACCGGGCGCGAGCCGGATCGCCGGGCGCCGCAGCAAGCGCCTCGACGAACCACTCGTGCTCCCACGACACATGGTTCGGCACGAGGTCGACGATGATCCGGATCCCGTGCTCGCGGGCGTCGGCGATCAGCTCGACCGCCTCGTCGACGGTGCCGAACTGCTCGTTGATCTGTCGGTAGTCAGCGACGTCGTAGCCGCCGTCGAGCAGTGGCGACTTGTACCACGGGTTGAACCAGATCGCGTCGACGCCGAGGTCGCGGAGGTACGCCAGCCGGGCGCGCACGCCAGCGAGGTCGCCGGTGCCGTCACCGTTCCCGTCGGCGAACGACCGCGGGTACACCTGGTACACGACGCCCTGCCGCCACCACGGCTGCCCGTCATCCAGGCGAATCGCGGATGTCGATGTCGTCGTCGACGATGTCACAGCGGTGCCAGGCACCTGTGTGACGCCTTCGCCGCTGGAGGCCGTCACTCCTCGATCCACAGCGCCTGGCGCGTGACCGGGTCGAACACGTGGAGGTTCTCCGTCGACACCGCCACCTCGAACTGATCGCCGAGGCGAACCTGCGAGCGCGGGCTGAAGCGCCCTACCGCGTTCGCCTCCGCTGCGCCACGCTCCTCGACGGCATCGGGGTCGCCGGAGTCGACCGTCGGCGCGTCGATGCGGAAGTGCACCATCAGCTCCGAGCCGAGCGCCTCGATCAGCGACGCCGTCGACGACAACCGCTGGCTCTCGGGCACGTTCGGCGCCAGCGCGGCGTCTTCGAAGTCTTCGGGGCGGATGCCGACGATCACCTTCTTGCCGTCGTAGTCGCGCAGGCGAGGTTGCTTGACGAACGTCTCGCTCGGCAGCCCGATCACGTTGCTCCCGAGCGTGACCGTGCCGACCTGGCCGTTGACGCTGATCGTGCCCTCGTAGAGGTTCATCGACGGCGAGCCGATGAACGCGCCGACGAACACGTTGACGGGCCGGTCGTACAGCGTCTGGGGCGTGTCGACCTGTTGCAGGTAGCCGTCCTTGAGCACCGCCACGCGATCGCCCATCGTCATCGCCTCGACCTGGTCGTGGGTGACGTACACGGTGGTGACCGCCAGCTCGCGTTGGAGCGCGGCGATCTCGGCGCGCATCTGCACGCGCAACTTGGCATCGAGGTTGGACAGCGGCTCGTCCATCAAGAACGCGGCCGGCTGACGCACGATCGCCCGGCCCATCGCCACACGCTGACGCTGGCCACCCGACAGCTGACCGGGCTTGCGGTCGAGGTACGGCTCGAGCTCGAGGATCGCCGCGGCCTTGCGCACCCGCGTGTCGATCTCGTTCTTCGGCACCTTGGCGAGCTTCAACGCGAACCCGATGTTGTCGTACACCGTCATGTGCGGGTACAGCGCGTAGTTCTGGAAGACCATCGCGATGTCGCGATCCTTCGGCTCGACGTCGTTGACGACGCGGTCACCGATCTTCAACGTGCCGCTGGTGATCGTCTCCAGCCCGGCGATCATGCGCAGCGCGGTCGACTTGCCACAGCCCGACGGGCCGACCAGGACGAGGAACTCCTTGTCGGCGATCATGAGATCCAGGTCGTGAATGGCATGGAAGCCGTTGTCGTAGACCTTGTTGAGCCCGTCGAGTTCGAGCGTTGCCATCGGCGATCCTCCTGGTGGTTCGTTCGCGGACGCGCCGCCGGCGCCCGGACGGCAGATCCCGGAACGGACGCTAGCTGATCGCGTCCACGACGTCCGTCGACCGTCCGCAAGGCGCAGGCGCCCGGCACGGATAGCGTCGTACGACGTGAATCAGGCGAAGAACCGGATGCAGGCACTCGGGCTGCTCGACCGTTCGTTCAAGGCGGCCAGCGACGAGGAGCTGACCGCCGCGATCGACGCGCTCGACGACGATCATCGTGAGGGGCTCGACGGCTTCGTCGAGGAACTGACCCCCGACGGCGTGCGAACGGCGGTGCGTGCCGGCCGCATCAACGGCGAGATGGAGGCGGTGGCGGCGATCATCAGCGACGCCTGTCTCGCCGACTGCATCAAAGAGCTCGGCGACCACGCTGACAACCCGTCGACCGATCAGCTCAACGAGGTGCTCCCCGGCATCGTCGAACGCCACGGCGTGGCGGTCACCCGGATCATGCTCGCCGCAACGGTGGCCGGCGAGGCACCCGCCTCGGCGATCATCCGCGACCTGTTGAAGCACGACGACGTCATCGCATTGCCGAAGCCCGACGAGGTCACGATCGCACCGCTGATCGATACGCAGAAGCGCTCCGACGAGGAGCAAGCCGAGCTACGCGCCAAGCGCGCCGAGGCCAAGCGGGCCAAGAAGGAAGCCGAGCGCGCCCGCAAGGCCCAATCCGCCGCCGCCCGCAACCGCGCCTGACCGAGCGCCGATTGCATCCGGGGTCAGACCCCACATGCAATCACGCACCGACCTGGCTGCCTGCGGAGACGATTGCATCCGGGGTCAGACCCCACATGCAACGGCGCACCAGCGCCAGACCGGCCAAAATGACATGTGCTGTTGCATGTGGGGTCTGACCCCGGATGCAATCGTCAGCCCTTGACGGAGCCGGCGAGGATGCCACGCACGAAGAAGCGCTGGAGCAAGAAGAACACGGCGAGCGGCACCGCAGCTTGGAGGAACGCGCCGGCCGTGAGCAGGTGTTCGGACTGGCCGAACTGGCCGGTCTGGGCGGCGATCACGACCGTCGACGGTGCCGCCGCTTCGTTCGAGCCGATCATCGTGACGGCGATCAGATAGTCGTTCCACGTCCACAGGAACTGGAAGATCGCAAACGCCGCGAGCACCGGCACCGACAACGGGAGCACGAGCCGGTAGAAGATCTTGAAGTGCCCGGCACCGTCGATGCGTGCCGACTCGAAGATGTCGCGCGGCAGCGACGAGATGTAGTTGTGCAACAAGAAGATGGCGAATGGCATCGCGAACGCGGTGTGACTGAGCCAGACCGCGGTGGTGGTGCCCGCCAGGTTGAGGTCGGGGAAGACGGTGATCGTCTTGTCGAGGTACGGGATGGTCCAGTGGGCGCCGTTGACGTACACCAAGAGCAGCGGAACGAGCGCCACCTGGAGCGGCACCGCGAGCAGTGCAACCGTGCCGATGAACAGGCCCTGACGATGCTTGAAGTCGATCCACGCAAACGCGTACGCAGCGAACGCGGCGAACGCGATCGGGATGATCGTGGCCGGCAGGGCGATCGCGAACGAGTTCGTCAGGCCCCGCTGCATGCCTCCCGCCGCCGTCGTGCCGAGGACCTCACGGTAGTTCTCCAGCGTGAAGTCACCGACGTCTCGCCAGGCGGTCCACCAACCGCTCGACCGTTGCGCGTCGCGGGTGCGGACGGAGTTGATCAAGAGCCCGAGCGTGGGAATACTCCACACCATCACGAGCAGCCACAGCACCCACGTGGGGATCGTGCGCATGAAACGGTAGGCAGCGCCCGTCGCCCCCGAGCTCGGCTGATCCGGGTTGACGATGCCCGACGTCATGATCCGACCTCGCCGGTCGCGGCGCTCACACTCATGCCGGCCTCTCGATGCGGCGGATGTTGAGCCACATGATCGGGATCACCGACACGAACAGCACCACGGCGAGCGCCGAGCCGAGCCCGAGGTTCGTCTGGCCGAACGCCGTGATCCACATCTGGTTGGCGATCACCTGCGTGCCGAAGTTGCCGTTCGTCATGGCGTAGACGATGTCGAAGACCTTCATCACGGTCACGAACAGCGACGTGGTGACGACGCCGATCGTCGGCGCGATCTGCGGCAGCGTGATGCGCCAGAACACCTGCGTGTCCGTGGCGCCGTCGACCTTGGCCGCTTCGACGAGCTCGGTCGGCACCGCCTTGATCGCCGCCGACAAGATGACCATGGCGAAGCCGGTCTGCACCCAGATCAACACGACCATCAGCCACATGTTGTTGAACGGGCCCTCCTGGAGGAACAGGACCGGCTTGGCGATCACGTCGCCGTCACGCTCGATGAAGCCGCCGAGCCCCGGACCGAGGATGCGGTAGATGAGGTACAGCATGAACAACGAGAACCCGATGGCGAAGCCGACCATCGTGTTCGACTTCGTGTCGACGCCGAGCTTGATGAAGAACGCGAACAGGATGATCAGCAAGAACAGCGCGATCAGCCAGACGGTCTTGCCGAGCGAGGAGTGTGTGCTCTGGCCGACCCAGACCCAGAACGCGTTCATGACGCCCGTCTGCTCCTGGCTGACGTCGCGAGCCTGGTACATGAAGCGCCAGATGATGCCGGCGCCGATGAACGAGATCGCCATCGGCAAGAACACCAACGACTTCGCCGCGTTCTCCGCTTTGGCGCGATCGGCGAGCACGGCGACGGCGAGACCGAGCCCGGTCGCCAACGATGTGACGACGATGACCCACCACACGTTGTTGAAGATCGTGCCGCGGATCGACGACAGGATCGCACACGACAAGAAGAACATCCCCACGACCACCGGTCCGAGTGAGCTCGGGCTCTTCTCGAACGGCTGCGCCGTACGCCGACCAGCGAACACGCCGACGAGGATCCCGAGGGCGAACAACGCCAACGCGATGAAGAACAACTGGCTCGTGAACATGTTCTGCCAGTTGTCGAAGTTGACCGAGTTCTTGCTCCGGAAGATCGCCTCGTAGTTGTCCTTGCCGACGTATTCGCGCCCGTTTCGATTGTGGAACGAGAGGTAGATCGTGCGGATCAACGGGGCGAGCAAGCCGAAGACGATGAACGCGACTGCCGGAGTGACGAAGATCCACGAGCGCGAGCGTCGTTCGATCCGCCTGCGCTTGTTGGCATCGGGCGGAGTGGCGAGGCCGAAGCGGACCCCGAAGATCGCCGCCGGCACGACCGTGGCGTAGACGATGCCGAGGAAGTTCCCACGCCCGACCTCGGCGCCACCCCACGCACCGACGACCCAGCCAACGGCCACACCGGACAGCACCGACAGCGGCGCGCTCTTCGCGCCGTACCGCCACAGCCCGAGCAGTCCGAACACGGCGGCACCCACACCGGTGCACACCCACAGCTTCGTCCAGTCGATGAGCGGCCAGGCCGACCTATCGAACGCGTACGCGGTGAGGAACCCGAACGCGACGAAGCCGACGATCGCCAGCGGCAGCCGGGCGAGCTGCTGGCGCGGTGCGCTGAGCACGAACATCACCAGCCCGAGCGCGACACCGCCGATGAGCCCCCACAACAGCCCGTTGATGTCGAACGGTTCCGTCCGCCAACCCGTGACGTCGTTGAAGACGCCCTGCCCGACGAAGTCGACGCGCTTGTCGAACAGGCTGCGCAAGAGCCCGTTCGCCTCGAGCACGAAGAAGCAAACGAAGCCGAGCGCTACGCCGACGATCGTGTTGAAGCGCGTCCAGTGGGCGTACGCCTGGTCGAACAACACGTTGGCGCCGATCCACAGCACGGCAGTCAGCGCGACGGCAGCGGCGACCTTCAGCGCGGTCTCGGCCATGTCGCGCGGGCCGACGTAGTAGAGCAAGAACGCGGCGAGGGCAACGAACACGACGACGCGCATCACCACGCCGACGTTCAGCGGCGATCGCTTCGGTTCCGACGACGTCTGCTTGGGGATCGGTGCAGAGGGTGCCGCAGGCGCCGCCGCGGCGTTGTCTTCGATGACGGACATGCGCACCCCCTTCGACCGATCGGTACCGGGCCTTGACACTAGGCGAAAACGAAACGGTGCCGGCGACCTCATCGATCGCCGACACCGTTGTGCTACCTCCAGCGTTCACTCGCTGAAGGGTGTTCGTCGAGCCCCCGCTCAGGTCAGCTCAGCCGGCGAGGGAAGCGCCGGCGACGAGCCGGAGTCGGGCCGACCAACCGGGCCCCACCGCGGCGTCGCGGTGAGGCCCGACAGATCGTCACGGCCAGGATGCCTCGATCGTGGCGGTGGCCGTCGCGGCGTCGACATCTCCGTTGACGAACGACGTGCCCTCCGTCCAGAACGAGCCCGAGCCGACTTCGGCCGGCATGTTGTCGGAGCCATCGAACGCCGCCGGATCGGCGGTCTGCAGTTCGTTGATGAAGCCCTGCTCCAGGTCGGCCCACAGGCTCAGGTCGGCGTTGGAGTTGCCGGTGAGGAACCCGGACAACTCGCCGCCGACGCGGTCGCGCTGCGCGGCTTGGCGGGCATTGGCGAACTCAGCCGAACCGAGGTACTCCATCACCTGCCACACCTCGGGAGCGTCGCGGAACGCACCGGCGTTGATGCCGCCGACCAGGACCGGGTGGCCCTCGTCAGCCGGGAAGTAGAACGTGCTCACTTCACCGTCACCATCGCCGAACACGGTGCCGTCGGGGAAGAAGGCGCTGTAGAAGCTCGCCTGACGGTGCATCATGCACTGGCCCTCCACGAGTGGCTCGCCGTTGTTGCCGAAGGCCGTCGCGGCGATCGATCCGTCGGCTGCGTACACCGCGCCATCCTTGGTCCAGAGACCATCCGGGCCGGCGATCTCGTTGAACGTGTCGATGATCGGCTGATCGTCGAACGGCACCTCGTGGGCGACCCACTGGTTGTAGTAGTCGATCCCCTGCTCTCGCAGGACGAGTTCTTCGACCCAGTCGGTGAACGGCCATCCGGTCGCTGGGCCCGACTCGATGCCGACACACAGCGGTGTGTCACCGTTGGCGATCATCTCATCGGTGAGGTCCTTGAACTCGGTCAGCGTCTCGGGAACCGCGTAGCCCTTCTCCTCCCACACACTCGGGACGTACCAGACCGTTGACTTGAAGTCGGACTTGAACGGCACGCCGTACTGGGTGCCGTCGACGTTCGAGAACGCCATGTAGCTGTCTGCCCAGTTCTCCGACACCGATGCCACGACGTCGTCTGGCACCGGCAGCAGATCGCCATCCTGGGCGAACTGGGCGAGCTTGCCCGGCTGCGGGAACGCGGCGATGTCCGGCGGGTTGCCGGCGAGCACCTGCACGTTGATCTGCTGCTCGAAGTCGCGGCGACCGACGTAGGTGATGTCGATGCCGTTGGCCGCACCGAACTCGGCCAGGGCGTCGGCCATGGCGCCCGCTTCGTTCTCGGAGTCCTCGACGCCGAACACGGTCACCGAACCGGCCGAGCCTGGACCCGGAGTCTCGGGCAACGGTTCGGTGGTCTCTGTGTCACCGCCTTCGGTCGTGTCGGGTGCATCGGTGGTGTCCGGAGCTTGCGTCGAGTCGGTGTCGGAGCCACCGCCGTCGTCGTCTTCGGTACCGCAGGCAGCTGCCGTGAGTGCCAGGACAACCGGCACGGCGGCGAGCTTCAACCAGCGCTTCCTCATGTCTTCCCCCTTCAGGGTCGTGGGTTCGCGGTTCACGTGTGACCAGGTCGAGCCTGGTCGCTGCAAACGCTTGCACAACCGATGGCCTGCGGTCAAGAGGTGGCGATGTGACTCCCGGATACGCAGCACCTGGCCCCGATTGCATCCGGGGTCAGACACCAGATGCAACCGCGCCCAAGAACCAGGCTGGCCAACGTCACGTGTGCCGTTGCATCCTGATTGCATCCGGGGTCAGACACCAGATGCAACCGCGTGCAAAAGCCAGGCTGGCCAACGTCACGTGTGCCGTTGCATCTGGTGTCTGACCCCGGATGCAATCAGCACGGCGCGTTCGTGGTCGAGCAGCCATGCCTTCGTGTCGACGCCCGCCGCGAAGCCGGTCAGCGAGCCATCGGCGCCGACGACGCGGTGGCAGGGCACGATGATCGAGATCGGGTTCCGCCCGTTCGCCGCGCCGACGGCGCGCGCCTTGCGGCGGTCGCCCATGCGCGCCGCCTGGGCGCCGTAGCTGATCGTCTCGCCGTACGGGATCGACTGCAGCGCCACCCACGCGGCGTGTTGGAACTCGGTGCCGATCGGATCGAGCGGCACGCCGAACGTCTGGCGCCGACCCTCGAAGTACTCCTCCAGTTCGTCGGCCGCGGCGGCGATGACCGGATGATCGGGGTCGGCGGGCGCGTCACCGACGCGCACCCGGTGTTCATCCTCGTCGCCGGGCCAGAGCACGGCGCGCACGCCGGCATCGGAGGCGACGATCGTCAGCGGACCGATCGGCGTGTCGATCGTCGCCGACGCGAGGTGTTCCACCGGAATCGACCGCTTCGTCGCAATGGGCGTCGAAGTTGGCGACGAGGTGGAGCTGGAAGTTGGAGTGGAGGCAGACGGTGTCATGGGGAGTCCTTTCTCTCGTGGAGCGCGGCCCACAGATGGTGGACCGCATACGAACGCCACGGCGCGAAGACGGTCGGGTCGATCGATGTCGCGTCGAGCCGTTCGAGCGCATGGCGCACGCCGAGGTCGTTGCCGAGGAACGTGTCGGGGTGGCCGAGGCCGCGCATCACGACGTAGTCCGCGGTCCACGGTCCGATGCCCGACAGTGCCAACAGGTCGGCCCGCGCCTCGTCGGGATCGGCACCGACGTCCAAGCGCACCGATCCGTTGGCGACGGCCGCGGCGACGCGACGGATCGTGTCGCGGCGCGCGGCGGGCATCGAGAACGCGTCATCGGGAGCAGCGGCCAGCTCGTCGGGCGTGGGGAAGAAGCGGAGCGTTCGATCCGGGCCGAGCGTGACCGGGCGGCCGACGGCGGCGACGAACCGGCCGGCGACGGTGCGCGCACCGGTGATCGACACCTGCTGGCCGACGACGGCGCGCACCGCCGTCTCGTACGGATCCACGCTGGCTGGTGCACGGCGTCCGGGACGGTCGGCGACGAGCGCGCGCAGCCACGGCGTGCCCCCGAGCGCGGCATCGACGGCGACGGGGTCGGCGTCGAGGTCGAGGAGACATCGCACGCGCTGCACGGCGGCCGCGAGGTCGCTCCACATGGCGAGCCAGAACCGAGCCGTGACATGGCCCTCGCCACCGACCGCGACGGCGACGACACCATCACCGCCGGGCAGTGCGAGCGTGCGTGTGTACCTCGAGCCGTCCCACGTCTCGAGGCCCGGGATCGCCCGCATTCCGACGAAGGAGAGAACGTCGTCCGCGGCGAACGGCTTGCGCACGGCAAGGCGAACCGTGACCGACATGCCCTCGCCGCCGGTGTCCGGGTCAGATACGTGGTGGCGGTGATCGCGACGCCCGGCGCATGCGTCGCGCCGCTCGGTCGGCGACGTCGCATAGACATCGCGGAACGTGTCGTTGAACTGGCGGACACTGCCGAAACCGGCCGCGAACGCGACGTCGGTGAGCGCCATCGCGGTCGTCTCGACGAGGATGCGTGCCGTCTGGGCGCGCTGGGCGCGGGCGATGGCGAGCGGGCCAGCCCCGAGCTCGTCGGTCATGAGGCGATTGAGGTGACGTTCGCTGTATCCGAGGTGGTTCGCCAGCCCGGACACGCCTTCGCGGTCGACCACCCCGTCGGCGATCAATCGCATCGCGCGGGCGACGACATCTTGACGCGTGTTCCACTCCGGGGAACCAGGAGAGGCGTCCGGGCGGCACCGCTTGCAGGCGCGAAAGCCGCGCTGTTGCGCCGCTGCCGCGGTCGCGTGGAACTCGACGTTGGCGCGTTTGGGCGTGATCGCCGGGCAGCTCGGTCGGCAGTAGATGCCGGTCGTGCGGACCGCCGTGACGAACCAGCCATCGAAGCGGCGGTCACGGCTCTGCACCGCCGTGTAGCACTGGTCGGGGTCGAGCACGTCACCATCCTGCCCGACATCCCGCACATTCACCAGCGGAAATCAGACATCTGAATCCCGCTCGCGCCATCGATGAGGTTCCGGCGCACCCCCTGCCACAGAACCTCATCGGTGACGGGCGGTGACGGCGGGGCGTGGAGTGTCAGTCGGGGGCGGCGGGGGCGTAGGAGGGCCGGGGCGCGACCGGACCGGCATCGGGCGACCCGGCGGGCACGAGCTTGTACCGCAGGAGGTACAACCCGACGAGGCAGCAGGCGACGCCACCGAAGAATCCGTGCTGCTTCCCGACGGCCTGCGCGAGTGCCCCGATCGCCAGCCCGCCGATCGCCGAGCCGATCTCGAAGAACATCGTGAACGAACTGATCGCGGATGCCCGCTCCCGGTCGTTCACCTTGTTGACCACGAGCGCGAACAGCGACGGGTAGTTCAGCGCCATCCCGAATCCGATGAAGACCGCCGCCACCCACAGCGCGGCGACCGTCGGGATCGTGGCCAGGATCAACAGTGCGATGAGCACGTTGACCTGCGCGATCGTGACGGTGCGACGTGGTCCGAGTCGATCCGGCCATGTCGCGCCGAACACCCGCACGAGCAGCGACACGAGCGAGTACACGGCGAAGAGCCCACCCGACGTCGCCAACCCGACGTCGCGGGCGTAGTCGGGTACGAACGCGCTGAACGTCGCGAACGCGGCGACGCCTGACGCGAGGACGATGCCCGGCATCACGGCGGCCGGATGGATCAGACGGCGGCGACCTGTACCGGGCACGGTGCCAGCGTCGGCGAGCACGACGAGATCGGCATGGTCGTCGACGCCCGATTCGACGGTGGCGACGCGATCGGGGGCAGCGAGCGCCAGCAGCGCGCTCAGCAGCGCGAACAGTCCGGCGATGAAGAACGCCCGGCCGAACTCCGTGTCGTCCAGCGCCCACTCACCGATGATCGGGCCAATCCCGATGCCTCCGTAGACGGCCACGGAGAAGTAGCTCGCACCTTCGGCACGCCGATCCGCCGGGGAGAGATCGGCGATCAGCGTCGCCGCGCCGACGAACACGGCGGCCTCGCCGACACCCGTGATGCCGCGCATCACGAGCAGCTGCCAGAACTCGTCGACCTGTCCGGACGCCATGCCCGCCAGGGCGGCTCCACCCGCGCCGACGACCATCAGCACGCGACGTCCGTAGCGGTCAGCGATCCGACCGAGGAACGGCCGGGCAGCAACGGCGGTGATCGCGAACGTCGCGATCGTGAGCCCGATCCCGAACTCGCCGGCGCCCAGTGGACCTTCGACGAACAGCGGGACGATCGGCACGAGGATGCCGATGTAGATGAAGAAGACCAGCGCGCAGACCGTGACGATCACGAACGGTCGCGTGATCAGCCGATCTGTCGACTGCATCGCGGTGGTGGACATCCGAGACATGAAGACCACATCGTGCCGTGCATCACGCCCGCCAACGCTCCCGAGCGTCGATCACGTGCTGCCGACGACCGAAGTCACATCGCTGTCGTCATGGCCTGGGCAGTGCCGAAGGGTCGGCGCGAATGGGTCGGGCGGCGTGTCAGTGCGGCAGCCAGGCGTCCGGGTCGTGCGTCAACACGTCGACGGCCGCCGGGATCTCGCCGCGGGCGACATCAGCGAGCGTCACGTGCTCGAGCACGCCGCGAATCGTCGCCCGCACCGCGATCCACACGTGCTGCAGCGACGTCGCCGGGGCGGTGTATTCGAGCTCTTCGGGCCGGTCGCCACGCACCTGGGCGAGTGGACCGTCGACGGCGCGTACGACGTCGGCGATCGTGATCTCCTCGGCGGGGCGAGCCAGCGAGAACCCACCGCGGGCGCCGCGCTGGCTGCGGACCAACCCGTTGATCCGCAACTCCACGAGCGTGTTCTCGACGAACTTCACCGGCATCTGCTGGCTCGTGGCGATCACCTTCCCGGTCTGCGGCACGCCGTCTTGGGCCGCCGCCAACACCAGCAACGCCCGGACTGCATAGTCGGCCTTCGCGGAGATCTGCACACTGCCCATGATGGCCCCTTCGTCGGGTCGCCGCTCCGAACAATGCCCCGGAGCGCTGCTCAGCCGGCGGCAAATGCCTCGGCGACGTTCGTGATCGGTGTTGCCGGAGCCACCGTGGCCACATAGACCCGGTCGCCGATGCCGGGGTCGCCGGTGCGGTGCGCGGCCGGTTCGTTCGGTGACGGAGCTAACGAACGTTGGGACCCGTCCCCGACGTTCGTTACCGACGACCGGGACCGGGGCTGCATCACGATGACCTCGGTGCCGTCGTCGAGGGCGACGGTGAAACGCACCTCGTTGCCGACGCGCGTCGCCCGGCGCACGGTGCCGCCCACCGATCCTGGCACGTCCGGCTCGGCACGCACGTCGAGATCGTGCGGTCGCACGAGCGCGCCGCCGAACGTCGTCGTCGGGCCGAGAAACCCCATCACGAAGTCGTTCGCCGGCGCGTCGTAGAGCTCGTCGGGCGTGCCGATCTGCTCCACGTGTCCGTGGTTGATCACGACGATCTCGTCGGCGACCTCCAACGCCTCTTCTTGATCGTGGGTCACGAACACGGTCGTGACGTGCACCTCGTCGTGGAGCCGCACGAGCCAGTCGCGCAACTCCTTGCGGACGTTCGCGTCGAGCGCACCGAACGGCTCGTCGAGCAGCAACACACGCGGCTCGACGGCGAGCGCCCTCGCCAACGCCATCCGCTGACGCTGCCCGCCCGAGAGCTGGGCGGGCAGCCGGTCGGCGAACGGTTCGAGGTGCACGAGCGAGAGCAGCTCGTGCACGCGCTCGCGGACCTCGGCCTTTGGCACCTTGCGGATCTCGAGGCCGAACGCGACGTTGCGCGCCACGGTCATGTGCTTGAACGCTGCGTAGTGCTGGAACACGAAGCCGACGTTGCGGCGCTGCGGCGTCGCCGCGGTC
>CAZQCP010000077.1:0-14034 GCA_964592115.1 uncultured Ilumatobacteraceae bacterium
GCGTGATCGCCTGACGGATCCACCACGTGGCGTACGTCGAGAACTTGAAGCCCTTCGTGTAGTCGAACTTGTCGACGGCCCGCATCAACCCCAGGTTCCCCTCCTGGACCAGGTCGAGCAGCTGCATCCCGCGGCCGGAATACCGCTTGGCGATCGACACCACCAATCGCAGGTTCGCCTGCGTCAGTTCGCTCTTGGCCCGCTCGCCCCGGCTGACGGCGCGCATCAGCATGCGCTCCTCGCCCGGCTCGAGCACCGCCCCCGACTCGCCCGCCCGATCGATGTGCTCCGCGGCGAGCTTGCCCTCTTCGATCAACTGGGCCAGCCGCCGCTCGTCCTCCGTCGTCAACAGGTCGACCTGGCCGATCTCGCGCAGGTACATGCGCACAGCGTCGGCCGTTCCACCGTCGCCCTTCGGCTGCGCCTTGCGACGGCGACGCTGACGGCCCCGGCTGAGCAACTGTTCGTCGTCTTCGGCCGACCGCTCCGCGAGCACGACTCGTCGAGTACCCGACGGCGTCTCGTCGACCTGGTCCACGTCGGTGTCGATGGCGATGCCCTGGCCGGCCATCGCGTCGTGCACCTCGGCCAACAGCTCGCCCGTCAGCTCGACGTTGCGCAGCACACGCGTCACGTCCTCGGCGTGCACCGCCCCCGACGTACGGCCCCGCGCGACCAGATCATCCCATTCGTCGCCGTCGACGTCGGCCGAGCTCACCAGCCGGTGGCGCAACCCTCCGGCGGCGAGGTCGCCCTCGGTCACGACCACGGCATCACGCCCTGCGTCTCCCCGACCACCATGTCGATCCCCACCCGCGACAACGTCGCCCGCCGCGTCATCAGCGTCGGGATCGAAGGGTTCAGGACCCGGCGGCACGCTCGTCGGCTCGTCGATGGAGCCAAACTAGCAATGACTCTGCCGCCGCCTGGGCTCGCGTTCGGTCGAGATCTGCCAGCGCTTCCACCTCGAGTCGCGCCGCCCTGTCCTCTTCGATCGTCGGGGAGTCCGTGAGTCTCGACCGCGCCCGCAGCTCGCGCCGCACGGCGGCCCCGATCAGCGTGCGCGCTTCCACTTCCGGTACGAGGTTCAGGTCGGCGACCGCAGCGCGTTCGAGCACGTCACGGGCGTCGGGTGGGGCGATCTCGATCGCCTTCTGCAAGTCGCCGCCGGCGTCGGCGAGCGCGACGAACGCCATCCGGTTCACGTCGTCGTCGAACAGCGCCTCGATCAACCACGGCGCGATCTCGTCCCAGTCCTGGACCAGGAGCACGAGCGCGGCGAACTCCGCGTTCTCCATCGGCCCACGCGCGGCGCGTCGTTCCACGCGGATCGCAGGACGCCGCGTGCCCCGCTCGGCGATCTGCACGAGGTCGCTCACGGGGAGTCCGAGCGTCGTCGCCACCTCCCCCGCGTACAACTTGCGCAACTCGACGTTCGGGTGCTCGTTGACGACCGACATCGCCTGCTCCCCCAGACGCACCCGCTGCTCGGGCGTCTGGTGCGGTTTGCCCGCCAGCGTCCGATCGACGCGGAACTTGAGGAACGGCACCGGCGCGTCCACAGCCGCCTGCAGCGCCTCCGGATCGCGCTGGGCGAGATCGCCCGGATCTTGACCCTCGGGAAGTTTCGCCACGAGCACCTCGACGGCGTGCTGCTGCTCCCACTCGTAGAAGCGCTCCGCCGCACCCTGACCCGCGGCATCGGCGTCGAAGGACAACACGACCTTGCTGGCGTAGCGCTTCAGCAGCCGCACGTGCTCCTCGGTGAGCGCCGTGCCGCACGTGGCCACCGCCCGCGGGACCCCCGCCCGGTGGAACCCGATCACATCGGTGTACCCCTCGCACACGATCACCTGGTCGTGCCGGGCGATGTCCGCCTTCGCCCAGTTGAGGCCGTACAGCACCTTCGACTTCGTGTAGATCGGCGTCTCCGAAGAGTTCTTGTACTTCGCCGGATCGTCGGACCCCGGCAAGATGCGCCCGCCAAACGCCACCGCCTCGCCGGCGTCGGAGAAGATCGGGAACATCACCCGCGCCCGGAACGAGTCCTGCATCCGATTGCGCCGGTTCCGGAACGCCAGCCCCACCGCCTCCAGGTCCGCCGTCGCAACCCCCAAGTCGCGCGCCAGCGCGTCCCAGTCGTCGGGCGCCCATCCCAACTTGAACGTGCGCGCCACATCTCCGGCCAGCCCGCGCTGGCGAAGGTAGTCACGCGCCGCGCGCGCCGCGGGGTCCTCCAACAAGCGCGTGTGGTACCAGTCGACCGCCTGCTGCATCGCGTCGACCAGCCGCTTGCGCTTCGCCCGCTCCTGCGACTGACCGGTCGACGTGTACGTGAGCTGGATCCCCGCCTTGGCCGCCAGGTGTTCGACGGCGCCGGGAAAGTCGAGGTGCTCGATCTCCTGGATGAACGTGAACACGTCGCCGCCCTTGTCGCAGCCGAAGCACTTGTAGCGCCCCGTCTCCTCGCGCACGTTGAACGAGCCGCTCTTTTCGGCGTGGAACGGGCACAGCCCGACCCAGTTGCGCCCCACCCGCTTCAGCGCGACGTACTGCTGGATCGTGTCGACGATCGACACCGTCGAGCGCAGCCGCTCGATGTCGTCGTCCGCGATCCCCATGCGCTGAGGCTAGACGTGCGCCCGCTAGAGCGCGGGGTGGTCGTCGGCGTCGGCTTCGTCCCGCTCGGCGAACGCCTCAGCGGCGAGCGCCTCGTGCTCCTCGTTGCGCGACATCTTCAGCGAGAACCCGATCGACGCCGCCAGCACGATGGCGATCACCGTGAGCGACAGCCACGTCGGGATGTGGTACCACTCGGCGATGATCATCTTGACGCCGACGAAGGCAAGGATGATCGCCAAACCCTGCTGCAGGTAGGTGAACCGGTTGTGCATGTCGGCGAGCAGGAAGTAGAGAGCGCGCAGACCGAGGATGGCGAACGCGTTCGACGAGAACACGATGAACTGCTCGTGACTGACCGCGAGCACCGCCGGCACCGAGTCGACGGCGAAGATCACGTCGGTCGCCTCGATCAGGAGCAGCACGGCGAACAGCGGGGTAGCCAGCCGCTTGCCGTTACGGATCGTGAACAGCTTCTGACCGTCGAACGTGTCGGTCGAGGGCACCACCCGGTGGACGATCTTCAAGAACTTCGAGTTCCCCGGATCGACGTGATCGTTGTCGCTGAACACCAGCTTGCCCGCCGTGTACAGCAAGAACGCGCCGAACACGTAGAGGATCCAGTCGAACTTCTCGATCAGCGCGACACCGGCGAAGATGAACACGGCACGCAACGCGAGCGCGCCGAAGATGCCCCAGAACAGCACTCGGTGCTGGTACTTCCCGGGCACCGCGAAGTACCCCATGATCAGCGCCCACACGAAGACGTTGTCGATGCTCAGCGACTTCTCGATCAGGTACCCCGAGATGTACTCGCCGCTCGCCGCGGCGCCGAACCACCAGGCGATCACGCCCGTGAAGGCAACGCCGATCGAGATCCACACCGCCGACTCGATCGCCGCTTCGCGCGTACCGACCGCGTGCGCCTCGCGGTGCACCACGAGCAGGTCGACCAACAACAGCGCGACGATGATCGCCAGCAACGCGGCCCACTGCCACGCATGAACGTCGATGTCGACGAAGTTGTCACGGCTCGGCGCGGCCGCGAGCAGCGCGGGGACGCCCGACATCAGCGCACGCGACTCACGCGTCGCCCGCGGCGATGACAGCCTGCGCAGCGGACAGCCGCGCGATCGGTACCCGGAACGGCGAGCACGACACGTAGTCGAGCCCGGCGTCGTAGAACAGCGAGATCGACTCGGGGTCGCCGCCATGCTCGCCACACACGCCGAGCTTCAGCTTCGGGTTCGTCTCGCGCCCGAGCCTGGCACCGATGCGTACGAGCTCGCCGACGCCGGTCTGGTCGATCGTGTCGAACGGGTTGCGTTTGAGCAGGCCCTGCTCGAGGTACTGCGGCATCATCCGGCTCTCGACGTCGTCGCGGCTGAACCCGAACGTCAACTGCGTCAGGTCGTTCGTGCCGAAGCTGAAGAAGTCGGCGACCTCGGCGATCTCGTCGGCGCGCAGTGCAGCGCGCGGCGTTTCGATCATCGTGCCGATCGTGATCGTCGGCTTGCGCTTGACGCCACTGCGCGCCATCTCGGCGAGCGCGTCGTCGACTTCGGCCTGCACCCAGCTGCGCGCCAGCGCCATCTCCTCGCGCGTGACGGTGAGCGGGATCATGATCTCGACGATCGGGTTCTTGCCCGCCTCGCGCAGCTTGGCCGCCGCGGACAGCAACGCCCGCGCCTGCATGGCGTACAGCCCCGGCTTGATCACACCGAGGCGCACGCCGCGCGTGCCGATCATCGGGTTGTGCTCGGCCCACTGCTCGGCAACCGCGAGCAGCGTCCGCTCCTTCTTGCTCAGGCCCTTGCGCGCCTCTTTCACGCGCAGCTCCTCGACCGACGGCAAGAACTCGTGCAGCGGCGGATCGAGCAAGCGCACCGTGACCGGCAACCCGTCCATCGCCTCGAGGATCTCAATGAAGTCGGCCTCCTGCGCGACGCGCAGCTTCTCCAGCGCCGCCTTCTCCTGGCGGGGTGTCTGAGCGAGGATCATCTCGCGCACGACCGGCAGCCGGTCGGGAGCGAGGAACATGTGCTCGGTTCGGCACAGGCCGATGCCTTCGGCGCCGAGGTCGCGGGCGTTGGTCGCATCCTCGCCCGTGTCGGCGTTGGCGCGCACGGCGAGTTTGCCCTTGCGCACCGTGTCGGCCCACTTCAAGAGCGTGGTGAACTCCGCGGGCGGCTCGGCGCTGCGCAGTTCGAGGGCCCCGAGCATCACCTGGCCGGACGTGCCATCGATCGAGATCACGTCGCCCTGCTTGACCACCGTGTCGCCGACCGTGAACTGGTTGCCTTGGATGCGGATCTCCTCGGCGCCGACGATCGCCGGCGTCCCCCAGCCACGCGCCACGACGGCGGCGTGGCTGACCAACCCACCGCGGGCGGTGAGGATGCCTTCCGACGCCATCATTCCGTGGATGTCGTCGGGGCTCGTCTCGTTGCGCACGAGCACGACCTGCTCGCCGCGCTCGGCTGCCGCTTGAGCGTCGTCGGCCGTGAAGTACACCGCGCCGACGGCGGCGCCCGGCGATGCGCCGAGACCCTTCGCCAGCACGACACCGGTGCCGGCGAACTGCGGGTGGAGCACCGAGTCGAGGTGCTCGGCGCTGACCCGCGTGATCGCCTCCTCGCGCGAGATCTTCCAGCGCTTCTTGCCCGACCCGGTGCCCTTGGTCATGTCGACCGCCATCTTGAGCGCCGCCGCTCCGGTGCGCTTGCCGACGCGGGTCTGCAGCATCCAGAGCTTGCCCTGCTCGATCGTGAACTCGGTGTCGCACATGTCCTGGTAGTGCGCTTCGAGGCGAGCGAAGATCGTCAGCAGGTCGGCGTGGATCGCCGGGAACTTCTCTTGCATGTGGTCGAGGTCTTCGGTGTTGCGGATGCCCGCCACCACGTCCTCACCCTGGGCGTTGATCAAGAAGTCGCCGTACGGCTTGTTGTCGCCCGTGGCCGCGTTGCGGGTGAACCCGACGCCGGTGCCCGAGTTGTCGTCACGGTTGCCGAACACCATCGTCTGGACGTTCACCGCCGTGCCGAGGTTGTGGTCGATCTTCTCGCGCACCCGGTAGGCGATCGCCCGTGCACCGTTCCAGCTCTTGAACACCGCCTCGACGGCGCCGTCGAGCTGCTCGCGCGGGTCTTGCGGGAACGCGCGGCCGGCCTGCTTCTTGACGATCTGCTTGTACTTGTCGCACAGACCCTTCAGGGCCTTCGCCGGCAGCTGGTGGTCTTGCGTGGCACCCGACTTCTCCTTCGCCGCGTCGAAGGCGTGCTCGAACGGCTCACCGTCGACGTCCATCACGATCCGCGCGTACATCGAGATGAAGCGGCGGTAGGAGTCGTAGGCGAAGCGTGCATCGCCGGTGACGGCGGCGAGGCCCTGCACGCTCTCGTCGTTCAGCCCCAGGTTGAGGACGGTGTCCATCATCCCGGGCATCGAGAACTTGGCGCCCGACCGCACGCTGACGAGCAATGGATCGGCGGCATCGCCGAGCTTGCGACCCATCGTCTTTTCCAGCTTGGCGACGTGCTTGGTCACCTCGGCGTCGAGGCCCTCGGGCCAGCCGCCGTACATGTAGTCACGGCATGCGTCGGTCGAGATCGTGAACCCCGGCGGCACCGGCAACTCCAACACGCTCGTCATCTCGGCGAGGTTGGCGCCCTTGCCACCCAGGAGGTCCTTGTACTCCATCGGCGGGCGGCGGTGCTTGTGGTCGAAGGCGTAGACGTAGGTCACGACGATCGAGTCTAGGTGTCGATCCCCGACGGCCGACCGACGGCGAGGGACGACAGGGCGCGGCGCTCCCGAGCTCTACGCACGGCGTAGCCTGGGTGAGGATGTTCCGGCTGCTCGGGTTCCCCGTCCACGTGCGACCCGGCTTCGTGATGTTCATGCTGCTGATCGTCGTGCTCTACGGCAACGAGTTCGGCGTGTGGCTCGCCGGATCGCTGGCGGTGTTCACGCTCCTCCACGAGCTCGGCCATGCGGTGGTGGCCCGGCGCACCGGCGCCAAGGCGGAGATCTCGCTCAACTTCCTCGCCGGGTACGCCTCCTACGTCCCGACGCGCCCGATCTCGCGCCCCGAACAGATCGCCATCTCGCTCGCCGGGCCCGGCATCCAGATCGTCGTCAGCGTCGCCATCCTCGTGGCGATCGGTGCCGACCCGCTCGACCCCGCCTCGTTCCGCCACGAACCCCACGCCTACGCCATCTGGTGGGCGGGACCGGTGATCGGCCTGTTCAATCTCATCCCGCTGATCCCCCTCGACGGCGGCCACGTCGTTACGACCGCACTCGACCGCATCCTGCCCGGTCGCGCCGAACGGCTGATGGCCTGGTTCTCGATCACCGTGACCGCCGCGTTCGCCGTCTTCGCCATGTTCAACGACCGCTACGTCGGGTTCGTGCTCGTCATCGGATTCCTGCTCATCGCCCAGCTCCAGGTGCTCGGCGCCGGCCGTGAGGCCTCGTCACCCTGGGCCGATGCAGCGCGTGCGGTGGAACGTGGGCGCACCGCGAAGGCTCGGCGCATGCTCGTCGCCGCGCTCAGCAACCCGCGCCCCGACCAGACTCCGCCGCCGGTCGATCTCCCACCCGAGCGCGTCGCCGAACTGATCGATCTGCTGCCCGATCCGCTGCCCACCGGCGATCCGTGGAACGAGTACGTGCTCGCCAACCAGCTCATCCGCATCGGGCGCTACGAGGACGCCGCGCACTACGCCGCGGGCATGTACCACCGTCACCAGCACACGCTCGCCGCGGCAACCGTCGCCCGCGCGTCGGCGGCCCTCGGCGACACGGGCATCGCTGTCGGCTGGCTGCGCGCCGCCGCGGAGGCCGGCTCCTCCCCCTCCGGTCTGGCGGCGATCATCGACGGCGCCCCGGAGCTGATCGGCATCCGCGAGCACCCCGATGTCGTCGCCATCCGCCGCTCGCTCACCTCGTGGCCGTCCCCCGCCGCCCCGACCACTCCAGCCTGACCGCACCCCACCGCGGACGCACATCTGTCCGTCGAGTACCGCTCAGCGATCGTCTTCGGACAGATTTCGGGGTGGACGGCCGATCTCGGCGCCGCGCTTGACGTAGGCGAGCGCGAGGATGCCGGTCGGAGCGACGCTCGTCAGCTCGCCGACGACGTTGCCCTCCCCATCGAGGACGGGATCTCCGGGCACGGCACCCGGCTCGACGTCCACGATGCGCAGCACGCGCGGAGCGTCGGCGCCGCGGCTGTTCATCCGCTCGACGAGCTCCTGGCCCGGGTAGCACCCCTTGGTGAAGCTGACCGCCGCGACCTCGATGCCGGTCGCCGCCGGGATCGTCGCTGCGGGCTGGATCTCGGTCCCCATGCGCGGCCACCCGCCGGCGATCCGTGCCGTCTCGTGGTCGTCGTCGGGATCGGTCCGCTCGGCGTGCTCGACCTCGATGTCGGCAGCGACCCGGATCTTGAAGCGAGCCAGTCGCGCGGCCAGTACGTCGCCGAACCCGGCGTCGGTATCGAGGAGGAAGACGTCGTCGTCGACATGTCCGATGCGCGCCAGCGCCTCGATCTTGCCGGTCGGGTCGAGCACGAGCGTCCACCGCTCGCCACCGACGTCGAGATCGCTCACGTCCTGCGACAGTTGGCTCTGCAGGTACGAAGCTGCGTCGGAACCGCGCACCCACACCCGATCGCGGGCAGCGCTGTCGATCATCACTTCGTCGAGCTGGAGTCGTCCGGTCACGATCCCAGTCTGGCGTGGCACACTGCCAGTGCCATGTCCGACGACCCATTCGATCCCGCGAGCCCACGACCCGACGATCGCCGTCAGTTCATCGGCGGCACCGCGGACCTTGCCCAGCGCGCCGTCGACTCGTTCCTCCTGCTCGTCCGCCGCGGCACCGCGTTGGCCATCGGAGCGTTGGCGATCGTCACGATCATCTGCGTGAGCGCGTACGCCGTCGGCATCGCCGCACTCTCGGGCGGCATGGAGACGGTGTGGATCGTCTTCGGTGGCTTCTTCGCCGCGCTCGCCATCGGATCGATCGTCGTGGCGCTGTTCCGGCTCTGGCTCGTGAAGCGCATCAGCACCAGCCTCGTGGGCGAGGTGCAGTCGCTGCTCTCGTCGGATCCGCAGTCCGAGCGGGTCGTGATCGAGACCGTCGAGTCCAGCGACCGCGTGCAGGATCAGAGCGCGGTCGTGATGTCCCGCCAGTTCTTCGCCATGAGCGACGCCGTGGGCACCCGGAGCACGCAGTTCGCCGGACTCGCAGTCGCGCTCCGTTCGTTCACGACGTTCCCGCTCTTGATGCTGCTCGCCGGCGGGATCACGTTCGTGTTCGCCATCCTCGGCTTCTTCTTCACCCTCGGCCTGCTGCTCTAGAGCGAGCCCGACGGAGTAACAGTGGGGACGGACCCCGGTGTTACTCGGCCAGTCAGGCGACGGTGCCGGACGCGCGGCGGGCGGCGGTCATCCGGCGGGCGGCAGGGATCGCCGCCAACAGTGCGGCGGCTTTGTTGCGACACTCCAGGTCCTCGTCGTCCGGGACCGAATCGGCGACGATGCCGGCTCCCGCCTGCAGGCTCGCTCGACGCCCGTCACCGGAGACGAACATCGTGCGAATGGCGATCGCCGTGTCGAGGTTGCCGGACCAGTCGATGTAGCCGACCACGCCCGCGTACGGCCCCCGCTTGACCGGTTCGAGGTCGTCGATGATCTCCATCGCCCGCACCTTCGGCGCCCCCGACACGGTGCCCGCCGGCAGCGTCGCCCGGAGCACATCGATCGGTCCGAGGCCATCGCGCAATGCGCCCGACACCTGCGACGTGAGGTGCATCACATGGCTGTAGCGCTCCAGCGTCATCAGCTCGTCGACGTGCACCGTGCCGAACTGGGCCACCCGCCCGACGTCGTTGCGGGCGAGGTCGACGAGCATCACGTGCTCGGCGCGCTCTTTGGGATGCTCGCTCAGCTCGGCTGCCATCCGCCGGTCGTGTTCGTCGGTCTTGCCCCGTCGCCGCGTGCCGGCGATCGGGCGTGACACAACCGTGCGATCGAGCAGCTGGACCATCGGTTCGGGCGACGACCCGACGATCGTCAGCTCGGGGTGGCGCACGAAGTACATGTACGGCGATGGGTTGACCTGGCGCAGCACGCGGTACACGTCGAAGGGGTCCGCTCCCAGGTCCAGGTCGTAGCGCTGGGCGAGGACCACCTGGAAGATGTCGCCGGCGACGACGTAATCCTTGGCGACCGCGACCGCCTTCTGGTACAGCCCACCCGGCATCGACGACGTCAGCTCCGGCAGCACGTCGTCAGCCGACGGCGGTTCGACCGGCGTGTACGGCAGCGGTTGGGCGAGGTCGGCGACCGCCTTCCGGACACGCTCGACGGCGGCGTCGTAGGCGGCGTCGAGGGCGGCGCTCGACAGACCGAGCGTCGGCACGCTCTCGATCAGGTACACGCGCTGGCGCCAGTGGTCGAACGCAGCCAGTGAGCCGATCACCGACATGACGGCGTCGGGGAACCCGCGATCGTCGGCGGGCACGTCGGGGAGCCGTTCCACCTCACGGATCACGTCGTAGCCGAGGTACCCCATGATCCCGCCGTGGAGGGGCGGCAGGTCCTCGAAGGCGGGGCTGCGGTAGCTGGCGAGCAGCGACTCGAGCGCAGCGAGGATGCCTTGATCGGTCGGGATCCCCGCCGGCAGGGGTCCGTCGAGCTCGACGCGGCCGTCGCGCAACAGCAGCGTCGCCGACGGGTTGCGCCCGACGAACGAGAACCGGGCCCACCGCTCGGCCCCCTCGACCGATTCCAGGAGGAACCCGGGCCCGTCGCCGACGAGCTTGACGTAGGCGGCGACCGGCGTCTCCAAGTCGGCGAGCAGCTCGGTCCACACCGGGACGACCGTGTGTTCGGCGGCGTGGGCGTGGAACTCGGGCCGAGTCGGCCGGAACGTCAATGTGGCGGCGTCGGGAGTGGTCGGCATCGTCGGTTCAGTCGTCCGCGCCGAAATGTCGGTAGAAGCACGAGCGGGCACCGGTGTGGCAGGCACCCGCGCCTTCTTGTTCCACCTTGAAGAGGAGCGCGTCGGCGTCGCAGTCGTAGTAGGCCTCGCGCACGAACTGGCGATCACCGCTCGTGTCACCCTTGCGCCACAGCTCCTGACGGCTCCGCGACCAATAGACCATGCGTCCCTCGGCGAGCGTCATTCGCAGCGACTCGGCGTTCATCCACGCCAACATCAACACGTCGCCGTTGACGACGTCTTGAGCGATCGCGGCAACCAGGCCGTGCTCGTCGAAGCGAATCCCGGCCAGTTGGTCCTCGGTCGGCTCGATCGTGATCGCTTCGGGCATCGGGCCAGCCTACGGGCGGCGGTGTCGGCGCTCCGAACGAGATCGCGGCGAGGTGCGCGACGGTGCTCGTTCGCCACAACGCACTGGGTCGGCCACCGTCTCCGGGTGAGGTGCCGCCGCCGCGCTCGCCTGGCTGGATACCGTACGGGTCCGTGCGGGTTCGTTGGGTCGCAAGCGTGGTAGGTCTGTGCGTGATCACTGCTGGCTGCACGCAGGCGACCGCGTCGTCAGGTGGCGACCCGGGGGTCGAGCCCGCGGGCATCGCCGATCCGGCCGATCCCGTGGTCGTCACGAACGACGACGGTGCGCCCGACGACTCCGCTGCGGAGGCACCGTCGCCGGCAACCACCACTCCGACCGGCGACAGAGGAGATGTCGGTTCGACGCCCTCGGATGCGTCGACGACGACCACCTTGCCGGCGACCACGACCACCACGACCGAACCGCCGCTCGACGTGTTCGATGCCGGCTGCGTCGTCGAGGTCGAGCCTGGAGATTCGCTCGGCGCGATCGTCGTCGCCCGCGCCGACGAGTTGGTGACCGTGGCGTCGCTGCAGGCGGAGAACGGGCTGGACGGCGACGCGATCGACCCTGGACAACTCCTCGACGTCTGCATCGACAACGGGCTCGACGACATCACGGGCGAACAGCGCATGGAGCGCAACTCGGCGATCGTGGCGGCTGAGAACTTCGCGTTCGTGGCGACCCAGCAACAGAAGTTGAACGACCTGCTGACACCGTACGGCTACCCAGAGATGGCGGTCGACGGCGACTCGGGTCCTGTCACCCAACGCGGGCTGTGCGCCGCCCGGCTCGCGCTGGGCATGATCCCGAACCGCACGAACATGGAGCCCGGATCGATGGAGGAAGCCGGCCTGCTCCTCGCTTCCGGCCTCCCGATCCCCCCGGGCATCCCCATCGACGGACGCTGGATCTACATCGATCGCACGTGCCAGGTGATGTTCGTCGGCGAAGGGTTGAACCTCGTGTTCGTCTTCCCGACCTCGACCGGCGACGCTGAACACAAGACCAGGCTGCAAGAGCGTGCCCGTGCCTTCCGCTACAACCCGGCGACGGCGAACGGTGGCTGGCACAACTCCTCGCTGTATCCGGTCGCCGACGACAACCCGCTGAACGGCAACATGTACCGCCCGATCTACTTCGATCGTGGTCAGGCGATCCACGGCGCCAACAGCGTGCCGACGAGCCCGCAGAGCAAGGGCTGCGCCAGGCTCCGCCCGCACCATCAAGATGCGCTCGTGAACTGGCTGGGCCTCGGCGGCGTCACGTCGATGGCCGGCTCCGGCACGATCAACGTCAACGTCACCGTCCGCGGCGACTACTCCCTCGGCTGATTGCATCCGGGGTCAGACCCCACATGCAACCGCGCACCAACGCCAGACCGGCCAACATCACCCACGCCGTTGCATGTGGGGTCTGACCCCGGAAGCAATCTCAGGCCAGCACCCAGATGTCGCGGCCGATCCGCGAGCGGTGTAGCCGATGAACACGTCGGGGCCACCCACGGCGATCACGTCGATCAATTCCTCGGACACCGGGTTGACGACGGCGCGCGTGTCCGCCGCGCCGCCGTCAGATTGCATCCGGGGTCAGACCCCACATGCAACCGCGCACCAACGCCAGACCGGCCAACATCACCCACGCCGTTGCATGTGGGGTCTGACCCCGGATGCAATCTCGCCCGCGCGTTGATTGCATGTGGGGTCTGACCCCGGATGCAATCAGTCGACGATCTCGGAGACTTGGAAGGCGGCCTGCGCGTTGGTGAAGTTGGGGACGTCGGCCATCGCCTCGCCGCCCTCGGCCATCGCTGCACCCATCGCCTCCATCGACTCGAAGTACAGGTGCCCGGCAGCGACGTAGGGACCATCGACGCCGGAGTCGACCTCGACCTTCGTCGGCTTCATCGTCCGGTTGACGATCTCCATGTGCTTGGTCTTGTAGTACTCCAGGTCGAAGGTGACATCGTCACCCTTGGGGTACATCACGCTCACTCGGATCATCTGGCCCTCCCGGGGTTGGGGCGGCAGATGCCGCCGGCTGCGGCGACTCTAAACAGTCGAACGCTCAGAGGTAGAGCCCGGTGGACGCCTCGATGCGCTCGGCAGCGACGGCGTGCAGCTCGCGCTCGCGCAGCATCACGTAGTCCTCGCCCTGCACCTCGACCTCGTAGCGATCTTCCGGGCTGAAAAGCACCTTGTCGCCAACCTCGCACGAGCGCACGTTCTGGCCCTGCGCCACGACGGTTGCCCAGATCAGGCGCTTGGACATCTGTGCCGTGGCCGGGATGAGGATGCCGCCCGACGACTTGCGCTCGCCGTCCTTGTCGGCGATGCGAACGAGCACGCGGTCGTTCAGCATCTTGATCGGAAGCTTGTCGGCCGACGGCATAGTCCCGACAGGGTACCGTCCGCTGCCATGAGCAAGCCTGCCGCTGGTCGACGGAGCACTGCCCTGGAGTTCGAGGCAGCCGATGGCGCCGAGCTGATCGGCGACCTCGACGTTCCGACCGGCGCCGTCGGGGCAGCGATCGTGTGTCATCCGCATCCCCAGTACGGCGGCAACCGCCACGATGCGGTCGTCGGCGCCGTCGCGGACGCACTCCGGCAGGTCTCGATCGCCACCTTGCGCTTCGACTTCCGACGCCGGTTCGACGATGGCGTCGGTGAGCGACTCGACGCGCTGGCGGCCCTCGACAGCCTCGCCGAGGAGGTTCCCAGCGTGCCGCTGCTCGCCGCCGGCTACTCGTTCGGCGCGATGATCACCGCCGCGCTCGCCGACCCACGCGTGACGGCCCAGGTGCTCGTTGCCCCGCCGTTCGGGGCGATGGGCGAGCCCGCTCCACCGCCGATCCCCACGCTGGTGCTCGTGGCTGCCCACGATCAGTTCGCACCTCCGGCGACGGTGGAACCGATCATCGAGCGCTGGCGGCAGGCGGGCAGCGACGTCGACATGCGGGTCATCGACTCGGCCGACCACTTCCTCCACGGCCGCATCGCGGCAGTCGCCGACCACGCCGCAACCTGGCTGGCCTCCCACCTCGAGTAACG
>CAZQCP010000078.1:0-13856 GCA_964592115.1 uncultured Ilumatobacteraceae bacterium
TTCACCGCCGAACGCTTCGACCGCGACCACGCCGCGCTCGCCGTACTGCTCGGGCTCAACGGACTGCGCGTAACCGAGGCATGCGAGACCAACGTCGAAGATCTGGGCTTCGAGCGCGGGCACCGAACCCTCAAGATCCTCGGGAAGGCAACAAGCCAGCCACCATCCCGCTCGTTCCACGCACGGCACGCACCGTCGATCTGGCCGTCGGTGAGCGGTGTGAAGGTCCGATCCTTCGGCGACACGATGGCCATCGCCTCGACCGACGCACCGCCCATCGATGGGTCAAGGCGATCGGCGGGCGCGTTGGTCTCGGTCACGTGTACCCGCACATGCTCCGCTCGGCGTTCATCATGGCTGCCCTCGACGCCGGCGTTCCCTACGTGCCGTGCAGATCGCGGCCCGCCACGCCCACCCTCGCACCACCACGATCTACGACCGACGTCGCCAGAACTTCGATCGTCACGCCGCCTACGTCGTCGTCGCATTTGTCGCCAGCGGCTGAGCCTTCACATCGGTCCGACCGGATCGACAGTGGACGCTGCTGAGGCTCTCGCAGAGCGACGCTGCGTCAAGCTAAGTTGATGGTCGTGGATCCGGTGATCTTGCAGAGCGCTCGCAAGCATGGAATCCACGATCAGGACATGCTCCACGCCCACCGCAATCCGACACGTGTCTTCGACCTCGACGACCTGACGATGCTCATCGGAGCTGCAACCGATGGTCGACTGCTCGAGATCGGTGTCACCGACGCCGAGGGGATCGAATTCATCGTCCACGCCATGACCGCACACAACAAGTTCATGAGGTGACTTCCATGCCCCGCTCGATCCAAGAAATCCTCGACCAAGCCGACGAACTCGCACAACGATTCGAGAGCTATGAACCCGACGCAGCCGATGAACGGCCCGTGGAGGAGTACATGCTCGAACGCGCTGCCCTCGCCCGGGCGCGCAGCGAGCGACAAGTCGCAGACGCCGTCATCGCCGCACGAGCATCGGGCGCCTCGTGGCAGAAGATCGGCAGCCTGCTCGGCACATCAGCCCAAGCAGCCCAACAGCGATACGGCGCCCTCATCGACGCGAGCTGATCGAGAACTGTCACCTACCGCCGGCTCTGGGACACGAAGTACGAAGAGTCCACGCTGCCGGCGCATCTTGCGCGAGGCCGCCCGTCCAGGCGAGAGCACGTCGGACACCCTGCGTCGTGCCCTGCGGCTGCTGGACCACGAACGGTGGCTCGGGCAGTTCCACGCCGATGCCGAACGGATCGCGGATGAGGACATCAACGCGGAACCCGAAGCCTGGTGATCCGCGGCGCCATCTACCGCATCGACCTCGGCCGAGCGCGGGGTCATGAACAGCGCGGGCGACGGCTTGGCCTGGTCGTCTCGCCCTCGGAATCGCCGCTGCCGGTGGTCACCGTCGTCCCCACCTCGACCTCGGCCCAACCCGCGATCCACCGGCCCGAGTTGGAAGTCGCCGGCATCCAGACGCGGATGCTCGTCGATCAGATCCGCTCGATCGACATCGACTACGTGACCGGCGAGCCGGTGGACTACCTCTCCCGCGACCAGATGGTCGAAGTGGAACTCGCCCTCGCCCGCTACCTCGGCATCGCCTCGATCGCACTCCCGCGCGCCTGACAGCCCGCAGCCCCAGCCTGCCGGGCGGCTCGATCATCGACCTCGTCGCACACGGCGATCTCGTGAACAAATCGCGGCGAGGAGGCGCAATTCGTTCACGAGATCGGTCTGGCGTTCGTCAGATCAGCCGACGAGGGCGAGCGCGGCGTCGAGCTCGGCTTCACCGAAGTCGGGCCAGGCCGTCTCGGCGAAGTAGATCGCCGCGCCAGCGGCTTGCCAGAGCAAGAAGTTCGACACGCGCAGTTCTCCACTCGTGCGCACGAGCACGTCGACCGGAGGGAGCTCGGGCAGGTACAGGTGCTCGCCGATCGTGTCGACCGTGACGCCGTCGGGCGAGCGGCGGGCGGCGTCGACGGCAGCGACGAGCTCCGAGCGTCCGCCGTAGTCGAACGCGACGGTCAACACCATGCCCGTGTTGCGTGCGGTGTCGGCGATCGCCTTGCGAATTGCCCGCTGCACGTACTTCGGCGTGCGTGCGTCGGGGGAGTCGAACGGGCGACCGATCCACTGGATCCGCACGTTCAGCTCGTTGAGCTCCTTGACGCGTCCGAACAGCTTCTCGTGGAGGCCGAGGATGTGACGCACCTCGGGACGCGGGCGCTGCCAGTTCTCTGTCGAGAACCCGAACACGGTCAACCAGCCGATGTTGCGCTTCACGGCGACACGCACGAGGCGGGCGAGGTTCTCCTCGCCTTCGGTGTGCCCCTCCGTGCGCGGCAAACCCCGCCGGCCAGCCCAGCGACCGTTGCCATCCATGATGCAGGCGACGTGCAGCAGCTGGCCGGACGCTGTCGACCCGGGAGCTGTCGACGCCTCATCGGTCACGTCGCCACGCTAGTGCCGTCCTCGGCGCCGTCACGTGGCACATGGCGAGTGTCCCTACCCCTCGATCGCGCCGCAGCGTGGAAGAATGATGACGTGGCTGTTTCTGTGCGCCGGTCGTCGTCCGCCCCCGGTGCCGCGCCCGGACCGGGCCGCGAGCCGCGAGCGGCCGCGGACCAGTTGTTGCGCCACGTGATGGTCGTCGGTGGCACGCTCGGCGAGTGGGATGCCCTCGGCGAAGCGCAGTGGCATGAGCTCGTGAGCGGCTTGGGTGATGTCGCCGACCGCGCCGGCGCGTCGTTTCTCACGCTGCGGGCGTACGAGTCGGGATCGCACGCCGCCGACCTCGATCGTTGGGAGCGCCACATCGGCGAGTGCCTCGTCATCGTCGACCCGTGCGGCGACGGACGACAGCGGTTCGCCGAATCGATGCGGCGGCTCCCGGCATCCGAACCGGTCAACGAGGCGACCGTCGCCGAGATGCTGTACGCACCCGCCGACGTCGAACCCGACCTGATCGTCGTGCTGGGACCGTCCACACGCCTGCCGCCGTCGCTGGTGTGGGAACTCGCCTACAGCGAGCTCGTGTTCCATCCAACGGCGTGGCAGGCGCTCGCGCCGGACGACCTCATCGACGCGATCGCCGACTTCGCCAAGCGTTCGAGGCGCTTCGGCGGCCTCGACGAGTGAGCACGCCCACGTGAGCCGCAGGGGCGAGCTCTACCGAGACCAAGGTGTCGTGCTGCGCACGTACAAGCTGCGCGAATCTGACCGCATCGTCGTGTTCCACACGGCCGAGAACGGCAAGGTCCGCGCCGTCGCCAAGGGGGTGCGCAAGACGAAGTCGCGCTTCGGGGCGCGGCTCGAACCGATGAGTCACGTGCGCCTCTTGCTCTACCGCGGGCGCGAGCTCGACATCGTCAGTCAGGCCGAGGCAGTCGAGCCGCTGTCGCCGATGCTGTCGTCGCTCGACCGCGCTTCGCAAGGACTGGCGGTGCTCGAAGCGGTCGACCAACTGTCGCTCGAACGGGAGCCGAACCCGCAGCTCTACAGGATGCTCGTCGGTGTGTTGCGCACGATCGCCGTCGATCCGTCGCCGCTGAACGTGGCCGCGTTCTACTGGAAGTTGCTGGCGAACGAGGGCATGCGCCCCGAGCTCGACCGTTGCCTGCGCTGCGGAAGTGACGGGAGCGAGGTGGCGTTCGTCGCCTTCGACCTGAACGAGGGCGGGGTGTTGTGTCGCAACTGCCGTTCGGGTCAGTCGATCAGCCCGGCTGCGCTGGAGATCGTGCGCGACATCCTCGGCGGCCGGCTCGTGCAGGCGCTCGCGCTGCCGGACTCGCCCGCCACACACGAGGTGTCGGCGCTCGCCACCCGCGCCCTCGAGTTCCACATCGAGCGTCGCTTGAAGGCCGTGGCGATGTTCGAAGCCCACTGACATCCAGATTGCATCCGGGGTCAGACACCACATGCAACAGCACACATGGTGCTGGCTGGCCTGGCGCTGGTGCGCGGTTGCATCTGGTGTCTGACCCCGGATGCAATCCGTCGGGCTCGGCGGGTGACCGCGTCGGTAGCCTGGCCGCTCTATGCCAGCGACCGACCTCGAACAGATCGTCAGCCTCTGCAAGCGCCGAGGCTTCGTCTACCAGTCGGCGGAGATCTACGGCGGCTTTCGCTCGACGTACGACTACGGGCCACTCGGGTCGCTGCTCTTGCGCAACGTCAAAGAGGCGTGGGTGCGGTCGATGGTGCAGAAGCGTGACGACGTCGTGCTGATCGATGCGGCGATCCTCGGCCCGCCCCAGATCTGGCAGGCGTCGGGTCACCTGGCGAACTTCACCGACCCGCTCGTCGACTGCACGAACTGCAAGCAACGATTCCGACTCGACAAGCTCGACGACCCCGACACCTGCCCGAACTGTCAGGCCACGAAGAGCTTCACCGAGGCACGCGAGTTCAACCTGATGTTCAAGACCCAGGCCGGCCCGGTCGAGGGGTCGGGCGCCGACGCCTACCTCCGCCCCGAAACCGCGCAGGGCATGTTCACGAACTTCGCCAACGTGCTCCAGACGTCGCGCAAGAAGCCACCGTTCGGCATCGCCCAGGTCGGCAAGAGCTTCCGCAACGAGATCACGCCGCAGAACTGGATCTTCCGCACCCGCGAGTTCGAGCAGATGGAGCTCGAGTTCTTCGTACCTCCTGACGAGGGCACGAAGTGGTACGAGTACTGGTGCCAGGCGCGCCTCGACTGGTACATCGAGCACGGGATCCCCGCCGACATGTTGCGCCTGCGGGCCCACGACGCCGATGAGCTGTCTCACTACTCGGTCGGCACCGCCGACGTGGAGTACCTGTTCCCGTGGGGATTCGACGAGCTCGAGGGCATCGCCAACCGCACCGATTACGACCTGAACCAGCACGCCGAGCATTCCGGCGAGCGTCTCGACTACTTCGACCCACAAACGAACGAGCGCTACGTGCCCCACGTGATCGAGCCGGCCGCCGGCGCCACGCGCACGATGGCCGCGTTCTTGCTCGCGGCGTACGACGAGGACGAGGTCAACGGTGAGGCGCGCACCGTGTTGCGCCTCCACCCGCGCCTCGCGCCCTACAAGGTGGCGGTACTGCCGCTGTCGAAGAAGGACACGCTGACACCGCTCGCCCAGGAGGTCCGAGCACTGGTCGCCGACCGCTACATGGTCGACTACGACGAGACCCAGAACATCGGCAAGCGCTACCGGCGGCAGGACGAGATCGGCACGCCGCTCGCCGTCACGGTCGACTTCGATTCGTTGGAGGATCGCGCTGTCACCGTGCGCGACCGCGACACGACCGAGCAGGTGCGTGTGCCGATCGACGAGCTGATGACGACGCTCGGCGACCGGTTGGGCTTCTGACGCGACGCGAGCGCTACGGTCGGCGGCCATGAGCCAAGTAGCGATGATCGCCAAGTTCACCTGCGTCGACGGCAAGCGCGACGACCTCTACGCCGGCCTCGCGCCGATGATGGACCACGTCGGGTCCGAGGACGGCACGCTGCTGTACCAGCTGCTGGAGGACCCGAACGACGCGAACGTGGCCTACATGTACGAGCTGTATCGCGACAGCGATGCGCTGACCGCCCACTCCACGAGCGACGTGATGAAGCAGATCATGAACGCGTTCGGTGGTGTTCTCGCCGGTCGGCCCGAGCTGACGATGCTCACCCCGGTCCGCGGCAAGGGTCTTTGACCGGATCTTCGGCAGGTTCGATGGCGACGTACCTCGACGAGATCCTCGAACGCCATCGCCGCGCCGCTCGGCTCGACGATCGGCCAGTCACCAGCCTGCTCGACGATGCCCGTTCGATGCCGGCCACCCGCGGGTTCCGCGCTGCGCTGCGCGGCCGCGACCATCTGCGCGTGATCGCCGAGGTCAAGCGCCGCTCGCCGTCGAAGGGCGATCTCAACGCCGACCTCGATCCCGCCGAGCTCGCCGCGACGTACGAGCGCGGCGGCGCGGCGTGCTTGTCGGTGCTCACCGACACCGAGTCGTTCGGTGGCTCGGTCGCCGACCTCCAGGCGGCGCGGGCGGCGTGCTCGTTGCCGGTGCTGCGCAAGGACTTCACGGTCAGCGAGCGCGACGTGCTCGACGCCAGGCTGATGGGCGCTGACTGCGTGCTGCTGATCGCGGCCGCTCTCGATCCCGCCGAACTCGCGGCGTTCCACGAGCTGGCGCTCGAGGTCGGCCTCGATGTGCTCGTCGAGGTGCACGACGAGGCTGAGCTGGAAGTCGCCGTCGCCGTCGGCGCGACGTTGATCGGCGTCAACCAGCGCGACCTGGTGACATTCCAGGTCGACCACGAGCGAGCTGCTCGCATGGGTCGCTTGATCCCCGACACGGCCGTGCGCGTCGCCGAGTCCGGCGTCCGCGGTGCCGACGACGCCCGCGCACTCGAAGCGGCCGGCTACGACGCCGTCCTCGTCGGCGAGACCCTCGTGACCAGCGGCGACCCCGCCGCCGCCATCGCCGACCTCATCGGCTGATTGCATCCGGGGTCAGACACCACATGCAACAGCACACATGATGCTGGCCGGCCTGGCGATCGTGCCCGGTTGCATGTGGTGTCTGACCCCGGATGCAATCTGACCCCGGATGCAATCACGTCGGGACGTTGAGCTTCTCCCAGCGCTCGATGCCCTCGTCGATGCGCCGATTGATCGTCTCCAGCACGGTCACGCGCGCCCACTTCTTGTGCTCGCCCGAGATCACGTCCCACGGCGCGTACTCGTGGTCGGTGCGCTCGAACATGTCCTCGGCGGCTTCGGTGTAGAGGTCCCACTTGTCGCGGTTACGCCAGTCCTCGTCGGTCAGTTTCCACGAACGCAGGCGATCTTTGCCCCTGCTCTCGAATCGGCGCAGCTGTTCCTGCTGGGAGATCTGCAGCCAGACCTTGACGAGGATCACGCCTTCGCCGACGAGGCTCCGCTCGAACTGAACGATTTCGTCGTAGGCCCGTGACCACTGCTCGACGCTGGCGAACCCCTCGATCCGCTCGACGAGGATCCGCCCGTACCAGCTTCGATCGAACACGCACATGCCACCGAGCCCGGGGATCCTGCTCCAGAAGCGCCAGAGGAAGTGGTGCCGCTTCTCCCGAGTGTTCGGCTTGGCGTAGGCGTAGACGCTGTAGTGACGTGGGTCGAGCCGTTCGACCAGGCGCTTGATCGAGCCACCCTTGCCGCCGGCGTCGGAGCCTTCCACGACCACCAACAACCCTGGTCCCAACTCGCCGGTGATCTGGCCGCCGAGCGTGAGGCGCAGTTCGAGGAAGCGCTCCTGTGCCGCGGCGAGGCGTCGCTCGTAGTCGGAGTTCGACAAGCGGGCGGAGAGGTCGAGATCGTCGAGGCGTCCCATGCAGTGCCGACGATACGACAGCACATTCACCCCATCCGGCATCGCGCCACCCGATCTCGGTCGAGATCGTCCCGTTTCGCGGGAGCGATCCGACCGAGATCGGTGTGCCGGATGGCTCATGCGTCGACGCCGGTGGGCGGGGTACCTTCGCAGCCGTGACGACTGGGGGGTCGACCGGAGGGTCGGTGATGCGACTGCGGGTGGCGTCGAGCCACAGCCGGGTGGAGGTGAAGGCGTCCGCGGACGCGGCGTTCTCCGTGGTCGGCCAGGTGCAGGTCCATCACGACGGTGGCCAGGTCACCATCGAGCGGGTACGCAGCGCCGTCACCGTCCACGTGCCGGAGGGCACCGACGTGGTGATCGGCACCAGTTCGGGTCGTGTGCGCTGCACCGGCCGGTTGGGAGCGGTCGCCGTGACGACCAAGAGCGGCCGGGTCGAGATCGAGGCCGCGTCGTCGCTCGATGTGCGCGGAACGAGCGCGTCGGTCACCGTCGGGGTGGTCGACGGCACCTGCCGCGTCAGGACGGCGTCGGGCCGGGTGGAGGTGGAGGCGTGCGGCGCCGCCGAGGTGTCGACGCGCAGCGGTCGGATCACGCTCGCCAGCGTGTCGGGCACGGTCACAGCACACAGCACGAGCGGCCGCGTGACGGTGCAGATGGTCGAAGCGCACGATGTGCACGCCGAGACGGTGACCGGCCGCATCGAGCTGACCATGCCGCAAGGCAGCGACATCCGCCAGGTGGTTCCCGGCGCGCCACTCCCACCGCCAGGGAGCAGCGGATGCACCGTCGTCGCCCGCTCGACGACGGGAAGGGTCGTGGTGGCATACCGGTGAACGGGGCGCACGCAGCCGGTGCCGTCGTGTTCACCGACCTCGTCGGGTTCACCGAGTTCAACGACGCGCGCGGTGACGACGCCGCGGTCGAGGTGCTCGATCGCATGCGAGCGCTCGCCGATGCCGCGATCGAGCGGTCCGAGGGTGCCCGTGTCGTGAAGGAGCTCGGCGACGGCTTGTTGCTCTGGTTCCCGCACCCACGCGCTGCCGCCGAGGCCATCGTCGAGCTCGTCACGGCGATTGCCGAGCTGCGTCGCGACGGCAGCTTCCCGCTGGCGATGCGCGTCGGGACGCACTGCGGCGATGTCCGCCACCGCGGCAGCGACATCGTCGGCCAGACCGTGAACATCGCCGCCCGCATCGTCGACATCGCCGGCCCGATGGAGATCGTCGTCTCGGAGGCGTTCGCGACGGGCTGCGCCGACGGCGAGATCGCGTCGATGTTCGAAGCGATCGGGCCGACGACGGTCAAAGGGGTGTCCGACACGTTGTGGCTGTACCGGATGGTCGTGCCGGCAACGAACTTCGAGACCTTGCAGGCGCATCGCTAGCATCAGCTCCGTGAACAGGCCCGGTCGTTGATGTTCGTCAAGATCTGCGGCATCACCAACGAAGACGACGCCTTACTGGCTGTGGCGATGGGTGCCGATGCCGTTGGGTTCAACTTCGTGTCGGGGTCCAAGCGCCAGATCGCGGCGCAGGTCGCGTACGACATCACCCGCCGCTTGCCCCCCGAGATCTTGACGGTCGGCATCTTCCGCGACGAGCACCCGACGCGGGTCATCGACGTGGCGCACAAGGCGGGGATCAAGGCGGTCCAGCTGCACGGTCGCGAGACGGCGGCGGACACGCAGCAGGTCGCCCGCTCCTTCCGCTGGGTGATCAAGGCGTTCAGCGCGCTCGACCCGAACCTGCCCAAGGCAGACCAGTACGGCACGGACATGATCATGATCGACAGCCCCGGCGGTGGCTCGGGCAAGGTGTTCGACTGGTCGCTCGCCGGTGACGCGCCGGACTCGGTGAAGCTGATCCTTGCCGGCGGTCTGCACCCGGACAACGTCGCCTCGGCGATCGAGGAAGTTCGGCCGTGGGGCGTCGACGTGGCGACCGGCGTCGAGCGTGCACCGGGCAAGAAGGATGCGCTGCTCGTCAAGCGGTTCATCGAGAACGCCCGAGCAAACGCCCCCGAGCCCTACCGCGGCGTCGACGATCTCCCTTACGACTGGTACGACGAGTGAGCGACACGACACAGCCATCGCCATCCCTGCGCGCCCGTCCCGATGCCACGGGCCGTTTCGGCGAGTTCGGCGGCAGGTTCGTCCCCGAGACGCTCGTGCCGGCGTGCGCCGAGCTGGAAGCCGCGTTCGACGAAGCGTGGGGGGATCCTGCGTTCCGCGACGAGGTGGCCAGGGTCCACCGCGACTACTCCGGACGCCCGTCGATCCTCACGGAGTGCTTCAACCTCAGTGAGCGACTCGGGGTGCGCGTGATCATGAAGCGTGAGGACCTCAACCACACCGGGTCGCACAAGATCAACAACGTGATCGGCCAGGCGCTGCTCGCCAAGCGGATGGGCAAGCAGCGGATCGTCGCCGACACAGGTGCCGGCCAGCACGGCGTGGCGAGTGCCACCGCGGCAGCGCTGATGGGGCTCGAGTGCACGGTGTACATGGGTGCTGTCGACGTCGCTCGCCAGGAGCTCAACGTGTTCCGGATGCGTTTGCTCGGTGCCGAGGTGCACTCGGTCGAATCCGGCAGCAAGACGCTGAAAGACGCCGTCAACGAGGCGATGCGGCACTGGGTCGCCAACGTCACCGACACGCACTTCTGCCTCGGATCGGTCGTCGGCCCTCACCCGTACCCGTACCTCGTGCGCCAGTTCCAGTCGATCGTCGGCGACGAGGCGCGGGCCCAGATGCTCGACGGCTACGGGGCCCTGCCTGACGTGGTGGTCGCCTGCGTCGGTGGTGGATCGAACGCGATGGGCCTGTTCTCGGGATTCGTCGACGATCCGGCCGTGCGACTCGTGGGCGTGGAGCCTGCTGGTGGCGCGGCGATCGGGCGCGGCGTGCCGGGCGTCGTTCACGGTATGCGCTCGAACCTGATGCAAGACGAGGTCGGCCAGGTGGAAGAGGCGCTGTCGATCTCGGCTGGGCTCGACTATCCCGGTGTCGGTCCCGAGCACTCGTACCTCGCGTCGATCGGTCGGGCGCAGTATCCGGCGGCGACCGACGACGAGGTCATCGAGGCGTTCCAGGTGCTGTCGCACACCGAAGGCATCATCCCCGCCCTCGAGAGCGCGCACGCGATCGCGTGGCTGTTGCGCGAGGCGCCGTCGATGCAAGGTTCGACCGTGCTCGTGAGCCTGTCGGGCCGTGGTGACAAGGACGTCGCCCAGATGATGGACATCCTGCGGGGCAAGCTGTGAGCACGTTCGGCACGTTGGAGACTGCGCTGCGCGCGAAGCGCGACGCTGGCCGCAAGCTGCTCGTGCCGTACATCACAGGCGGCTATCCCGGCTGGGAAGACTCGATCCGGGCGGCGGCGGCGAACGGTGCCGACGCCATCGAGATCGGGATCCCCTTCTCCGACCCCGTGATGGACGGCCCGGTCATCCAGCAGGCCTCGCAGGCGTCGCTCGACGGTGGCACGACGCCGGCGACGGTGCTCGACGCGGTGCCGGGGCTCGACGTCGACATCCCGTTGTCGGTGATGACCTACTACAACCTCGTCCACCATCCCGGAGTGACGCGCTTCGCGGCCGAACTGGCCGCCGCGGGCATCGCCGCGGCGATCCTGCCCGACCTGCCACTGGAGGAGTCGGGGGAGTGGTGCGCCGCCGCGGACGCGGCCGGGATCGAGACCGTGATGCTCGCCGCGCCCACCGCGCCCGACGAACGGTTGCCGCGGGTGGTCGCCCGCGCCCGCGGGTTCGTCTATTCGGTCGGGCTGCTCGGCGTGACCGGTGAACGCGAATCGCTCGCCGAGACGGCCACGGCGCTCGCCGGTCGGCTCAAGGCGATCACCGACGTCCCGGTGCTCGTGGGTGTTGGCGTGTCGAATGCCGAGCAGGCCTTCCAGGCGACCCGCGTGGCCGACGGCGTGGTGCAAGGTGCGAGCGTCGTGCGCCGCATGATGGATGGCGGTCCCGACGCCGTCGGCGACTACATCGCCGAAGTCCGCGCCGCCATCGACGCCTGAGTAACAGCGGGACCCGTCCCCGCCGTTACTCGAAGCGGTCGATCGTGGTGAACGTCTCGACCGGGCGGCGGCTCAGCTTGGTCGGCTGGTGCTCGGGCACGCCGAGGAAGATCGTGGCTGCGAGCGCGTGACCATCGGGCAAGCCGAGCGCCGGCGCAGCGGCCGGCTCGACGCGGCTGAGGAACGTCGTCATCACGCCGCCGAGGCCGCGGGCGCGGGCGGCCAGCAGCACGTTCCAGCAGAACGGATAGATCGACGCGCCACCGGTGAGCGCGGGCCGTTCGAGGATCCCGTCCATCAGCGCGATCTGTGACAGGTCGGCGGCGATCGCCAGCACGACGGGCACCGTCTCGATGTGGGCGATGAGGTCGTTGGGCTTACCGGGCGTGATCGTCGTCGGTGCCACGTAGTCGATCGCGTTGAACGGCGTCGGGCCGGTCATCGCCCCTTCCAGGTACTCGTCCCACACCGGCTGCATCAGGGTGGCGATCTCGCGACGGATCATCCCATCTTCGATGATCGCGACGCGCCACGGTTGACGGTTGCCGCCCGACGGCGCGAATCGAGCATCGTCGAGCACCGCCAGCACCGTGTCACGATCGACCGGGTCGGTGGTGAAGCGCCGCGCCGCGCCGGTCGACCGGATGGCGTCGCGAAGATCCATGCCGCCGACAGTAGATGTCACATCACCCGGCGGCGACCTTCTGGCGGACGATGTTGAGCGCCGACCCACCCTTGAACCACTCGACCTGTTCGGGGCTGAACGTGTGCACCGCCTCGAAGTCGATCGTGGTGCCGTCGGGCTTGACGATCTGGCAGCGCACGTTCTGGCCGGGCACCGGCGGCAGGCCGAGCACGTTGATCCGGTCGTCCTCGCCGATCAGGTCGTAGGTCGTCGGGTCGGCGAACGTCAGCGGGAGCAGTCCCTGCTTCTTGGCGTTCGTCTCGTGGATGCGGGCGAACGAGCGGGCGAAGATCACCAGACCGCCACGGAACCGCGGCTCCATCGCCGCATGCTCGCGCGACGACCCTTCGCCGTAGTTGCGGTCGCCGATCGCCACCCAGGTGATGCCCGCCTCGTGGTAACGCTTGGCGATCTCGGGATACGCGCGAGTCTCGCCGTCGGTGATGTCCGTGCCCGTGCCCGCCTCGCCCGTGTAGGCGTTGACGGCGCCGGCGAACAGGTTGCCCGAGATGTTCTCCAGGTGACCGCGGTACTTGAGCCACGGGCCCGCCGCCGAGATGTGGTCGGTCGTGCACTTGCCCTGCGCCTTCATCAGGATCGGCAGGTCGCGGTAGTCCTGGCCGTCCCACGCCGGGAACGGTTCGAGCAGTTGCAAGCGGTCGCTCGTCGGCGCCACGACGACGTCGACACCAGACGCGTCCGCGGGCGGAGCGGTGAACGTGTCCTCGCCGGGGTCGTAGCCCTGCGCGGGGAGGATCTCGCCGACGGGTGGATCGAGCAGCACCTCGGTGCCGTCGGGAGCGGTGATCGTGTCGACCGTCGGATCGAAGTCGAGGCGACCGGCGAGGGCGATCGCCAGGACGGTGTCGGGCGACGTGACGAAGCTCAGCGTCTGCGGCGAGCCGTCGTTGCGCTTGGGGAAGTTGCGGTTGTAGGAGTTGACGATCGTGTTCGGCTTGCCGAGGATCTCGGCGGGACGCGACCACTGCCCGATGCACGGACCGCACGCGTTGGCGAGCACCGTGCCGCCGATCGCTTCGAGATCGGCGAGCAGACCGTCGCGCTCGATGGTGGCCCGTACCTGCTCGGACCCTGGCGTGATCAGGAGCTCGCACTTGGCGGTGAGCCCGCGGGCAGCAGCTTGACGGGCGATCGACGCGACGCGAGTGATGTCCTCGTACGACGAGTTCGTGCACGACCCGATGAGACACGCCGACGGTTCGAGCGGCCACTCGTTCTCGCGGGCGGCGGCACCGACGCCGGCGGCGCCGACCTTGTGCGCCCGGTCGGGGGAGTGGGGGCCGTTGATCAGCGGCTTGAGCTCGTCGAGGTCGATCTCGATCACCTGGTCGTAGAGCGCACCGTCATCGGCGCGGAGGTCGCTGGCGACCTTGTCGGCAGCGTCGGCGATCGCTTCGCGACCGGTCGCTTTCAGGTACAGCGCCATGTTGTGGTCGTACGGGAAGTGCGACGTGGTGGCGCCGATCTCGGCCCCCATGTTGCAGATCGTGCCCTTGCCGGTGGCCGAGATCGAGTCCGCACCGGGTCCGAAGTACTCGACGATCGCGCCAGTGCCGCCTTCCACGGTGAGCTGGCGAGCCACTTCGAGGATGACGTCCTTCGGGCTCGACCAGCCGCTGAGCGTGCCGGTCAGCTTCACGCCGATCACCTTCGGCCAGCGCACGTTGAACGGGAATCCGGTCATCACGTCGACGGCGTCGGCGCCGCCGACACCGATGGCGACCATGCCGAGGCCGCCGGCGTTGGG
>CAZQCP010000079.1:0-3029 GCA_964592115.1 uncultured Ilumatobacteraceae bacterium
GGATTGCATCCGGGGTCAGACCCCAAATGCAACATGACCAGGAGGGCGGGTGATCCACCGGAAGCGTGACCGGTTGCATCTGGGGTCTGACCCCGGATGCAATCCCGCATGCAATCAGGGTCAGTCGGCTTCGGCGCGGCGGAGGTCCTCGGCGGCTTGGCGGACCTGCCAGTCGCGGTCGACGAGGGCAGCGTCGATGGCGGCGTCGACGTCGGCACCCTCGAACGGTGCCAGCGCGAGCACGGCGCGGCGGCGAACGGCGGGCTTGTCCTGACAGGCGGTGAGGATCGACGCCAGCCCACGCTCGTCACCGATCGCGCCGAGTGCGGCCACGGCGGATTCGCGCACGAGCGGGTCGGCCGCACCGCCGGCGAGATCGATCAGGGCGTCGACGATCTCCGGACGATCCGATTCGTGTTCGCCGCACGCCCACGCAACCACCTCGACCACCCGGGAGTCCGGGTCGGCGAGCGCGCCGAGCAGGTCGACGTTGGGATGGGCGGCAGCGATCTCGGCGGCGCGGCGCCGCACCGCAACGTCGGCGTCGTCGAGCGCGACCGCGAGCGTGACATCGTCGAGCGCCCCGAGGCGCTCCAGTGCCCCGAGCGCGGTTGCCCGCGTGCCCGCATCGCCCGACACGAGTCCGGCGCGGGCAGTCGCGAGGTCGCCTCGGTGACCGGCGATCGCCACCGCACGACGATCGGGCCGGCGCTCGGGATCGGGATCGACCGGCACGCTCACCGTCACTGCTTGAGGAGATCGGTGAGGGTGATGACGAGGTAGCCGGTGGCGAACGCGACGACGATCGCGAGGACGGTGCCGATCACGACGGCGAGGCCGGTGCTGGCAACGGCGGCCCAGATGCGTCGGATCGGACCAGGGCGCTTGTACAGCGGGGTCGTCGTTTCGGCGACGTCGGTCGGGACCCACGCACGGCGAAGAAGCGGCTCGCCGCGTGGAGGTCGGGCGGTTGCTCTGGCATTCTTACGCCACCCGGCGAGGATGAGTGCGGCCATCGCCAGCCCAGCCATCCATGCCGCGTGAGTAGTGAGATCCGTGAGTGACACGACGACCGACATCGTACTGACCCCCCGGCAGCGGTGGTGGGCGTGGCTCGTCGCGGGCATCGGGCTGTTGGTCCTCGGCGCGATCGGCATCGCCTCGCTGCTCCCGTCGTCCCTCGTGGCCGAGGACGAGAACCGCCGTACGGGCGAGATCGAACCGACCCCGTACGCGTTGACGCCGGCCGCAGCCGATCCCGTGAATCCACGCATCCACTTCGGTGATCTGCCCGCCGACGCGGAGCGCTTCGAGACCGACCACGACTTCGTGTTCGTCACCGTCACCGCGCCGAGCCAGTCGGTGTTGTCGTGGCTCGCCGGGCGCAACGAACCTGCCGTCGATTTCCTCACCTACGAGGGGAAGTACGGCACCCGCACGCCGAGCCAGCGGCGTGAGTTCAACCTCCAGATGATGCGCACGGCGGAGCAGGAGGCCCAGTACGTCGCGCTGTCGAAGCTCGGCTTCGACGTCGACATCACGCCGGGTGAGGTGATCGTCAGCGAGGTGCTGTGCAAGATCGTCGACGAGGAGACCAACGAGTGCTCCGAATGGTTCCCGTCCGATGCCGTGATCGACCCTGCGGACCGCATCCTCGAAGCCGGTGGCGTCGAGCTGCAGTCGGTCGACGACCTGATGGAGGTGCTCGCCGACAAGGAACCCGGCGACGAGATCGAGCTCGTGATCGACCGTCCGGGCGAGGGCGAGTCGACGGTGACCGTCGAGCTGTCCGCGGCACCCGATGATCCCGAGCGCACGATCGTCGGGTTCCGACCCTTCGACACGCGGGCGATCCAGCTGCCCTTCGAGGTGGACATCGAGACCGACCAGATCGGTGGGCCCTCGGCGGGGCTCGCGTTCACGTTGGCCTTGATCGACGAGCTGTCCCCAGGGTCCCTGACGGGTCCCCAGGACGTGGCCGTGACGGGCACGATCTCGCTCGACGGCACCGTCGGCGCCATCGGCGGGCTGACGCAGAAGGTGTCGGCCGTGCACCAGAACGGTGTCAGGGTGTTCCTGGTCCCGGCGTCGCAGTCCGAGCTCGATTCACCCGAAGCACTGCAGCGCCTCCATGACGCCGGACGCGGCGAGGTGGAGATCATCCCGGTCGCCACGCTCGATGAAGCACTCGCCGTCCTCGAGGGGCTCGGGGGCGACCCGCTCGTGGAGGTCGGATGAACGCGCCGGTGCCCCGTGAACACTCCTCCGACCGATCGGGCCGATTGCCACCATCTCACGAGCTGGGATGCGTAGCGTTGGGTCATGGCCATGTCCTTCTCGCGTCCTGACCCGTCCTCGCCGGCGGCAGTCGCCGACGCCAGCTTCGGCACCGCACGCCGCGGGTTCGATCAGGGTGAGGTGCGCGACTTCATGCGCATGGTCGCCGCCGAGCTCGGCCGGCTGCAAGAGCGCGAACGCTTCTTGGAGCGCGAGCTGCGCACGGCTCAGTCGAACCCCGATCTCGCATCGGTCCAGCTCGACGACCAGGCCCTCACCCGCATGCTCGGTGAAGAGACGGCGCGGGTGTTGACCACCGCCCGCGAGAGTGCCGTCGAGATCCGCCAGAAGGCGGAGCAGGCGGCCGCCCAGATGCTCGCCGAGGCGGCCGACGAGGCCACGCGCGTGCGCGAAGAAGCCGAGATCGAAGCGGCGCGCCGCCGAGCCGACGCCGGTGCCGACGCCGAGGCAGAGCTGTCGATGGCCAAGCAGCAGGGTCGCGAGATGGTCAACGAGGCGCGCGCCTACCGCGAGCGCGTGCTCAGTGAGCTGGCCCGTCGTCGCGAGCTGGCACGCGAGCAGATCGAGCAGCTGCTCCATGGCCGTGACCGGCTGATCCAGACGTTCGAGCGGGCCCGGTTGTCCGCCGTCGAGGTCATCGCCGAGCTACAACCGCTCGGCGAGCCCGACGAGTACGTGAACCTCTCACCGACCACGGGTCCCGTGCCGGTGATGCTGCCGAACGCCCCGCG
>CAZQCP010000079.1:3129-13806 GCA_964592115.1 uncultured Ilumatobacteraceae bacterium
GGCGGATCCCGACACGGCCGATGCCGACCGCGACACGGTGACCGATGCGGGCCACGCCGACGCCGGCGTGACAGCCATCGGTACCGAGCCCCTCGACGCGCAGTCGGCCGACGGTGACCCGCCTGACGTCGACCCCGACGCCGACGATCTCGTGAGTGATGGTGGCGACACGGTCGAGGTTGGCACCGACGACGTGGGCACGGTCGATATCGACACGGAGGCGGTCGATGCCGCCGACGCCGGTGTCGCCACGACCGATGTGGTGCCGACCGACGACGACGCGCCGCGAGATGACGTCGTGATCGACCTCTTCGCGCGATTGCGCGCCGACACCACGGCCGCGACGGACGCCACCGACACCGCTGACCGCGCAGACCCAGCGGACCCCGCGGGCACGACAGATGACGCCGACGCCACGGTCGAAGCCGACGATGCCGCCGACGCCGACGAAGCCGTCGGGGCCACCGATGGATCTGACGGACCGCCCGCGGACGCGTCCGCACGAGACGACGCCACCGACGTCGACGAGTTGAGCGAGTTCGAGCGCCGCGACGCCGAGCTGACGCCGTTGATCGTGTCGAGCGCCCGGCGGCTCAAGCGTGTCCTCGCCGACGAGCAGAACGAGGTGCTCGACGCGCTCCGCCGGAACGAGCCGGTGCGCTCGCTCGACGCGCTCTTGCCGGCGGCCGACGAGCACCTCCGGCGCTACACGTCGGCGATCGTCGACGACGTTCTGCTCGCCGCGAACGCCGGGGCCACGTCCGCCGGCCGCTCGTCGGCGCTGCGCAAGGCCGACGCCGCACGCGCCGCCGCGTCCGCCGACGATGTGCTCGGCGAGTGGATCACACTGCCGCTGCGCGAGCGCCTCGAGCGGTGCATCGCCGACGGCGACGGCGACAACTCGGGGATCACCAAGCGCGTCCGCGCCGTGTACCGCGAGTGGAAGACGCAACACATCGACGACCAGCTCGACGACGTCTTCCGCGCCGCGTTCGGGCACGGTGCCTACGCCGCGTTCCAGCCCGGCACCCCCGTGCGCTGGGTGTCCGATCCCGCCCGCGAAGCGTGCGCCGACTGCAACGACAACACGCTGGCCGGCGCCGTCGCCGCTGGTGAAACGTTCCCGACCGGCCACGAGTATGCGCCCGCCCACCTCGGCTGCCGCTGCTTGTTGACGGTCGACGACCGTTAGCCTCGGCGCCGTGCGGCGATCCTCTGACCTCGGCAACGGTCGCGGTCGCCTGCGCGTGACCGGGCGCGGGCTGCTCATCGGCATCGGCGGGATCTTCTTGCTCATCGTCGTGTTCGGGCGCGCCGTCGCCCGCTTCTACATCGACTACCTGTGGCACGACTCGCTCGGGCGCGGCGACGTGTTCTGGGGTGTCCTCACCACCAAGCTGATGCTCTTCGGCGGGTTCGCGCTCGTCTTCTTGGCGATCGGCGGCCTCAACCTGTTCATCGCCGACCGCGCCGCGCCGGCGTCGTTCCCGGCGAACGTGCACCCGTACGTCGAGCGCTTCCACGAGCTGTTCGGTCAGCGCCTGCGGCTCGTGCGCTACGCGTTCTGCGCCATCTTCGCCCTGCTGTTGGCGCTGCCGGCGGTGTCGATGTGGCAAGACTGGCTGTTGTTCCGCAACGCCCGCGAGTTCGGCGTCGCCGACGCACAGTTCGGTGCCGACGTCGGCTTCTACGTGTTCCAGTTGCCGTTCTTGTCGTTCGTGATGAACTGGTTGTTCATCGCGCTGATCGTCGTGCTGCTGCTCACGATGGCGGCGCACGTCCTCAACGGCGGAGTCGTGTTCGTCTCACCGGTGCCGGTCGTTCGCCAGGCGACCAAGGCGCACGTCGCCGTGCTCTTGGCGGTGCTCGCCGTCGTGAAGGCGGGCGACTACTGGCTCGATCGCTACGGGGTCACCAACAACCAGACCGGGATCGTGCAAGGCGCGACGTACTCCGTCGTCAAGGCGCAGCTTCCGGCGATCATGCTGTTGATCCTGATCGCGTTGTTGACCGCCGGGCTGTTCTTGTCCGTCGTGCGCACCGGATCGTTCCGCCTCCCCGTGATCGCCTCGGCGCTCTGGCTGGTCGTGGCGCTCGTCGGTGGGCTCATCTACCCGGCTGTGGTGCAGGCGCTCGTCGTCAACCCGAACCAGCAAGAGCGTGAGCAGGAGTACATCACCCGCAACGTCGACGCCACGCGGATGGCGCTCGGACTCACCGAGGTCGAGGTGCGCGGCACCGAGTTCGGCCGCATCAGCGTCGACGATGTCGAGGGTGACCTGTCGCCGCTCGTGAACGTCCGCCTGCTGAACCCGGCGCAGATGGAGACCCGCTTCCTCGTCGATCGCGGCGAGCTCGCCGGCCTCACGATCGCCGACCTCGACGTCGACCGCTACGTGCTCGACGACTCCCCGGAAGGGCGCGCCGAGCAGGTGCTGGTCGCCGCCCGCGAGCTGCAGCTCAGCGGCGTCACGAACAAGAGCTGGCAGGGTCTCCACCTCATCAACACCCGGGGCTGCGGTCTGGTGCTGGCGCCGACCGGGCGGGTGCTGGAGAACCAGCGTCCCGACTATCGCACCGTCGAGCTCGACCGGCCGGAGTTGTACTTCAGCCCCACGCTGTCGGGCTACGCGATCGCCAACAGCGGTTCCAGCGAGCGCACCTGCGACGAACCGCACCAGTACGAGGGCACCGACGGCGTCCGGATGAGCTCGTTCGTGCGACGGGCTGCGTTCGCGCTGGCGTTCCTCGACTACAACGTCCTCGGCTCCGGGGCGATCAACGAAGACTCGTCGATGCTGTGGGTGCGCGGCGTCAACGACCGTCTCGAGAAGCTGGCTCCGTTCCTCGACTACGACGCCGACCCCTACCCGGTGGCGATCGACGGGCGCGTGGTGTGGGTGACCGACGCCTACACCACCACCACGCGGTACCCGTACGCACAACGGGTCGGAGACGTCCAACGCTCGCCGCAGTCAGGCCTCGACGACAACGACAACTACGTCCGCAACAGCGTCAAGGCGGTCGTCGACGCCTACACGGGCGAGGCCACGTTCTACGTCATCGACGACGAGGACCCGATCCTGCGTGCATGGCGCGGAGCGTTCCCCGACCTGTTCACCCCGATCAGCGAGATGCCGGCCGAGCTCACCGGGCACCTCCGCTATCCGGAGGATCTGTTCCGGATCCAGACCGACATGTACTCGAAGTACCGGCTCGCCCCGGAGCTGTTCTTCCAGCGCGACGGCAACGCCTGGTCGGTCTCCCAGGCCCCGGGCACGGAGCCGACGCAGTCGGCCGTTGCGACCGGCGAGTCCGCCGCACAGCAGGAAGACACCGCCGCACGCAACACGTTCGCCACCGAATCCGACGCCCAACGGTTCATCCCCTACTACACCATGTTCGACACCGAAGGCGACCGGTCGTCTGACCCGGCGTTCGTCATCCTCCGCCCGTTCGTGCCGTTCTCGTCGAACGACTCGCGCACCGAGTTGCTGGCGTACATGGTCGCGTCGAGCGATCCAGGGTCCTACGGCCGGATGATCACCTACGTGATCGAGAACCCCTCCCTACCAGACGGACCGCTGCGTGTCGCCGGCAACGCCGAGTCGACGCAGGCGATCTCGCAACGCATCTCACTCGACAACGTCGGCGACGGCGGCTCCGAGGTGCGATTCGGCGACATGCAGATCGTGCCGGTCGCCGGCGGGTTGATCTACGTGCGGCCGTACTACGTGTCGGTGCCGCAGAACTCCGCCGATGTCGGCGCGGTGACCGAGTACCGCGCGGTGATCGTCACCTACAACGACCGATCGGTGCTCCAACCGACGATCGCCGAGGCGCTGGCAGTCCTGTTCCCCGGATTCGAGGCCGACCTCGGCGAGGAGATCCCCCGCCCGACCGAGCCCGGCAGCGGCGATGACGACGGCGACGAACCCACGCCTGGCGTCGACGATCCCGGCGACGGGCCGGCGACGGGTACCGATCCGGCCGCGCTCTTGGCGCAGGCCGACGTGCTGTTCGACGAGGCCGACGCGGCGCTGACCGCCGGCAACCTCGGCGAGTACCAGCGCAAGATCGACGAAGCCCGCGACCTGATCGCCCAGGCCGTCGACCTCCTCGCCGACTGAGTCCGCCCGCTGCGACAGGTGTCCCGCCGCGACGGGTGTCCGTCGGGTCGGGTGCAACGGAACACGCCGATGGTCCCGGCTGCACCCGTGGGCACGGGTGCGACGGGCACCGGGCACCCTCAGGACGCGCCGGGGCGGCGGATCCGTTCGGCGAGGTCGGCGAGGTCGGCGCGGAACTGGATCTCGTACCGGGCCTGCTCGGCAGCGAGACGCTCCGTCGAGCCGAACACATCGTCCATCGCCGAGTCGATGCGCTCGTCGATCCGGTCGCCGAGCCGTGTCTCGAGCGCCTCGGCGTCGACGGCTGTTGCGCTGTCGGATGCGGCCGACGACGTGCGCTCGTCGAGCGCTTCGATGTCGCTGCTCAACTCGGTCAGCTGATTGGCGAGCTCGGTGGAGATGCTCGTGACCCGGCCGTCGACGGCGGCGACTTCGGCGATCAGGGCGTCGAGTCGTTCGCGGAGCTCGGCCAGACGTCGGTCGGTGTCGGCGTCGACGTCGGGCGTCGGGGCGGCGCCATCGGCAGCGCTCGGCGGTGGGGGAGGCGGCGTCGGCGTCGTCGCCAGCGGGGCGGACTGCCGATCCAGCCGCTCGGTGAACTCGTGCAGACGTGCTGTCAGCTGGTCGAGCTCGCCGTGTCGCCCCTCGACACTGCCGACGCGGTGATTGATCGCGTCGACGCGCACGTCGGCAGCCCGGACGCGCTCGTCGAGCGCGGCCACCTGTTCGTTCGTCGCCGTCGAGAGCGACGTGAGGTGCCCGAGCCGTTCACTCATCGAGCCGACACCGGAGTCGATTGCGGAGACGCGGGCGCCGAGCTCGCGGTTCGCGGTGTCGACTTCGACCAGGCGGGTCTCGAGCAGCGTCTTCGCGTTCTCCGCAGCCGCGAGTCGTCGTTCGAGCGCCTCGAGTTCACTCGCCTGTGCGGCCCGCTCCGCCTCGGCCGCCTGTAATGCCTTCTTCTTCTTCTTGCCGAACACTCCGCAGTCCTCGCTCGCGGCCGTCGCTGGGCCGATGTACGGAACGGTACCCGACGCCGCGGTCGTGGTCCGGTTTGCCGGTGGTCGGCGTCGCCCGGTACCTGCCCGAGGTGCCAGTGTGTGGCGATGGCCACACATCCCACGACCGGGTTCGACCTCGACGAGGTGGACCGCCTGCTGACGACGACGAAGCAGGTCCGCAAGCGGCTCGACCTCAGCCGCCCCGTCCCGTACGACGAACTGATCGAGTGCATCGAGATCGCCGGTCATGCGCCGATGGGCGGCAACCTCGAACGCAACCGCTGGATCATCATCGACGACGCCGAGACGAAGGCGTTCATCGCCGAACGATTTGCGGCGGTCGGTCGGCCGTACCTCGCGGCGAACTCGGAGGTACGGGCCGACGAGCGCAGCCAGCGGGTCATCGATTCGGCGACGTTCCTCGTCGACAACCTGACGGAGGTGCCGGCGCTCGTGATCTCGCTGCGCCTCGATCGGCCGCCGTCGGTCGAGACGAGCCAAGGCGGCGCGGCCGGCTACTACGGGTCGGTGCTGCCGGGCGTGTGGAGCTTCCAGCTCGCCGCACGGGCACGCGGCATCGGTTCGGCGTGGACGACGTTCCACCTCGAACACGAAGCCGAGGTCGCCGAGCGCCTCGGCATCCCGCCGACCGTCACCCAGGTCTGCCTGCTCGCCGTCGGCTACTACACGGGTGACTCCTTCACCCCCGCCGAGCGACGTCCCGCCCGCGACGTGACCTACCTCAACCAGTGGAAGCAGCCCGTCCCCTGAGCCCTCGAGGCCGGAGATCCTGAGATCCGGCGCACGGTGAGGCGTCGGCGAACTCGTGAGCAGCAGACGTCGTCGCGGCGTCGCTGTTCACGCGACCGCCGGGAGCACCTCGGTCGTGAGGAGTTCGCTCGCGGTGCGGGCGGCGTCGCGGTTGGCGCCGAAGCCGGGACCCGTCACCACGAAGCGGTCGATGCCGAGTGCGGCGAGGGCGTGCAGGCGTTCGAGCACGCGTTCCGGTGGCCCGATGACGGCGAAGCGGTCGACGAAGTCGTCTGTCAGGGCGGCGGTGTGCGTGGCGTCGTTGCGGAGATGCTGGTTGCTGTCGTAGCTGCGCCCGACCTCGGCGACGATGTCGCGGTCCTGTGCGGCGAGGCCCGCCCCGGTCGACCCTGGCATCGCCGAGAAGTGGGCGAACGCGGCGACGCTGCCGTGCACGAGTGCGCGGGCCTGGTCGAGGTCGGGATGGCAGCCGATGCTCACGTACGCGCCGAACGTCAACTCGCCAGGAGCGCGGCCGGCCGATTCAGCGGCGCGGCGGGCGAGGTCGATGCCCCACGCCAGCCGATCCGGGTCGGCGCCGAGGGCGAACGTGATCCGCTCGGCGGTCTTGGCGGCGAAGTCGATCACCTTCGGGCCCGAAGCAGCGATGTCGAGGGGCACCTTCGGTGTGGAGGTGCGCGCCAGCCATTGGATGCGGCTCGGGTGGCCGTTCACGTCGATGGTGTCGCCCGCGAGGTACGCCTTGAGCTCGGTTGTGCGCGTGACGAACTCGGCGACCCGCATCGGTTGCAGCCCGAGGTGGAACAGCGCCGTGTCGCCTCGACCTGTGCCGAGCACGAAGCGGCCACCCGAGATCTCCTGGACCGTGGCGGCTGCGGTGGCGAGCGCCGCGGGGTGGCGGGTGTGGACGTTGGTGACGCCCGTCGCCAGTTGCAAGCGCTCCGTGGCGCTGGCGACGGTGGCGAACACGACGAACGGGTCGGGGCACAGGTTCTGCGAGTCGGTGAACGTGATGCCGTGCCAACCGCTGTCCTCGGCACGGCGGGCACGTTCGGCGGCACCCGACACGATCGGTACGGACATCGTCCACATTTCCATTCGGTCAACCGTATGTGTCGCCGTGCTCGTGGCTGCGCACCGGCCCTACGATCGTGCCGGTGACTGACGCGATCGTTCCCGCCATCGACATCAGCACCTGGGCGGACGGCGACGACGTCACGCGCCGCCGAATCGCGGCGGAGATGGACGAGGCGGGTCGCACGGTCGGCTTCGTGCAGATCCTCGGGCATGGCATCGCCGCCGCGACGCTCGCTGGCTTGCAGGATGCGATCGATGGCTTCTTCGGCCTCCCGATGGCGGCGAAGAGCGCCACGATGTCGTCGAGCCCGGCGATCAACCGCGGGTACAGCCCGCCCCGTTCGGAACGACTGAGCTACAGCCTCGGAATCGTGACGCCGGAAGACTTGTTCGAGGCGTTCAACGTCGGTGCGTCGGCGTCCGACTTCCCCGGTCTCGACCTCGACCCGGAGATGTATGCGGAGAACGTCTGGCCGGCGTCGGGCGTGCCGCAGTTCCGCTCACAGATCGAGCGATGGTTCGTCGCCGCGGGCGCGGTGGCGCGGCGGTTGACGGAGATCTTCGCCATGGCCCTCGGACTCCCGGACGGCTACTTCGCTCCGTTCACCGATCACTCGATGGACGTGCTCCGCCTCAACCACTACGACGTTCCCGACGGCATCGAGCTCGCCGAGGGACAGCTGGGGATGGGTGCGCACACGGACTACGGGATCGTGACGGTGCTGTGGGCGGACCCCGTTGCGGGGCTGGAGATCCTGCGCCCGGACGGTTCGTGGCTGCCGGTGGTGCCCGCACCGGGTGCGCTGCTCGTCAATCTCGGCGACCTGACGGCACGGTGGACGAACGATCGCTGGCTGTCGACGATGCACCGAGTGGTGCCGCCGCGAGACGACGGCGGCGAGCTCGTGCGGCGTCGGTCGGCTGCGTACTTCCACGACGGCAACGCCGACGCCGTGATCTCCACGTTGACGACGTGTCGTGCGGCCGACGGGTCGAGCGACTACCCGGATGTGACCGTCGGCGAGCACCTCGCCCACAAGCTCGCAGGTTCACGCGGTCTCGAACTCAACCCGCATGCGACTCGCGAGGCGAGCCGTCTCGAAACGCAGTAGCCGGATCGATCGGTCGCCGATGCTCGGCGCAGGTTCCGACAGCTCGGCCGCCGCTACGCGAGGAGTACTCGCTCGGCGTAGCGCGGCACCACAGCCGTCCAGTCCAGCGTCTGGCGGATCCGTTCGGCGAGTGCCGTAGCGCCGTCCCGCTCGCCGTGCACGACGTAGACCGAATCCGGTGCATGACCCGACGATCCGACCCAACGTGTCAGTTCGCCGGCGTCGGCGTGCACGGAGAAGTGCGGCAGGTTGACGACCTGGGCGCGCACGCGCACGTAGCGCCCGAGCATCTTCAGCTCGGACGCTCCCTCGAGCAGGCTGCGGCCGCGCGTGCCAGCAGCCTGAAATCCGACGAGCACCACCGAGTTCCGCGAGTCGGGGAGGGCGTGCGCGAGGTGATGCACGACCCGCCCGCCGCTGGCCATCCCGGCAGCCGACACGATCACGCACGGCTCGGCCGGATGATTGAGCGCCTTCGAGCCTTCGACGTCGCTGACCTCGCGGAGGTTCGGCACGGCGAACGGATCGGTGCCCGCGATCTCGGGTCGGATGTCGGGGTCGCCGTCGGCCAACGCGCGCCGATAGACGCGCAGCGCGGCGAGTGCCATCGGGCTGTCGACGAAGACCGGCAGGCCGCGGGGGAGGCGACCCGAAGCGGACTGCTCGGCGAGGTGGTGCAGCAGCACCTCGGTGCGGTCGACCGCGAACGCGGGGATGATCACACTGCCGCCGCGCTCGATCGTGGCGTTGATCGTGTCGGCGAGCAGCGCCGGTCCGTCGCTGTCGTCGTGGAGACGGTTGCCGTAGGTCGACTCGACGAGCACGTTCGATGCCGCCGGGGCCCGGTCCGGCGGGACGAGGAACGGGTGGTTGTCGCGCCCGAGGTCGCCGCTGACCGCGACGGTGGCCTCCTCGCTCGCGCCGACGTGCACGGCGACGCTCGCCGCGCCGAGGATGTGACCGGCACGGCTGAGGCGGATCGCGACATCGGGAGCGACCTCGCGCGTGGCGCCGAAGTCGATCGGGACGAGGAGTTGGGTGGCGGCGTGAGCGTCGTCCTCGGTGAACAACGGCAGTACCGGATCGTGACGGGAGTAGCCCTTGCGTCGGGCATACGACGCCTCTTCCTCCTGGAGGTACCCTGCGTCGGGGAGCACGATCCGCGCCAGTTCGCACGTGCGCCGAGATGCATACACGGGTCCGGAGAATCCTTCGGCGACCAGCCGAGGGAGGTAGCCACAGTGGTCGAGGTGGGCGTGGGTGAGCACGACCGCGTCGAGCGTCGCCGCGTCGAACGGCATCGGCGCCCAGTTGCGCTCGCGCAGTTCGCGCAGGCCCTGGTAGAGACCGCAGTCGACGAGGATGCGCGTGTCGTTGTGGGCGATCAGGAACTTCGACCCGGTGACGGTCCCGGCTGCGCCAAGGAACTGCAGCGTGGTGCCGGCGGGTCCGCTCATCATGCAGGCCGTGGAACGTCGGCGGATGTGTCGGGCGTGCCGAGATCTGTGGGACGGAACATCACGACGGGGCACGTCGAGTGGCGAACGACATCGGCGGCGACCGACCCGGCGCGCAGCAGCGTGGTGCCGGTGCGTCCGTGCGTGGCCATGAAGACGAACGATGCGTCGCGCCGGTCGGCGAAGTCGAGAATGGCTCGGCCTGGGCGGGAGTCGTTGAGCGTGTCGTAGTCGACCGGCCGGCCGAGCCGGTCGCTGAGTTGTCCGGCGCGTGCTGCGACACCGGCGGTCGGTACGACGTCGTCGGGGATCTCCCCGGCGTGGACCACCTCGACGAGCAGTGGGTCGCCGCCGAAGGCCTCGGCCCAGTCACTGACGATCGGCAAGATGCCGTCGGCGCGCTCGGATCCGTCGATCGGGACGACGTAGGTGCCACTGGTACGGGCAGGCTGATCGGCCGCATTCGGCCCGATGACGACGATCGGCGCCCCGGTCGCGGCGAGCAGTTCGGTGGTCGTGCTGCCGAGCACCGACGCCGACCGCCCGCGGCCGTGCGAGTTCATCACGATCAGCGCGTCGTTCGTGGCCGCGAATCGCTCGGCGATCGCTTCCGACACCGACTGGGCGACGAGGACGTGCTGGGTCGGCTGCACCGGGAGTGGGTCGTGCTCGGCGACGATCTCGGCGAGCATCTTGGCCGTCGCGACGCGGTCTTCGGCGAAGGCCGTGACCGCGTAGAGATCGACGGACGCGCCCGCGGACGCGGCGAGCTCCGCGGCGACGCGAATGGACAGGGTCGACATCGACCATGGGTCGACCGGGACGATGAGGTGTGCGAACAAGGTGGGACTCCTCTCAGGTTCCGCCCTGATTGTGACCGCGATCGACGCCGGTCAACAGGGACCAACGTCCCGAACTGTCTCAGGACCCGAGTGTGATGCGCAGTGCTGCCCCGTTGCCCGCAGGCGGTCGCTCCGCGCTCAGCGATCAGGGCCAAGTGTGCGCGTCGGTCGGCTGCCGGGTCGAACGTCGAGGCGTTGCGATTCGTGGAGGTCGCGCGTACCATATGAGTCCTTCGCCGCGGGGTGGAGCAGTTCGGTAGCTCGTCGGGCTCATAACCCGAAGGTCG
>CAZQCP010000080.1:0-2586 GCA_964592115.1 uncultured Ilumatobacteraceae bacterium
GGGTAGCGATCGTCGTGGTTGTGGTCGACGTAGTAGCCGGTGATGTCGACGATGACGTTGACGGTGCCGCGCTCGTTGAAGATCTTGAACTGGCCGGTGGGGGAGATGTCGACGTTGACGGCGTTCGGTGTCGGTGCCTGGCCGGTCGTCGGATTGAGATGCGACGCGTTGGGCTGGGGGAGATCGGCGGGCCAGAACGTGAGGTACGTCGGCGAGGTGGCGTCGAGGGCAGTCACGTTGAGCGTGAGCGCCGTCGCGTCCGCGGGGATCGATGTGCATTGCCCGTTGTCGCCGTGCGCGTTCTGAGTGTGGACTTCGCCGGGTCCGATCGGGGTGTGCCGTCCCGGGACGGGAGATGCGGCGCGGGTGTCCATCAAGCGGCACGGCGCGATGGCGGCGTAGGTGGCACGCTCGCCGGTCGACTGGACGGCTTGGACGATGCCGAGCCCGCCACCTCCGAGCGTGATGGCGATGGCCGCGCCGATCGCTGCCCAGCGTGCGCGTAGGAGTGACGGTGACATGAGCTCCCCCTTCAGGTCGAGACGACGGCACCCGACGGTAGTTCGCCGCATGGGGACGCTCGACCGGGCGATGGCATCGCCGACGCCCGGCATGTCAGGCTGGGCTGCGATGGAGCCGAGCGACGGCGCCGAGAGGCGCGGGTGGTGGATCGGGCCGCTGCTCGGCCTTGCCGCAACCGTCGCCGGGCTGGCGGTCGCCGAGCTGGTCGTCGGCGTCATCGGCAACGCCTCGTCGCCTGTGGTGGCAGTCGGCCAGGAGGTGATCGATCGGGTACCGACGCCGATCAAGGACTGGGCGATCTCCACGTTCGGCGACGACGACAAGGCGGTGCTGGTGGTCGGCATGCTCGTCGTCCTCCTCGTGGCCGGAGTCGTCGTCGGGACGCTCGCCGAGCGCGGCCGACTCCAGGCAGCGATCGGGGTCACTGTTGCTGTCGGTGCCCTTGGCTGCCTGGCTGTGTTGCAGCGTCCTGCACCGTCGCTCGCCAAGCTGGCGCCGACACTCATCGGCACGGCCGTCGCGGTCGGGGTCCTCGTGCTCCTCGCTCGGCTGCTCGAGCCGGGCGGTCTTGTCGCCGATGCTCCGGCGGCAGAACCGATGGGCGTGAACCGTCGACGATTCGTGGGCGGCGCGTTCGGGGTCGGGGCGCTCGCGATCGCGGCGGGTGGGCTCGGGCGACTGCTGCAGCGGGAGCGCGAGGTCGATGGCGAGCGCGTGCTGCTGGCCGAGCGGCTCCCGCTGCCGGCCGACGCTGCGCCGCCGCTCCCCGCTGACGCCGACCTGCTGGCGGGCGTCGAGGGCGCGTACCCGTTCATCACGCCGAACGACGCGTTCTACCGCATCGACACCGCGCTGGTCGTGCCCCAGATCTCCAAAGACACGTGGCACCTCCGGGTCCACGGTCTCGTCGAGCGCGAGCTCGACTTGACGTTCGACGACCTGCTCGCTCGCCCACAGGTCGAGCGATACGTGACGCTGTCGTGCGTGTCGAACCCCGTTGGCGGCGACCTCATCGGCAACGCTCGCTGGCAGGGGGTGCTGCTCGCCGACGTGCTCGACGAGGCGGGTCTGCTGCCCGGCGCCGATCAGGTGGTGAGTCGCTCCGACGACGGCTGGACCGCAGGTTCCCCGACCGAGGTGATCATGGACGGGCGCGACGCGTTGTTGGCGATCGCCATGAACGGCGAGCCGTTGCCCCCACGGCACGGCTATCCGGCGCGCCTCGTCGTGCCCGGGCTGTACGGCTACGTGTCGGCGACGAAGTGGGTGACGTCGATCGAATTGACCGGCTGGCAGGACTACGACGCCTACTGGGTGCCGCGTGGCTGGTCGAAGCTCGGCCCGGTGAAGACGATGGCGCGCATCGACACCGACCGACCCAGCGCGTCCGCGGACGGGCGAGTCGTGGCCGGCGTGGCGTGGGCGGTGCACCGCGGTGTCTCTCGCGTCGAAGTGCGCGTGAACGAAGGACCATGGCAAGAAGCCGAGCTCGGCGGCGTCCCCTCACTCGACACGTGGGTGCAGTGGCGAGCCGAGATCACGGTCGAGCCGGGCAGGCACATGGTCGAGGCGCGGGCGTTCGACGGCGATGGCAATCCGCAGTCCGCCGAGCCGGCCCCGACTGCGCCGAACGGTGCGCAGGGCTACCCCCGCCGCTGGATCGATGTCTGAGCGTGACAACGCTCCCGGGTGTGCGTCAGCCTCGACGACGACGACATCCGCGAGGCGGCGGTCGCGGATCCGCGGGCCTTCGTCCGCCAGGCAGGCGATGGCACGCTCGTCGTCGATGAGATCCGGCGGGCACCATCGCTGCTCCTGGCGGTCAAGTCCGCCATCGATGTGGACCGTCGACCTGGGCGTTTTTCTGGCGATGTCCTGCAGGGCGCGGTGAGCGCCTGGAGTCGGGCCGACTACATCGCTGCGCTTGCCTGCGGTGGCTACCCCGAGGTGCGTGGACTCACCGAGCGGATGCGTTCGGTGTGGTTCGACAGCTACGTCGACCGCTTGCTGATTCGAGACGTCGGGGATGTATCGCGCGGATTGTCGAGCGATCGGCTCGGAGCG
>CAZQCP010000080.1:2686-13479 GCA_964592115.1 uncultured Ilumatobacteraceae bacterium
GGTGGGTACACCAGCCGCTTGATCCGCGCGTCGCCGACGGCGGCGATGTCGATCTCAACCGGCCCGAACGTCACGTGTGTTGATCCGTCGATCGGCCCCAAGATTCCCTCGTTCATGGGCGAACAGTATCGATCAGCCGATGTGCCTGCTCGACCCGACGTCTCAGGTCAGTTCGGCGGCTTTGGTCTCGAGTGTGGTGATCAACTCGCCGAAGGCCTTCTCGAAGCTCGACACGCCCTCGCGTTCGAGCTGGTCGGCCACGTCATCCATGTCGACACCGACCGCGGCCAGCGCGTCCCACACACGGCGGGCCTCGTCGACATCGGCGTCGACTCGCCGGGCCAGCGTGCCGTGGTCGACGAACGACTCGATCGTCGCATCCGGCAGCGTGTTGACCGTGTCGGGGCCGATCAGCTCGTCGACGTACAGCGTGTCGGGGTAGTCGGGGTTCTTCGTCGACGTCGACGCCCACAACGGCCGCTGCACCCGAGCGCCGCGGGCGGTCAGCGCCTCCCAGCGCGCGCCGCTGAACCGGTCGAGGAACAGTTGGTAGGCGAGCTTGCCCTGGGCAACCGCGGCCTTGCCGCGCAGCGCGAGAGCGTCGTCCGTGCCGATGGCGTCGAGGCGACGGTCGACCTCGGTATCGACGCGACTGATGAAGAAGCTGGCGACGCTCGCCACACGCGACAGGTCGGCGCCAGCATCAGCGGCCAGCCGTTCGAGCCCGCTGATGTATGCCTCGATCACCTGCTCGTAGCGGTCGAGGCTGAAGATCAAGGTGACGTTGATGTTGCGACCTTCGGCGATCATCTGCTCGATCGGGGCAAGACCGGCTTCGGTGCCCGGGATCTTGACCATGAGGTTGCGCCGGGCGATGCGCTCGTGGAGCTCGCGGGCGGCTGCTTCGGTTCCCGGTGAGTCGTGGGCGAGGCCTGGGTCGACCTCGACGGAGACGTACCCGTCGATGCCGTTGGAGCGGTCGTATACGTCCGAGAAGACGTCGCAGGCGCCGTTGATGTCCTCGATCACGAGCGACCAGTAGTCGTCGATGACCGCGTTGCCATCGGCGCGGAGGTCACGGAACTGGGCGTCGTAGTCGTTCGATCCGGCGATCGCCTTCTGGAAGATCGAGGGGTTGGACGTGAGCCCCCGCACGCCTCGGTCGCGCAACTCGGCGAGCTCCCCCGACGTGATGTAGCCGCGCTTCAAGTTGTCGAGCCACGCGCTCTGGCCCTGCTCCTCGTAGAGAGCGATCAGCTTGTTGTCCATGCCCAACCTCCTGTTTGGTCGGCGTCGGCGTCAGCCGGCGAGCGCCCGAGCCCGCTCGACCACGTGGTCGACGTTGATCCCGAGCTTGTCCAACACGAGTTCCCCTGGGGCACTGGCACCGAAACGGTCGATGCCGATCGAGTCGTTGGCATAGCGCTCCCATCCGAACGTCGTGCCCGCTTCCACCGACAGTACCGGCACGCCCGGCGGAAGCATCTCGGCGCGGTACGCGGCGCCCTGCTCGGCGAAGCGGTCCCAGCTCGGCAAGCTCACCACCCGAGTCGGCGTGCCCGATGCACGGAGCTGCTCGGCGGCGGCGACGCACACCGCAACCTCGCTCCCCGTACCGATGAGCACCACCGCCGGCGTTTCGTCGGAGTCGGAGACGATCCCTGCGCCACGACGGACGGCCGAGCCATCGGTCGTCACCGTGATGTTCTGCCGGCTGAGGATCAGCGCCGACGGACCGTCGTGACGCACGATGTCGGCCCACGCCTGGATCGTCTCGTTCCCGTCGGCTGGGCGGACGACGTGGAGACCAGGGACCGCCCGCAGCGAGGCGAGCTGCTCGATCGGTTGGTGCGTCGGGCCGTCCTCGCCGACGCCGACGGAGTCGTGGGTGAACACGAAGCAAGCCTTCGCCCGCGAGAGCGCGGCCAGGCGGATCGACGGTCGCATGTAGTCGGAGAACACGAAGAACGTGCCCGAGATCGGCAGGATCCCGCCGTGCTGCGCCATCCCCACGAGCGCGGCGCCCATGGCATGTTCGCGCACGCCGTAGTGGACGTAGCGGCCGGCGCGGTCGTCGGCGGTGAACGCGGTCGTGCGGTCGAGGCCGGTGCCGTTGGAGCCGGTGAGGTCGGCCGATCCGGACACGAGCCCCGGCAGGTTGTCGTAGGTCGCGTCGAGCGCCTTCTGGATCGCCTTGCGCGTCGCCACCGACTCCCCGTGCGGGTACACGGGCAGATCGGCGTCCCAACCTTCGGTGCCCGTGCTGTCCCACGCGGCCGCCCAATCGTCGTCGGCTGTGACGACGCTGCTCGCGTCGCGCCACGCGTCGTGCAGCACGCGTCCGCGGGCGGCCACATGCTCGCGATACGCGGTCACGAGATCGCCGGGTGCCCAGAACGGTTCGTCGGGGATGCCCAGCACCTGCTTCGTGCGGGTCACATCGTCGGCGCTGAACGGATTGCCGTGGGCTCCCGCAGTGTCTTGGTGGTCGGGCGACGGCGCGCCGATCACGGTGCGCAACATCAGCAACGTCGGCCGCTCCGTCTCCGCCTTGGCGGCGTCCAGTGCCGCCTCCAGTGCGTCGAGGTCGTCGCCGACTTCGCCGAGCTGGACGACGTTCCAGCCATAGGCATGGAAGCGCATCGCCACGTCGTCGCTGACGGCAAGATCGGTGCGTCCGTCGATCGTGATGCGGTTGTCGTCGAACACGCAGATCAGCTTGTGGAGGCGCAGGTGGCCGGCGAGCGAGGCCGCTTCGTGGCTGATGCCCTCCATCAGACAACCGTCGCCGGCGACCACGAACGTGTGATGGTCGATCGCGTCGGCACCGAAACGGGCGCGCAGGTTCTCCTCCGCGATCGCCATGCCGACGGCGTTGGCGAAGCCCTGTCCGAGCGGACCAGTGGTGACCTCGATGCCCTTCGTGTGCCCGGCTTCGGGGTGACCCGGGGTCCGGGACTCCCACTGGCGGAACTGGCGCAGGTCGTCGAGCTCGAGGCCGGCGCCGGCGAGGAACAGCGCGGAGTACTGGAGGATCGACGCGTGGCCGTTGGACAGCACGAATCGATCCCGGTTCGGCCAGTCGCAATCGGCGGGGTCGTAGCGCAGCACGCGGCTGTACAGCACGTGGGCCAGCGGGGCGAGCGCCATCGCCGTTCCTTGGTGGCCGCTGTTCGCGGCGAGTGGTGCGTCCATCGCCATCCCGCGGATGAGCGCGACGGCGAGGCGGTCCTGTTCGGGGGTCAGCGGCACGTGGGAGAACAGTATCCCGTCGGGCCGCGTGATCATGCCGGGGGCAACAGTGTGAACGGAACGATCGTCCACGGTCCCTGGCCGACGCGGCAGTGGGCGAACACCTGGCGGTACTCCTCGAACTCCAACTCGCCGCGGACGAGTCGGTACGTGAACTTGCCCGGCTCGACGGTGAACGGGCTGACGTTGCGGGCCAACTGTTCGCTGTCCTCGTCGGTGCCGGCTCGGAACACGACCTCGAACACACCACTTCCGGACACCGACGGCGGGCAGAAGATCAACCCGACGAGATGCGGTGCGATCGTGACAGGCACCGGCTGGGGCGCCGCTTGGGAGAACATCACGCCCGTGAGGTCGATGCGAGTGGCGCCGCCATCGGCCTGGCGCATCTCGAAGTTCTCGACGAAGAGGGCTGAGACGATCTGCATCTGCTCCATGCGATCGAGGCTACGCGGCGATCACATCCATCGACTCGGGACGCGTACCACGACGCGACAGGAACCGGCGACGGGGACCGGGCCGAACGTTCGCGAGTCGGCGAGGGTGACGTCGCGGTTGTCCGACAGCACGGTCATCGTGCCGTCGTCATGCACGTCGGTGACCCGCTTGACGAGCCAGAAGCCTGCCCGCGCCGGGTGTTCGAAGCAGCGCAGCTGACCGACGCGCGCCGTGTCGCTGGGGATCGTGATCAGTCCCTGCCCCGCGACCAGCGTCGGCTCCATCGAGCGATCAGCGACGACGAAACGGCGGGGGAGTCGGCGGCGCACTGCCCGCCAGCACACCGTCCTCAACCCCCTTCGTCGCCGCCGAGAACGTGTCGTGCCGGGGGTGGACCGGGCGCGACCATGGTCGGGAGTGTATGTTTCGGCTGGATGCCGCGTTGGGAAGACCTACGTCGACCAGGTGACTTCCCCCGACACCGAACGACTCGACACAGAACTCAAAGAGGAGACGACAACATGCTCGGCAAGCTTTTCGCATCGGCAACCATCGCCCACGCCCACTGCGATCTCTACTGCGGGGTGTACGACCCCGCCCAGGCGAAGATCGAGGCACTGTCGGTCCAAAAGACTGCCGAGAAGTACGCCGACTCCGACGACGAGGTGTTCCGCACGCGCTGCATCTTCATCAAGGAGCAGCGCGCCGAGGAGTGCAAGCACCACCTGATGGTGCTGTGGGCCGACTTCTTCGCTCCGGCGCACTTCGAGGAGTTCCCTCAGCTCCACGAGCTGTTCTGGAAGGCGATCCACCAGGCCGGTGAGGCCAAGAAGTCGATGGATCCCGAAGTCGGCAAGCAGCTCGTGAGCTACATCGACGAGATCGCCGACATCTTCTGGCAGACCGACAAGGCCAAGCAGATGGGCGTCTACCCTCCGGCCTGACCGAGACGGTCCCGACCGCAGCCAGGCGGCGCGTTCACGGTCGTCGGGCCGTGCTGGGTCGGAGCTGTTAGGCGGCGTCGGGGTCAGCTGCGCCGTCGGGATGGGCTGGACTCTCGGAGTCGGGATCGCCATCGTCGCCGGCATCACGGCGAGCGGTCTCACCGGGAGGGAACACCGGCGGTCGCGCCCCGACCGGCAGGATCACGGTGCCGTCGGGGCGGATGGTCCACGCTCGCCCGAGTCGGTCACGTCGAGTGTTGAACCTGCGTTGGTTCTTGACGCGGTTGTGGTAGCTGCAGTCGACTGCAGCGTTCTCCTGGTCGGTCGCGCCGTGGTCTCCCCACTCGGTGATGTGGTCGACCTCGCAGAAGTCGTCGGGGAGGTCGCAGCCGGCGTGTTCGCAGTGGGTGGCGAGCAGCGTGGCGGCGTCGCGGGCGGGGCCGGTGAAGAGGCGCCGCGAGCGGCCGAGGTTGATCGGCACCCCCTGGGCATTCACGACGACGCGGCGGATGTATCCGGCGAGCGTCGCTCTGAGCACCTGGTGCGGGTGCAGCAGTGTGCCGGCGCTCGTCTCGCAGCGCATGCGCACGAAGGTGGCGGGGTCGGCCATCAGCCGGGCGAGCAGATCGGGAACATCGTCGAGCGGAAGACCGGTGAACGGGTCGACCGGTTGGCCGGTGACGTCGTTGGTCGGCGCGAGACCGCTGTCGGCGAGCGTGAGTGCCCACGTGTGCTCGTCGATGAGCAGGTTCGTGCGGGTGCGGGCCGGCGCGGCAACGTGGCCGGGCTGGTCGGTGAGGTGGGCATCGGCACGGCGCATCAGGTCGACGAACGCGTCGTAGCAGCGTTGTTGATGCGTGCGGGCCAGCGGCTTGCCGGATGCCTCGTCGCCATGCTCCTCGCGGCGGGCCGCAGCGTCGATGCGGAACTCATGCTCGACGAAGCGCTTGAAGATCTGCTCGAGCTCGTCGTTCACGAGCGGGTCGCCGCCGGTGGCGTCGAGATGGAGCTCGCCCGCCAGGTTGGTGACCCGCGCGTTGCGTGCCTCGCGACGCTCGTCGAGGTCGCGGTGAGCACCGTCGAGGTCGGCCAGCATCTCGAAGCGTTGCATCGCCCGGGTGAAGTCGTCGAAGTCGTAGTGCTCGGCGACCTCGAGCAACGTCGCCGCGCACTCGACCACGCGGTCCCGGATCCGAGGGTTGGCGTAGAGCTTGGCGATCACGTTGGCCTGGGCGACGCCGATGTAGCCGGTGTGCAGCGCCTCGGCCAGGCCGGGCACGTGATCGCCGGCACGGGCGAGACGGCGGCGCACGGCAACCTCGCCGTTGGACCAGTTGCACGTGGCCCGCAGGTATCCCTTCATCGACCGATGCCCGTCGACGTCGTACAGGCCGGTCGCGTCGCTACGCGCGATCGTCAACGCCAGCTCCGCCTCGACCTTCCGATGCAGCAACTCGAGACTGCGGAGCCGATCGTCGAGATCGGCACCCGCACAGTCGACGAGCTCGTCGGCGAGCTGATCCACCGATCGCTCCGCAATCCCCGAGACGAACTCGACGTCCATACCCCCATTCTGACGAGGGGGTGTTACAGGGTTGACAGGCCGGGCGAGACGTCGAGTGTCAGCCAGGCAGTTGCCAGATGAACACGAGATTGGTGCCCTTTGCCGCCGCCGTCGCCTGGAACGAATGAAGCGTCCAACCGTTGTTCGTCCCGGCATCCAAGACGGGTTGAATCGCTTCTTCGATCTTGTCCTCGGCATCGGCAATGAACCCTGCCTTGATGTACTTGTTCTGCACCGTGTAGCGGGCCATCGTCGTCTCCTCGTGTTGTGCCGGTGCCTCTGATCGTGTCACGGCACCCGGGCGCTGGTGTGAGATTGCATCCGGGGTCAGACACCACATGCAACGGCACGCGTGATGTTGGCCGGTCTGGCGCTGGTGTGAGATTGCATCCGGGGTCAGACACCACATGCAACGGCACGCGTGATGTTGGCCGGTCTGGCGCTGGTGCGCGGTTGCATGTGGTGTCTGACCCCGGATGCAATCTCACACCTCGCTCGGACGCTGCCGGGATGGCGTGGCCGACGTTGACGACAGATCGCCTCGTGCTGCGTCCACTCGCGTTCGACGATCTGGACGACCTCGGCGGTCCCTACCTCCACGCGGCGAGCAACTGGACGAGGCGCTGACCGGTCGGCCATGCGCCCCGCGTCTGATTGCGCAACACGGTCGCCGTGACCCGCCGGTCGTGGTCGTGCGTGGAGACGAACCCGACGCCCGCATCGAAGCCGTGCAGCGACACGGTGCCGGCGGAGTCGTCGAGCCAGAACCCGAGGCCGTACTGCGTCGACATCTCCGGCACCCCATTGTGGGCTCGCGTCATCTCTGCGACGGTCTCGGGTGAGACGACCTTCCCCGCGAACACCGCCTCCCACAGCGCGCTGACGTCGGCTCCGGTCGGGTCGGCGACCACCACGCCGGCCCGTGCAAGAGTGGCGATGGTGGATCGTCAACCTTGGCCCTCTCCGCTGCGTGAGGGTGACCTCGTTCGCTTGGTGTCTCCAGCCAGCTACCCGGACCGCGCCTGGTTGGAGGAGTCGATCTCGATCCTGCAGGGATGGGGGTTGCGAGTCGACGTCGGAGCGCACGCGTTGGACGAGTTCGGGTTCTGCGCGGGCCGCGACGAGGACCGCTTGTCGGATCTCAACGAGGCATACCGAGACCGTGACGTCCGCGCGATCATCGCCACGCGGGGCGGCGCCGGCGCCTATCGCATCGCCGACGTGGTCGACTTCGCGGCGGCCAGCGCCGATCCGAAGATGCTCGTCGGCTTCAGCGACATCACGTACCTCCACCTCGCACTGTGGCAGCACGGTCGGCTGCCCTCGATCCACGGTGCGCTCGCCGGTGCGACCGCGCGAGCCAGCGTGCGGCAACTCTTGATGACGAGCGAACCACTCGTGGTCCACAGCCGCCCAGGGTCAGTCTCTGCGCAGGTGCGGGTCCCTGGCCGTGCCGAGGGGACGATCATCGGCGGCAACCTGACCGCGCTCGCCACCTCGGTAGGGGCCCGGCTGCCTGAGCTCGACGGCGCGATCCTGTTCATCGAGGATCAGAAGCACAAGGGCCTCGGATTCGTCGATCGGCTGCTGACCCAGTTGATCCGCTCGGGCAGCCTCGAAGGCGTCCGCGGCGTCGTGTTGGGGTCGTTCGAGGGCTTCCGCGATGTGACGGATCGAGGCTGGACGATCGCCGATGTGCTCGACGACCAACTGGGCAAGCTCGGGGTTCCGGTTCTGGGTGGACTCGACTGCGGGCACGACGTCGCGGGAGCAGACGGTGCACCCGATCAGGTCGCCATCCCACTCGGCGTGCATGCGAGGCTCGACGCCGACACGGGCGTCGTCACGCTCGACTCGCCCTGTTCCGTCTGACGTTGTCACGGTTGAGTTTGCGCGGCCCAACGCTGCGCCCACGCGTCGAGCGGGGCGAGCGCGGCGCCGAGGCTCCCACCGAGCTCGGTGAGTCGATAGTCGCCATGCTCGTCCTTCTCCAACAACCCGGCTGCTGACAGCTCGCGCATGCGGTCGTACAGGACGCTCGATGACAGACCCGGGCAGCGATCGAGCAGCGCACGTGCCCCGACGGGACCGTCGCGAAGCTCCCAGAGCACGCGGAGCGACCATCGCCGCCCAAGCAGGTCGAGTGCGGCCATGACCGGTCGACCGGTCGACGACCCTCGAACGGGTCCGCCTGGTTTCGGGTTTCGGACGCGGCTCACGGCTCGCCCTTGTGTTTCGGAATCAGAAACATTACGGTGCATCTCTGTGTTTCGATTCCCGAAACATAGCCGACCAGAGAGGACGTCACATGACGAACCCGAGAATCGCACCGCTCCGCCCGCCGTACGAGGTGGTCGTGGCCCGTCAACTCGAATCGATGATGCCTCCAGGCGTCCCGCCCATCGGCTTGTTCCGGACCTTCGCGAGGAACCTGCCGATGACGACGGCCATGGCCGACTGGGGCGGGTACGAACTCTCCAAACGGCTTTCGCTGTCGATGCGTGAGCGCGAGCTCGTGATCGATCGAGTCACGGCTCGTTGTCGATGCGAATACGAGTGGGGCGTTCATCTGGCGTTCTTCGGTGACCGCGTTGGTCTCACGAACGATCAGAAGCGTTCGATCACCGATGGCTCGCCGGACGATCCGTGCTGGTCGAGCGACGAAGCGGCCCTCATCCGCGCCGTCGATGAGCTGCACGACCACGCCGCCATCACCGACACCACATGGTCGCCGCTGGCGTCGATGTTCACCGTCGAGCAGCTCCTCGATCTGTTGATGCTGGCCGGCTGGTATCACGCCATCAGCTACGTCGCGAACAGCGCCAGAACTCCCCTCGAAGACGGCGCGCCGCGCTTCGCCGACTTCGAGTAGCCCTGCCCGCACGTGATCGACGCCCTCGCCGTACGATTCGCGTCCACGTGGTGTGTGACCACGACATCGAACGAGGGGAGAGCTGCGATGAAGGCTGCGGTGTACTACGAGAACGGCGCGCCGGATGTGTTCCGGTACGAGGACGTGCCCGACCCCGAACCTCGCTCCGGCGAGGTGTTGGTAGCCGTGGAGGCGGTGAGCATCGAAGGTGGCGACACCCTGAACCGGCTCGGCGGGGCACTCACTGCGACGCCGCACATCGTCGGCTATCAGGCGGCGGGAACGGTGCTGCAGGTGGGGGAGCGGGTGACAGCGTTCGCTCCAGGTGACCGGGTGGTCACCGTCGGTATGGACGGCTCGCACGCCGAGCTACGGACAGCGGCGGAGTCGTTCTGCTGGAAGGTGCCCGACGGTCTCGACCTGACGGACGCCGCGGTCGTGCCCGTCGCGTTCGGCACCGCGCACGACTGCCTGTTCGAGTTCGGGCGGCTCCACGAGGGCGAGACGGCGCTCGTCCACGCCGGTGCAGGCGGTGTCGGTGTCGCCGCGATCCAGCTCGCCCATCGGGCGGGGGCGCGGGTGCTCGCGACAGCGTCGAGCGACGAACGCCTCGATCGCTTGCGCGAGCTCGGTCTCGACGAGGGCATCAACTACGTGACCGACGACTTCGTGGAAGCGTCACGACGGCTCACCGACGGCCGCGGCGTCGATGTGATCGTCGACTCGGTCGGTGGCGACACCCTGCGCGGCAGCCTCGCCGCACTCGCGTACCGTGGTCGCTGCGTGAGCGTGGGCGACGCTGGGCGAGGCGTGCCCGAGCCACTCGACGTGTCCGCGATGAAGGGCAACAACCAGACATTGGTCGGCTACTTCCTCGGCGCCGAGCTGCTGAGCGGCGACCGGGCGCACCGGATGATCGCCGGCATCTTCGACGACATGGCGGCCGGCGAGCTCCGCGCCGTGATCGACCGGGTCTTCCCGCTGAGTGAAGCGGCTGCGGCGCATGCCTACATCGAGAGCCGCCAGGCGTTCGGCCGCGTCCTGCTCGTCCCCGGCTGAGCGTCACAACAGGGTCAGACCCCGTTGTGACGCTCCAGCGCGAATCTCAACCGAGTTCGACCATCCCGCCGGGCGCCTCGATCGTGGCGCGCAGCCACACGGCCGCAGACGCCTCGACCGTCACGTCGACGCCAAGCACGGCGAGTGGCCGCCGGGCCGAATCAGGGTCCGGATCACCCGCCCGCAACGCGACGAGGCGCCCACCGACGGGACTCGTGTCGGCTGGGCTCGGCGTGTCGCCCCACGAGATGAGGAACGGCCGGGCACCGGCGAACGGCCCGTCGATGAACGCCAACCGCCACGAGAGCTCGGTTCCCTCCGCGGTGCGGCGGGTCATCGGGAACGGGTCGGAGACGCCCTCGATCCCGGCGGCGCGCAGGTCGGCGACAGCATCATCGAGGTCGTCGCATCCGATGGCGAACCCGTGCAGCACGGGCGCGCTCAGTGCGTCGGGCCCGAGGAGCGGCGACGGTGTCGCCTGTTCCGGATCCGGCGCGAGCACCTCGAGATAGGTCGGCGCGCCGAGCGACAGCAGCGCGTTGTGCGTCCCTGCTCCCTCGTGGCGTCCGCCGAACACCGGCGCCGTGCCGGTGGACGCGTGGACGTGGCCGATCCCCACCTCGAGTGACGGCGCGGCGAACACGAGATGGTCGATCCAGTTCCC
>CAZQCP010000081.1:0-13404 GCA_964592115.1 uncultured Ilumatobacteraceae bacterium
TTGCAAAAGGCATTGCGCTCGCTGGAACAGGGCCGGCTCGGCCTCAACGCCGACCCCGCCGAAAAGCAGTGGGACGGGCGTAGCGACGACGAGATGCTGGCGCACGCGGCGATTCCCACTCCGGAGCGGATCCACGAGGTCGGTGAGCTGCTCCGGCGCGGCATCACCATCGAGGCGATCCACGCCGCCACCGGCATCGACCCGTGGTTCCTCGACCAGATGTCGATGATCGTCGAGGAACGGGCGGCGCTCGTGGACACCGGGTTCGATGCCATGTCCCGCCGCGATTGGCGACGGGCGAAGCGCCTCGGCTTCTCCGACGCGCAACTCGCCTACCTCTGGGGATGCGCCGAGGGCGACGTGCGCGCGGCCCGCGAGGTACTCGACGTCGTGCCGACGTACAAGACCGTCGACACGTGCTCGGCCGAGTTCGCCGCCGAGACGCCGTACCACTACTCGACCTACGAGGACGAGTGCGAGGTGCGCGAGTCCGGCGCCCGCAAGGTGGTCATCCTCGGGTCGGGTCCGAACCGCATCGGGCAGGGCATCGAGTTCGACTACTGCTGCGTCCATGCGTCGTTCGCGCTTCGCGAGGCGGGGTTCGAGACGATCATGGTCAACTGCAACCCGGAGACGGTCTCGACCGACTACGACACGTCGGACCGTCTCTACTTCGAGCCGCTCACGCAGGAGGACGTGCTCAACGTCATCGCTGCGGAACGCCCCGAGCAGATCATCGTGTCGCTCGGCGGCCAGACCCCGCTGAAGCTCGCCAAGCTCCTCCCCAAGGAGCTCATCGCCGGCACGTCACCCGACTCGATCGACGCCGCCGAGGACCGCGAGCGCTGGAACGAGATCTGCTACGAGCTGCGCGTGCCCCAGCCACCCGGTGGCACGGCCGCCGACCTGGAACAGGCGCTGGCGATCACCGACGAGGTCGGCTTCCCCGTGCTCGTACGGCCGAGTTACGTGCTCGGTGGGAGGGCCATGCAGATCGTCCACGACCGCGGCCACCTGGCGCGGGCGATGGACGAGCTCGCCGGATTCGGTTCCCTCGGCAAGGAGGGTGGCCTCTCCGCCGAGCGTCCGGTGTTGATCGACCGCTTCCTCGCCGATGCGACCGAGGTCGACGTCGATGCCATCCGCGACCACACCGGTGAGGTGCTCATCGGCGGTGTGATGGAACACGTCGAAGAGGCCGGGGTGCACTCGGGAGACTCGGCGTGCGCGTTGCCGCCGCAGAACCTGCCGGCCTGGGTGGTCGAGGTCATGGAGTCGTACACCGCGGCGATCGCCAAGCGGCTCGACGTGCGTGGCTTGATCAACGTGCAGTACGCGGTGATGGGCACGACCGTGTACGTGATCGAGGCCAACCCGCGGGCGAGTCGCACTGTGCCGTTCGTCGCCAAGGCCACCGGGGTGCCGCTCGCCAAGGTCGCCACCCGCGTGATGCTCGGCTCGACGCTCGCCGAACTGCGCGCCGAAGGCCTGCTGCAACCACCGGTCGGTGGGCACGTGGCGGTGAAGGAAGCGGTGATGCCGTTCAACCGCTTCCCCGACGTCGACCCCGCGCTCGGCCCCGAGATGCGCTCGACGGGCGAGGTGATGGGCATCGCCGACACGTTCGGCCCGGCGTTCTACAAGGCCGAGCTGGCTGCGGGGACGATCCTGCCCACATCGGGCACCGTGTTCCTCTCGCTGGCTGACGACGACAAGCCGGCCGGTCTCGTCGTCGCCAAGCGGATGCGCCAGCTGGGCCTCGGCATCGCCGCCACCGAGGGCACGGCCGCCTATCTCGCCGCCTTCGACTCGCCGGTCGACCAGGTGGTCGCCAAAGTGCATGACGTGACGGTGCATGACGTGACGGACGACGGATTGCATCCGGGGTCAGACCCTGGATGCAATCCGCTGACCACCGCCGTCGATCTGATCGCCGCCGGTGAGATCAGCCTCGTCATCAACACGCCACGCGGTCGTCTCGGCCGCAGCGACGGCGAACAGATCCGCAAGGCAGCGATCCTCCACCGCGTCAGTTGCGTCACCACCGTCGATGCCGCGCTCGCCGCGGTCGAAGGCCTCGTCGGCACGAGCGCCGAACTGACGGTCAAGACGTTGCAGGAGTACCACGGACTACCCCGTTCGACGGTGGCCCCATCGTGATCGACACGCGGGTGCAGGTCGGCTCGCTCGAGCTGCGCTCGCCGGTGATGGCCGCCTCGGGCACAGCCGGGTATGGCGCCGAGCTCGCTCCGTACCTCGACCTCGGCGCGCTCGGTGCAGTGGTGACGAAGTCGCTCGCCGCGTACGAATGGGCTGGCAACCCCGCGCCACGCCTCCACCCGACGACCCAGGGGATGCTGAACGCCGTCGGGCTGCAGGGTCCGGGCCTCGCGCACTGGCTCGACCACGTCGTCGGTGACCTCGTGGCCACCGGAGCGACGATCGTCGCCAGCATCTGGGGACGATCGGTCGCCGACTACGCCGCCGCCGCCGAGATGCTCGCTGCCGCACCGGCCGCGGTCGTCGCCGTCGAGGTCAATCTCTCGTGCCCGAACCTGGAGGGCCGCGGTTCGATCTTCGCCCACGACGCTGCGTTGTCGGCCGCCGTCATCGAGGCGACGGCGGCGTGTGGCCGGCCGCGCTGGGCGAAGCTGAGCGCCAACACCGACCGCATCGTCGACGTCGCTCGAGCGGTGGCTGCCGCGGGAGCCGAGGCGGTGACCTGCATCAACACGTTGCTCGGGCTCGCCTACGACCGCGACACGCTCTCGCCGGTGCTCGGCGCCGGCGGGGGAGGGTTGTCCGGACGGGCGATCCACCCCGTCGCGGTGCGCGCCGTGCACGACATCCACCAGGAGGTGCCCGACCTGGCGATCATCGGTGTCGGCGGCGTGGCATCGGGTTGGGACGCCGCCGAACTGATGCTGGCGGGAGCGAGCGCCGTCCAGGTCGGCACCGCGTCGTTCGCCGACCCACGTGCGTGTGCGCAGGTCCACGACGAGCTCGTGGAGTGGGCTGACGAACAGGGCCTGGTGGCGATCGCCGACATCGGCCGCACTCGACGTGCGTGACCTGGGACGTTGCCAGGGCGTGCGCATCCGGACACGGGTCGGCGCGCTAGCGTGACCACATGGCTACACCTCCACCGCTGACCCCCGAGCAACGGACGGCAGCACTGGCCAAGGCCGCCGAGGCCCGTGCTGCCCGAGCCGAGATCAAGGCCCGCCTCAAGATGGGCTCGATGACCCTCAACGACGCGCTCGCGTCCGACGACGTCAACGTCGGCAAGCTCAAGGTCGTCTCACTCCTCGAGTCGCTTCCGGGCGTCGGCAAGGTGAAGGCGCGGCGCATCATGGCCGATGTCGACATCGCCGACAACCGGCGTGTGCAGGGTCTCGGCGCCCAGCAGAAGATCAAGTTGCTCGAGCTCCTCACCGACGGCTGACGCTGCCGGTGATCATCGTTGTCTCCGGCCCGGGCGGGGTCGGCAAGGGGACGATCGTCGACGCGCTCGTGCGTCGCGATCCAACACTGTGGTTGAGTCGATCGTGGACGACGCGTGCCCGGCGACCGTCGGAGGCGCCCGACGCCTACGTCTTCACCGACACCGAGAGCTTCGAGCAGCGCATCGCCAACGGTGGGTTCTTGGAGTGGACCGAGTTCCTCGGCAACTACTACGGCAGCCCGCTGCCCGAACCGCACGCCGGCCAGGACGTCGTGCTCGAGATCGAAGTCGACGGTGCCCAGCAGGTGAAGCGGGTGTATCCCGACGCGATGCTGATCTTCGTGCTCCCGCCGTCACGCGATGAGCAGGAACGACGGCTGCGCGGTCGGGGCGACCCCGGTGACAAGGTGTTGGCACGGCTCAAGAAGGCGGAGGTGGAAGAGCCGATCGGGCGTGAGCTCGCCGACCACGTCGTCGTCAACGACCAGCTCGACGACACGATCGAGGAGATGCTGGCGATCATCGAGGCGGCGCGTCGGGGCTGAGCGCCGGTAGGATCGAACCCCTATGGCGCTCGACCACGACACGATGATCAACCCGCCCATCGAGCAGTTGCTCGACACGGTGGACTCGAAGTTCTCGCTGGTCACGCTCGCCGCCCGCCGCGCCCGCAACATCAACTCGTACTTCAACCAGCTCGGTGACGGCCTCGGCCACATGATCCCGCCGCAGGTGTCCTCGGTCGCCCGCAAGCCGCTGTCGATCGCCTTCGAGGAGATCGCCGACGACAAGATCCGCTGGACCGAGCCGCCGGTCGTCGAGGAGCCAGCCGAGGAGTACGACGCCGACGCCGAGGCGCAGGCCATGGCTGACGCCGCAGCCGAGCTCGGCGAGGAGTCGGGCGCTTCCTGACCCGCCCGACCGGCGACGCGCTCGAGCGGGATTGATCGACATGTCGCTCGCCGGTAAGCGCATCGTGCTCGGGGTGACCGGTGGCATCGCCGCGTACAAGGCGATCGAGGTCGCCCGCCGCCTGGTCGACGCGGGAGCACACGTCGTGCCCGTCATGACAGCGGGCGCCGAGCACTTCATCGGTCGCACGACCCTGAGTGCGCTCGCGTCCGAGCCCGTGCAGACCGAGCTGTGGGACAACCCGACGACGCCGATCCCGCACACGCGCATCGGCCAGGACGCCGATCTCGTGGTCGTCGCCCCCGCCACCGCCCGGATCATCGCCGCCTACCGCATCGGGCTGTCGACCGACCTGTTGACGAACATCCTCATCGCCACGCGGGCACCCGTCGTGGTGTGTCCGGCGATGCACACCGAGATGTGGGAGCACCCGAGCGTCCGGGACAACGTCGACGTGCTTCGCCAGCGCGGCGTCCACATCGTCGAACCCGAGTCAGGCCGGCTCGCCGGCGGTGACGTCGGCGCCGGTCGCCTCGCCGACCCGCAGGTGATCGTCGCCGCCGTCGAACGTGTGCTCGGCTCAGCCGACCTCGCCGGGCTGGGCGTCGTCGTGTCGGCGGGCGGCACCCGCGAGCCGATCGACGCGGTGCGGGTGATCGCCAACCGCAGCTCCGGCAAACAGGGGTACGCGATCGCCGCCGAGGCGGCCGCCCGCGGCGCCCGCGTCACGCTCGTGTCCACCGTGTCGCTCCCGGTGCCGGCCGGCGTCACCGTGGTCCCCGTGGAGACCGCCGCCGAGATGCAGATGGCGATGGAATCGGCGGCCGCCGACAACGAGATCATCGTGATGGCCGCCGCCGTCGCCGACTTCCGGCCGAGCGCCGCGGCGTCAGGCAAGTTGAAGAAGCGCGACGGCGCGCCCGAGATCGTGCTCGAGCCGACGCCCGACATCCTCGCCGGTCTCGGCGCCGCCAAACGGCCCGGTCAGACACTCGTCGGCTTCGCCGCCGAGACCGACGATCTGCTCGCCAATGCGAGCAGCAAGCTCAGCGCCAAGAACCTCGATCTCGTCGTCGCCAACGACGTCGGAGCACCCCAGGTTGGCTTCGCTCACGACACCAATGCGGTTACGCTGTTGCGGCCCGGCGCGGAGCCTGTCGAGATCGACCTCGCCGCGAAGCGAGACGTCGCGCGGGCCGTCATCGACACCATCGTCTCCATCCGAAGCACACATCGACAGGACCTTGCATGAGTTCGTACACGTTCACGTCCGAAAGCGTCACCGAAGGCCATCCCGACAAGATGGCCGACCAGATCTCCGACGCGGTGCTCGACGCGATCCTCGCCGACGATCCGCACGGGCGGGTGGCGTGCGAGACGCTGGTCACGACCGGGCTGTGCGTCATCGCCGGTGAGATCTCCACCTCGGCCTACGTCGAGATCCCGAAGATCGCCCGCGAGACGATCAAGGGGATCGGCTACGACAACGCGCTCTACGGGTTCGACGGCGACACGTGCGGCGTCATCGTGTCGATCGACGAGCAGAGCCCAGACATCGCCCAGGGCGTGAACTCCAGTGAAGAGGTCCGCTCGGGCACGTCGGGTGAGGATCTGCTCAACCAGCAAGGTGCCGGCGACCAGGGCATGATGTTCGGGTACGCCTGCAACGAGACCGACGATCTGATGCCGCTGCCGATCTGGACCGCGCATCGCCTCGCCGAACGACTCGCCGAGGTTCGCAAGTCGGGTCAGATCCCCTACCTGCGGCCCGACGGCAAGACCCAGGTCACGTTCGACTACGTCGACGGCAAGCCGGTCAAGCTCAAGGCGGTGCTCATCAGCACCCAGCACCAAGACGGCATCGACCGCGACTCGGTGATCCGCCCCGACCTGATCGACCAGGTCATCCGCCCGATCGTGCCCGAGCAGTTCGCCGACGACGACTACGCGATCTACGTCAACCCGACCGGCAACTTCGTGCGGGGTGGTCCCTACGCCGACGCTGGGCTCACCGGCCGCAAGATCATCGTCGACACGTACGGTGGCATGGGCCGCCACGGTGGCGGCGCGTTCTCGGGCAAGGACCCGAGCAAGGTCGACCGCTCGGGGGCCTACGCCGGGCGGTGGGTCGCCAAGCACGTGGTTGCCAGCGGCGCCGCCGATCGTTGCGAAGTGCAACTCGCCTATGCGATCGGCATGGCCCAGCCGATGAGCATCCTCGTGGAGACGTTCGGTACGTCGAACGTCGACCCGGATGCGATCGAGGCTGCGGTGCGCAACGTGTTCGACCTGCGCCCCGGCGCGATCGTCCGCGACCTCGACCTCAAGCGGCCGATCTACCAGCGCTCGGCAGCGTACGGCCACTTCGGCCGGTCGGGTTTCCCGTGGGAGGAGCTCACGCGCCTCGCCGACTTCACGGCCGCCGTCGGCGCCTGAACGAGTCACGCACAGGGGACGGGTCCCTGAGCCCGCCGTGACCCGACGTGGATGACGACAGCCTCGTTGCCACGATCCTCCCGGATGTCACCGGGCTCGACAAGGAGTTCGACTACGTCGTCCCGGACGACCTCACGACGCGCATCCAGGTGGGTTCGCTCGTGCGCGTCGACCTGCACGGCCGCCGCATCGGCGGTTGGGTCTCGGCGCTGCGCCTGGGCGATCCGGCCGGGCTGAAGCCCATCGCGAAGATCACCGGGATCGGGCCGAGCGCCGAGATCTTCGCGCTCGCCCGGTGGGCTGCGGTTCGCTGGGCGGCGCGCCGGATCCGCCCGTTCCTCGTCGCCGCCTCGCCACCGCGGGCGGTGGTCGAGCTCCCGCCGGGGCGCCGCACGGGCGCCGCACCGGCACCTCACTCGCCGGCGACGCGGAGCCTGCTGGCGGCGGGTGGCGGCGTGCTGAGGTTGCCGCCCCGCGACGACGTCATGCCGGCGTTGCTGTCGGCGATCGCACTCGGCCCCACCCTGGTGGTGGTACCGGAACACGACGCCGCGCTCGTGCTGGCGGCGCGTCTGCGGCGTGCGGGGTTGCATGTGGCGTCGGTGCCGGGTGATTGGGCACTCGCGGCGGCGGGCGCCGACGTGGTGGTCGGGACGCGCACGGCCGCCTGGGCGCCGTGCAACGCGCTCGCCGCGGCGGTGCTCGTCGACGAGCACGACGAAGCCCACCAGGACCAGCGGAGCCCGACGTGGCACGCCCGCGACGTGCTCGTCGAGCGCTGCCGGCGAGCAGAGGTGCCACTGGTGCTCGTCTCGCCGATCCCGACGCTCGTTGCCGTCGAGGAATGCGCCGGACCGCGTGGCGTCGTGCACCCCCCGGCTGCCCGCGAGCGGGCTGGATGGCCCCGCGTGGTCATCGTCGATCGGCGCGACGAGGACCCGTGGAAACGCTCGCTCGTGACGTCGCCGTTGATCGAGCGCCTCCGCGACCCCGAGCGTCGCATCGTGTGTGTGAGCAACACCACGGGTCGAGCGAGGGTGCTCGCTTGTCGGAGCTGTCGTGCCCTCGTGCGCTGCACCAACTGCGATGCCGCGGTCGGTCTCGCCGACGACGGTCGGCTCGCATGTCGCCGGTGTGGCGAGGAACGTCCCCCCGTGTGTCAGGTGTGTGGCGGGTCGGGTTTCGCCAATCTCCGCCCTGGGGTCACCCGGCTGCGCGAAGAGCTCGAGGCGGCCGCCGGGCGTCCCGTCGTGGCGGTGACCGGGGCTGACCGTGAGCCACCCGCGTCGGCGGGCATCCACGTCGGGACCGAGGCGGTGCTGCACCGCGTGCGGAGCGCCGACGTCGTCGCGTTCTTGGAGTTCGACTCGGAGATGCTGGCGCCGCGGTTCCGCGCCGCGGAGCATGCCCTTGCGTTGATCGTGCGCGCCGGGAGGATCGCTCCCGAGGTGCTCGTGCAGACGTTCACGCCCGACCACGAGGTGCTGCGCTCGGCGGCGGGTGCCGCGCCCGACGTGCTCGTCGACGCCGAGCGAGCTCGCCGCCTGCTGCTCGGTCTACCGCCGTACGGTGCACTCGCGGCGATCAGCGGCAGCGGGGGCGACGAGTTCGTGCGGTCGCTGCCGGCCCCGATCGAGGTCGGGGGAAGCGGGGACCGCTGGCTCGCCCGCGCCGGCGACTGGACGACGCTCGGCGAGGCGTTGATCGCCGCGCCACGTCCGCCAGGTTCGCGCCTGCGCATCGAGGTCGATCCCGCTCGCGTGTAGTCACGCCAGGAGGGTGTCGAAGCGGGTGTCGTCGATGTTGCCGCCGGACAGAACGATCCCCACCCGGCGGTCACCGAAGCGGTCGGGAGCGGCGAGCACGGCCGCCAGCGTGGCGGCGCCGCTGGGCTCGAGCCGGCGGCCGAGCACCTCGCGGGCGACGCGCATCGCCTCGACCAACTGCTCCTCGGAGACGGTCACCACCTCGGCGACCAGTTGGCGGTTGATGGCGAACGTCGTCGGTCCGGGCTCGGTCACGGTGAGCCCGTCGGCGATCGTGTCGGGCGGGTCGATCGCGACGACGTGACCGGCGGCGAGCGAGCGGCGGGTGTCGTCAGCGCACTCCGGTTCGACGCCGATCATCGTGCAACTCGGATCGAGCTGCCGGATGGCCGACGCGCAACCGGCCATCAGCCCGCCGCCCGACATCGGCACGAACACCACGTCGAGCGGGCCGGCCTGCTCGTGCAGTTCGAGGCCGACCGTGCCCTGGCCGCGCATGACGAGTGGGTCCTCGAACGGATGCACGAACGTGGCGCCGGTGCGGGCGACCTGCGCCAGCGCGCCGTGCTCGCGTGGCGTTTGCGTGCGGGGGAACGTCTCGATGCGGGCACCGAAGTGTTCGATCAGGGAGCGCTTGGCGGGAGCGACCGTCTCGGGGACGTGGATCGTCGCTTCGATCCCGAGGAGCGCCGCCGCGCAGGCGACGGCAGCGCCATGGTTTCCCGACGACACGGCGATCACCCCGCGGCTGCGATCTTCGGGCGTGATCAGCGACAGCCGGTGGAACGCGCCGCGGAACTTGAACGAACCGGTGCGCTGTTGCGATTCGTCCTTGGCGTACACCGTTGCGCCGACGAGGGCGTCGAGCCGACCGTCGCGCAGCACTGGTGTCACGATCGCCTCGTCAGCGATCACCGCTGCCGCCGCACGGATCTCGTCGAGCGGGATCATCGACCTTCCGTCGAACCGGCGGCGGTCATGGCCGCGGACGAACGGCGAGGACGCGGAAGCCGGCCTTCGAGGCGACGCGCGCGGCGGGCCAACCCTGGGCAACGAGCCACCGTTGGAGCGAGTCGGCGCCGAGGTGCTTCTGCACGACGAGCGCCGCGGTGCCGTCGGGCGCCAGGCGGTCGAGCCACCGAACGAGCAGCTCGTGGAGGGCTGTCTTGCCGACGCGAATGGGTGGGTTCGACCAGATCGTGGCGAAGCGCACGTCCGTGGGCACGTCGTCGGGGTGGACGACGCGGAGGTTCGTGATCGCGTTGCGCGTCGCGTTCCGCGCACACAACTCGCGGGCGCGCTCGTTGACGTCGATCGCCCAGACCGTGGCCTCGGGGGAGCGACGGGCCATCGTCAGCGCGATCGGGCCTGCGCCACAACCGAGATCGAGCAGGTCGCCGTGAGACGCCAGTGGCAGTTCGGTCCGGAGCAACAGCGACGTCGCCGTGTCGAGGTGAGCGTGGGAGAACACGCCGCGGTCGGTCTCCATGGCGAACGCGGTGTCGGGCAACACGACGTCGACGACGATGGGCGCCGAGGGGCCGGTCGGCGACTCGTCGAAGTAGTGCGCGGACGCGTTCCTGTCCCGGTCGAGGGGCATGCCCCGTAGCCTGGCAGACATGTCGTACACGATCCGGACATACGGCGATCCCGTGCTGAAGACGGTCGCGGCACCTGTCGACGACGTCGACGGCAAGGTCATCCGGCTCGTCGACGACATGTTCGACACGCTCGTCGACTCGGGCAACGGACTCGCCCTGGCCGCCCCGCAGATCGGCGTCCAGAAGCAGGTCGTCGTGTGGGATCTCGGCGAGAACCCGCTGGCCATCGTCAACCCCGAAGTCGTCGAGTCCGACGGCGAGTGGGTGTACGACGAGGGATGTCTCTCGATCCCTGGCCTCTACGTCGAGATGTTGCGTCCCAAGACCGTGCTCGTGCGCGGCGTCGACCTCGACGGGGAGATCGTGGAGATCGAAGCCGACGAGCTCGAAGCGCGCATGTTCCAGCACGAGATCGATCACCTCAACGGCGTGTTGATGTTCGATCGACTCGAAGGCGACCAGCGCAAAGAGGCGTTGCTCGAGTACCGCCGGCTCGAAGAGGAAGCGCAGCGCGCCGAGCAGCGCACGCCGCGCCTGCGCCGGCTGCGCCTCGGCTGACGCCGGACGTCCTCGCGATGCATCTCGTCTACCTCGGCACACCGGCCATGTCGGTGCCACCGCTGCGCGCGCTCGTCGCCGCCGGCCACGACGTCGACCTCGTCGTCACGCGCGCCGACGCTCGTCGGGGACGTGGCCGCGAGGTCTCGCCGAGCCCGGTCAAGACAGCGGCGTCCGAGCTCGGGATCCCGGTCAGCCATGTCGTCGACGACGCGCTCGGCGCGGCGGCCGCGGGTGCGCAGCTCGGGGTGGTCGTCGCGTTCGGAGAGATCATCAAGCCGCACGTCCTCGCCGCACTGCCGATGGTCAACCTCCACTTCTCGCTGTTGCCGCGCTGGCGCGGTGCGGCGCCGGTGGAGCGGGCGCTCCTCGCCGGTGACGACGTCACGGGCGTGTGCGTGATGGCGGTCGAGGAGGGACTCGACACCGGCGGCGTCTACGCCCACGCTGAGGTGCCGATCGGGCCGGCCACGACAGCCGCCGACCTGCGTCGTGACTTGGTGACCGCAGGGAGTGAGCTCCTCGTCGCGCAGCTCGCGCAACCGCTGGCGACCTGGATCGACGCTCCGACACCACAGTCCGGTGCGGTCACCTACGCCGCCAAGCTGACTCCGGCTGACTTCGAGATCGACTGGGACGGATCGGTCGAGCAGATCGATCGCCAGGTGCGCGTCGGCGGGGCGTGGACCACGTTCCGTGGCAAGCGGCTGAAGATCCTGGCGGCGGAGCTGGTCGACGGCGTGATCGTCCCGCGTCAGGTGCAGCCCGAAGGCAAGGGTCCGATGTCGTTCGGCGACTGGCGCCGCGGCGCCCGCCCGCAGGCAGGGGAGCTGTTCGCCGAGCTCCCGGACTCGTCGTGAGCGGCGCCCGTCGCCGTCGCCCGCGGACGACCGCGGCCTCGAGCTCACCGGCTCTCCGACCGGCGTCGCCGGCGCGCCAGTTGGCGTTGCGGGCGCTCGGCCGCATCGACGACGACGGCGCGTATGCCAACCTCGTCCTGCCGTCGATGCTCGGCCAGTCGGCGCTGTCAGACATGGACCGGCGCTTCGTCACGGATCTCGTGTACGGCACGACGAGGATGCGCCGGGCGTGCGACGCCCTCGTCGACCGCTTCCTCGCGTCGCCACCCGATGCGGTGACGCGGCGCGTGCTGCGACTCGGCGCATACCAACTCGTCTATGCCGGCGTTCCCCCGCACGCGGCTGTCGGCGAGACGGTCTCGCTGGCGCCGCGACGCACGCGGGGCCTCGTCAACGCCGTGTTGCGTCGCGTCGCTTCGCATCCACTCGACGAGATGACCTGGCCCTCCGACAGCGCTCGGTTGAGCTACCCCGACTGGATCGTCGACACCTATCGGGCCGAGGTCGGCGACGAGGCCGAGGCCGCGTTGGCGCGCATGAACGCGGCGCCGACGGTGACGACCCGCGACGACGGCTACGTGCAAGACGAGTCGTCGCAGTGGGTCGCCGCAGCCGTCGAGGCCAGGCCGGGGGAGCGCGTGCTCGACCTGTGCGCTGCCCCCGGTGGCAAGGCCACGGCACTCGCCGCGGCGGGCGCACTCGTGACCGCCAACGACCGCAACGTCGGCCGGATCCGGCTCGTGACCGAGAACGTCGCTCGCCTCCGGCTCGACGATCGCGTCGACGTGATCGTGGCCGACGGGACGACGCCGCCACTGCGCGACGGCAGCTTCGCCGCCGTGCTGCTCGATGCACCGTGCTCCGGCCTCGGCGCACTCCGGCGCCGGCCCGACGCCCGGTGGCGCATCGAGCCACGTGACGTGGCCGAGTTGGCGGAGCTGCAGGGGCGACTGCTGTCGCAGGCTGCGGCGCTCGTTGCTCCGGGTGGTCGGCTCGTGTACAGCGTGTGCACGATCACCGCGGCTGAGTCGATCGATCACCTGGTGCCCGCCGGCTTCGCGGTCGATGCCACACCGCCACCGATCGGTGTGTGGCGTCAGTTCGGCCACGGCTGGCGCGTGCTCCCGCAGGATGCTGACACCGACGCGATGGTCCTCGTTCGGTACCGTCGGTCGACGTGAGCGACAACGGTGATGCCCGCCCGCAAGCCAAGGTGCTGACCGTCAGCGACGGCGTGATCCACGGTACCCGCGAGGACAAGAGCGGCGAAGCGCTCGCCGGCTACCTGACCGAGCAGGGCTTCGACGTGGTCGACCGCCGCGTCAGCGCCGATGGTGCCGAGCTCGTAGCCGGCGCGCTGCGCGAGCTGTGCGACGGCTTCGCCGGACTCGTCGTGTCGACCGGCGGCACCGGGTTCGCGCCGCGCGACCAGACGCCCGAAGGCACCCGGGCGGTGATCGAGCGCGAGGCGCCGGGTCTGGCCGAAGCGATGCGCCTCGTCAGTCCGCTCGGCCGCCTGTCACGCGGCATCGCCGGCATCCGCGGCGGGGCGATCGTGCTGAACACGCCCGGCAGCACGAAGGGTTGTGTCGAACAGCTCGCTGCGGTCATCGACGTCGTCCCCCACGCACTCCGTCTGCTCGCCGACACCGACACGTCCCACTGATTGCATCCGGGGCTGGGATTGCATCCGGGGTCAGACACCACATGCAACCGCGCACCAGCATCAGACCGGCCAACGTCACGTGTGCCGTTGCATGTGGTGTCTGACCCCGGATGCAATCCCTGGCTCGGGCGGGCGACCCGACCGGTAGCCTCGCCGTCGT
>CAZQCP010000082.1:0-13304 GCA_964592115.1 uncultured Ilumatobacteraceae bacterium
GCATCCGGGGTCAGACACCACATGCAACGGCGCACCAGCGCCAGGCCGGCCAGCGCCATGTGTGCTGTTGCATGTGGTGTCTGACCCCGGATGCAATCCCGTGCCCGACGTTCGTTATCGGGTCGGAGCGCGGGCGGCGAGCCAGATCGTCGACATCGGGCCGATGTCGACGATCGCCGAGGACGACTGGCCCTGCCAGGGCTCGTCGGCCGCAACGATCGAGGTCGCATCGATGACCGCAGCGTCGGCGCCGCGATGACCGCTCCCCCACCACGCGACGTCGTCGGTGTCGAGCACGACGTCCCACGGACCTCCCCACGGCAGGCCGACGCGGTAGCCGGGCCGCGGCACCGGTGTGAAGTTGGCGATCGCCACGACGGCTGACGCACCGGCGTCGTCCCAGCGGGTGTACGCGTAGAGGCTGTGATCCGCGTCGTTCGCGTCGAGCCACTGGAAGCCGCCGGGGTCGCCGTCACGCCGCCACAATGCGGGGTGCGACACGGCGAGCTCGTTGAGCCGGCGCACGAGCTCGTACACGCCGCGGTGCGACGCGTGATCCAACAGGTGCCACGGTAGGTCGCCCTCGTGGCTCCACTCCCGCCACGGCGCCATCTCGGATCCCATGAACACGAGCGGTGAGCCGGGGAGCGACCACTGCCACGCGAAGAGCATGCGCAGCGCGGCGAACTTCTGCCAGTCGTCGCCACCCATCTTTGCCAGCAAGCTGCCCTTGCCGTGCACGACCTCGTCGTGGCTCAGCGGGAGCACGAACCGCTCGTCGTACGCGTACAGCAGGGCGAACGTCATCTCGTCGTGATGGAACCGGCGATGGACCGGGTCGTGGGACAGGTAGTCGAGCGTGTCGTGCATCCAGCCGAGGTTCCACTTGTGACTGAACCCGAGACCGCCCGCCGACGTCGGCGCGGTGACGCCGGGCCACGCCGTGGACTCCTCGGCGATCATCAGCGCGTCGGGGAACTCCTCGCCGACGACCGAGGTGAGCTCGCGCAAGAACGTGATCGCTTCGAAGTTCTCCCGACCTCCCTCGTCGTTCGCCACCCATTGCCCCGGCCCACGCGAGTAGTCGAGGTAGAGCATCGAGGCGACCGCGTCGACGCGCAGCCCGTCGACGTGGAACTCGTCGAGCCAGTAGAGCGCGTTGCCGACGAGGAAGTTGCGGACCTCGTTGCGCCCGTAGTCGAACACGTACGTGCCCCACTCGGGGTGTTCGCCACGGCGCGGATCTGGATGCTCGTACAGCGGCGTGCCGTCGAACCGAGCGAGACCCCAGTCGTCGCGGGGGAAGTGCGCCGGCACCCAGTCGACGATCACGCCGATGCCGCGGCGGTGCATCGCGTCGATGAAACGGCGCAAGCCGTCCGGCGTCCCGTAGCGCGCCGTCGGCGCGTAGTAGCCGGACACCTGGTAGCCCCAGGATCCGCCGAACGGGTGCTCGGCGACGGGCATCAGTTCGACGTGGGTGAATCCCATCTCCTCGACGTGCGCGCCAAGGGCTTCTGTGAACCGATCCCACGAATCGACGCCGCGCCGCCAGGAGTCGAGGTGGACCTCGTAGATCCGCATCGGCGCGGTGCCACGGTTGACGCCGCCGCGGGCGGCCATCCAGTCGCTGTCGGTCCAGTCGAACGATCCGGCGCGCGGCACGACGCTGGCGTCGCTCGGCGGACGCTCCGTCTGGCGGGCCATCGGGTCGGCCTTGCGGATCACGCGCCCGTCGGCGGTCGTGATCTCGAACTTGTAGCAGTGGCCGCTCCGCGCACCTGGTGCCACCGCCGACCAGATGCCGGTGAACACGTTCGTCGACAACGGCGAGAGCGGTTCGGGGGTCCAACCGTTCCAGTCGCCGACCACGCCCACGGCGGTGGCGTTCGGCGCCCACACGGCGAAGCGCAGCGCCGCGGCCAGCCCGTCGGCGTCGACGTTGAGCGGCTGTGGACCGAGCAGCTCCCACAGACGGCGATGTGTGCCCTCCCCGAACAGATGCAGGTCGAGGTCGCCGATCGGCCGGGCAACGTTCGCCATCGCCCGAGAGCGTACGAGGTCGAACGCGTGCCGACGCGCGGACCGTGACGTCCACACCGGGCGCGGCGATCGATCTCGGTCGAGATCCTCTCGGATTCCGGGAAGATTCCGACCCAGATCGGTGCGCCCGCCCGCGGTTCGACGAGTCAGTTTCGACAAGTCAGTAGGGTGCGGCGGCGTGCGTGTGCTGATGCTGTCGTGGGAGTTCCCCCCGCGGACGACCGGTGGTGTGGCGGCCCACGTGTCGGGGCTCGCCGAAGCGCTCGCCAGCGCCGGCCACGACATCGTCGTGCTGACCGTCGCCGACCGTCCCGCCGAGCTCGAAGCGGTGCCGCCGCGCCACGTACGTGTGCTGCGCACCACGATCGACATGCCGTGGCTGCCGCCGAGCGAGATCGTGTCGCGGATGGCTTCGGCGAACCACGCCGTCACCAAGCTCGGCTCCCGCTTCGAGGGCGACCTCGCCGGGTGGACACCCGACCTCGTGCACGGCCACGACTGGCAGCTCGGTTGGGCGGCCGACTCGCTCGCGTTCCAGTACGGCGTGCCGTTCGTGTTGACGATGCACGGCACCGAGCGCGTGCGTCACGGCGGCCAGCTCCCCCTCGGCGCGCCGGCGGACATCAACTCGATCGAGTGGTGGCTGGCCTACCAGGCGGACCGGCTGATCTCGCCGACCCGCTTCGTCGTCGAGCAGCTCGTGACCGGATTCGAGCTGTTGCCGGACCACGTGGTGCACATCCCCAACGGCATCGACCCCGAGCTGTGGCGGGCGGCGAGCGAGCCGCAGCTCCCGAGCGGACCGCGCCCGCCGCTCGTCGTGTCGTGGGGGCGGGTCCAGTTCGAGAAGGGCTTCCAAGTGCTCGCCCGGGCGATGCACGAGCTGCGTTCGCGGGTGCCCGACGTGCACGCCGTGATCGCCGGGCGCGGCAGCTACCTCCCGGAACTGCAGTCGCAGATCGACGTCGAAGGGGTCAGCGACATCATCGAGCTGCCGGGCTTCCTCAACGACGGCGAGCTGCGCGAGCTCGTCCACCGGGCAGGCTGTGTGGTGATCCCGTCGCTCTACGAGCCCTTCGGGATCGTCGCCCTCGAAGCGCTCGCCGCCGGCGCCCCGCTGATCGTCGCACGTACCGGTGGCCTCGCCGAGCTCGTGGCGGGCACGAACGCCGGCGTCACGTTCGAACCCGGTAACCCCGACGACCTCGCCCAGGCGATCGCCAACGTGCTCACGAACCACGAGCTCGCCTCGATCCTCGTCGCCAACGCCCGCGACCTCGTGGCCAGGAAGTACGCGTGGAATGCGATCGCGCGGGAGACAGCCGAGGTGTACGACGACGTACTCGCCACGCCCACGCGGCGCACGTGACGGCTCCGTGAACACCTCGTTCCGCCACGCTCAGCCGACAGCGCGCCGCCTGGAGCCTCGGTAGCGTCACCCGCGTGCAACCTGTCCACCAGTTCAGCGTCGTCAGCAACGTGCCTGAATCGCTCGGCGCGATCCAGCGCCTCGCGGCCAACCTCCACTGGGCGTGGGACCGTCAACTGGCCCGCCTCTTCGACCGGCTCGACGGGTCGATCGACGGCCGGTCGTGGCGCGTCACGGGGCAGCACCCGACCGACGTCGTGCGGCGCACGTCGCCGGCGTGTTGGGAAGCGCTCGCCGCCGACGACCAGTTCGTCGAGCAGCTCGGCCGCGCCGAGCGACGTCTCGAGGCGGCATGCGAGGGATCGAGCTGGTTCAGTCGGCGCCACGACGACGGCGACACGCCGCTCGAGCTCGTCGCCTACTTCTCGCCGGAGTTCGGCATCACCGAGGCGCTCCCGCAGTACTCGGGCGGCCTCGGCGTGCTCGCCGGCGACCACCTCAAGGCGTCGTCGGACCTCGGCGTCCCACTCGTCGGTGTCGGCCTGCTCTACGCGGAGGGCTACTTCCACCAGCGCCTCAACGGCGACGGTTGGCAAGAGGAACACAACGAGCCGATCGATCCCGACGGCCTCGGCCTGCAACCGACCGGCGTCGAGGTCAGGGTCATGCTCGACGACGTGGACGTCGCGGTGCGCGTGTGGCGCGTCGACGTCGGGCGGGTGCCGCTGTACCTCCTCGACACGAACGTGCCGGGCAATCCGCCGGGCGCGGTCGCCGTCACCGACCGGCTCTACGGCGGCGACGAACAGCACCGGCTGCGTCAAGAGATCGTGCTCGGCATCGGCGGCGTGCGGGCGCTGCGGGCGCTCGGCATCGAGCCGCAGGTGTTCCACACGAACGAGGGCCACGCCGGGTTCCTCGGCCTGGAGCGGATCCGCGAGTGGACCGACCGCGGCCTCGGCTTCGACGAAGCGATCGAGGCCGTGCGCGCCGGTTCGGTGTTCACGACCCACACGCCGGTGCCCGCCGGCATCGACCACTTCCCACTCGACATGTTCGAGCGCTACTTCGCCTCGTTCGCCGAGCAGTGCGGGATCTCCATCGACGAGCTGATCCGGATCGGCCAACCCGACGGTGGCAGCGACAAGTTCAACATGGCGATCATGGGCCTGCGACTGGCGGCGCGGGCGAACGGCGTAGCGAACCTCCACGGCGACGTGTCCCGCCACATGTTCGGCCACCTGTGGCCGGATCTGCCGGCCAACGACATCCCGATCGGGCACGTCACCAACGGGGTCCACGCTCGTTCCTGGGTGTCCGACCGCGTCGACGAGCTGCTGTCGAGTGTGATCGGCGAGGAGTGGCACCTCGCCAACAGCGACGACTGGGAGCGGGTGCGCGACCTCGACCGCCGCACGATCTGGGACGTTCGCCGCGAGGGACGCCGCGAGCTCGTCGACATGGTGCGCCGCTCGCTCGGCAGCTACCTGCTCGACCCCGACGTGTTGACGATCGGCTTCGCTCGCCGGTTCGCCACCTACAAGCGCTCCACGCTGTTGCTCTCGCAGATGGAACGGCTGCGCGCCCTGCTGCTCGACGCCGACCGGCCGGTGCAGTTCGTGTTCGCCGGCAAGGCCCACCCCGCCGACGATCCGGGCAAGGAGCTGATCCGCGCCATCGACCACCTCACCCGCGACGCCGAGGTCGGCCACCGGTTCGTGTTCGTGCCCGACTACGACATCGGGATCGCCCGCACGATGTACCACGGCTGCGACGTGTGGCTGAACACGCCGCGGCGGCCGAACGAGGCGTGCGGCACGAGCGGGATGAAGGCGGCGCTCAACGGCGTGATCAACTGCTCGATCCGTGACGGGTGGTGGGACGAGATGTCCGATGGCCACAACGGGTTCGACATCGCGTCGTTCGAAGACGACCACGACGACGCGAGCCGCGACCGGCGCGAGGCGAACGCCGCGTTCGAGGTGATCGAGAACCGGATCGTGCCCGAGTTCTACGAACGCCGCGACGACGGCCTCCCCCACCGCTGGCTCGATCGGATCACCACGAACTGGGCCACCCTCGGATGGCGCGTGATCGCCAGCCGGATGGTGCGCGACTACGTCGTCGAGCTCTACGAACCGGCGGCGAACGGGTCGGCCGCGCTCGTTGCCGGCGGCGGCGAACGCGCCCGCGAGCTCGCCGCGTGGAAGCGCGTCACCCGCGAGTCGTGGGACGAGGTCAAGGTCACGATGCAGACCGGCGTCGACGCGTTCGATCAGCTCCCCGCGGGGACCACGCAGACCATCACGGCGAGCGTCGATCCCGGTGCGCTCGACCCGGCGAGCCTCGTCGTGGAGATCGTCCACGGACCGCTCAACGCCGACGGCACGTTCGACGAACGTCGCTCCACGACCGTCCCGATGGAGCCCGCCGGCGACGGCACGTATCGGGGCGAGCTCGTGCCCGACCGCGCCGGTCGCTGGGGCGTGACCGTGCGGGCGATGCCGACCCACCCGCTGGTGTCGAGCCCCTTCGAGACCGGCCTCGTCGCCACCGGCTGATTGCGTCTGGGGTCAGACACCACATGCAATGCCACCCGGCCGCGCGCCGCGCGTGGATTGCATCCGGGGTCAGACACCACATGCAACAGGCTCCGGTCGCGGGTGGGTGGTAGGGCAGGGATTGCATCCGGGGTCAGACACCACATGCAACAGCACACATGACGTTGGCCGGCCTGGCGCTGGTGCGTCGTTGCATGTGGTGTCTGACCCCGGATGCAATCCCCCTGTGCAATTCGGGCTGCTGCGCCATGGGCGCGTCGATAACCTGCCCGGGTGAGTTCGCCCGGTCCCCACAGCCCTGACATCGGCACCGACGCCGACACGTCCGGCACCTCACGCGACGTCCCCTCGCCGGCCCTCCTGTTCGTCGCCTTCGGGGGCCTGATGGCATGCCTCGCGGCCGGTTACGGCGTGTTGTTCACGATCGTCGACGACTACCGCGACGAGTACGGGATCTCCGAGACGTGGATCGGGGTCGTCATCGGGATCGGCTTCGGCGCCGGGTTCCTCGCCCAGATCGTGATCGCTCCGTTCGCCGACCGCGGCCACGCCCGCCACCTCGTGCTGTTCGGTGTGTTCGTCAACGTCATCGGCCTGCTGCTCATGGGATTCTCGACGACCCTCGTCCCGATCCTCATCGGCCGATTCATCTCCGGCATCGGGATCGGCGCCGCCGTCCCCGCCGCCCGCCGGATCGTGATCCTCGCCGACCCGAACCACCTCGGCCAGAACCTCGGTCGGCTCCTCGCTGCCGACGTGTTCGGCTTCGCCCTCGGGCCGGCCGTGTCGGCCTTGCTCGTCGGCCCCTTCGGCATCCCCGCGCCGTTCGTCGTGGTCGCCGCAGGCACGCTCATCCTGCTCCCCTTCGTCGCCCGCGTCCGGGTCCAGGAGAGCGTCGATCCGCCGAAGCGACGCCTCGCCATCGACCTGCTCCGCAACCGCTCGTTCGCCGGCGCCATCGTGATGGGGTCGTCGCTGTTCGTGATGATCGGCACGTTCGACGCACTGTGGGCGGTCGTGCACAAGGACCTCGGCACCGCCGAGTGGATCGCCAACCTCGGCATCACGATGTTCGCGCTGCCGCTCGTGATCCTCGGCCCGTTCGGCGGGCGGCTGTCGCAGGTGCACGGACCGTTCCGGATCGGAGTGCTCGGGTTGAGCGCCGGCGCCGTCTTCATGGCGCTGTACGGCGTGATGCCGACCGGTGGTCTGATCTTCGCCGTCGCCATGGTCCACGCGGTGACCGACGGCATCACGGTGTCGAGCAGCGGCATCGCCGTCGGCATGGTCGCGCCCGAGGATCGCCAGGCGGGTGCCCAAGGCGTGCTCGGCGCGGCGAACGCGCTGATGGCCGGGATCATGGCGATCGTCGCGGCGAGTGTCTACGACCACTTCGGTCGCGCGACCGCGTACGCCACGTGCGCCGGCGTGATGGCGGCACTGATCGTCGCCGCCGCGTGGCTCGCCCGCCCGGCGTGGACGATGACCCGCCCGCTCCACCACGGCGACCTCCCCGCCGACCCTGAGCTCGCCTCGATCTCCTGACCGCGCCCGCTGGACGCGGCACGGATGGGATGCCGTCGGTGCTCGTTCGCGAGACTGCGGGGATGGCAGACGACGTGCTGGAACTGGAACGACGCGACGACGGCGTGGCCGTGATCACGCTCACGAACGGCAAGGTGAACGCGCTGTCGACGGGCTTGCTCGGGCGCTTGCGGGAGGTGGTCGACGAACTGGCCGCCGACCTACCGGGCGCGGTCGTGGTCACCGGCGGCGACCGGCTGTTCGCCGCCGGTGCCGACATCTCGGAGTTCGGCGGCCAGGACGAGGCGGGCACGATCGGCACCGCCTTCCACGACGCGCTCGACGCGCTGGCCGCGCTCCCGCGGTTCGTGATCGCCGCGGTCAGCGGATTCGCGCTCGGTGGCGGCTGCGAGCTGGCACTCGCCTGCGACTACCGGATCGCCTCGGAGCGGGCCGTGTTCGGCCAACCCGAGATCCTGCTCGGCATCATCCCAGGCGGCGGCGGAACGCAGCGACTGCCGCGCACCGTCGGTGTGAGCCGGGCGAAGGAGCTGTGCATCACCGGACGGCAGGTGAAGGCGGACGAGGCCGTACGGATCGGTCTCGCCGACGAGGTCGTGGCACCGGAGGCCCTGATGGGGCGGGCCCTCGAGCTCGCCGCCGACGTCGCCCGCGGCGCGCTCAGCGCCCAGGCGATCTGCAAGCGCGTGATCGACGAAGGAATCTCGCGCTCCCTGACCGACGGCTTGACGCTCGAACGCGAGGCGTTCGTCGAGGTGTTCGGCACCGATGATGCCGCCATCGGCGTCGCCAGCTTCCTCGAACACGGCCCCGGCAAGGCGACCTTCACCGGCCACTGACCCGCCCGCTGTCGGCCGCTGAGCCCGGCCGTTCGCTCATCGCTACAGGTCGAGGCGCGGGGTGACGATGGAGATGCGTGAGCACACGGTTGATCCACCTTCGCCAGCACTCCGGCATCGCCAGCCCGTTCCTGTTCGTGGTGATCGCCGTCGCGCTGCTGGCCGTCTCCTGACGTCGACGATCCGGCCGGCAGCCCGACGAGGCGCTCAGGCGCGGTCAGGCATCGATGCCGGCGAGCATCTCGTCGGCGGCCGTCCACGGATCGGTCGTGCGCTCGGCAACGGCGTCGGTGAGCTGCTCCCAGCGTTGCCCTGAGCACAGATCCCGTGCACGCTGGCCGAGCCGGTGGGCGACGATCTCGCGCAGCTCCTCACGGGCCCGGAACGAACGCCGCTCCTCGAGCACACCATTACCCTCGACGTGCGCGCGATGGGCCACCACCGCGTCCCAGAGCTCGGCGACGCCATCCCCGCTGGTCGCCGTGGTGGCGATGATCGGCGGGCGCCACGTGTCGTCGGGGAGGTCCGACAGTTCGAGCATGCTCACCAGATCGCGGCGCGTCTGGTCGACGCCGTCGCGGTCGGCCTTGTTGATCACGAACACGTCGGCGATCTCCATCAGTCCGGCCTTGTTCGCCTGCACGCTGTCGCCCCACCCCGGGTTGACGACGACGACGGTCGTATCCGCCTTGCCGGCGACTTCCACTTCGACCTGACCGACGCCGACGGTCTCGATGAGGATCCACCGCCTGCCGAGCGCGTCGAGGAGCCGCACCGCTTCCGGTGCCGCCAACGACAGACCACCGAGGTGGCCGCGCGTGGCCATCGAGCGGATGAACACGCCCGCGTCGGTGGCGTGGTCCTGCATCCGAACCCGGTCGCCGAGGATCGCGCCGCCGGTGAACGGCGACGACGGATCGATGGCGAGGACGGCGACCTCCATGTCGAGGCTGCGCATGTGCCCGATGACGGCGCTCGTGAGCGTGCTCTTGCCGGCACCTGGCGCTCCGGTGAGCCCGACCGTGTACCCGCTGCCGCTGCGCGGGTGCGCGAGCCGGCCCACGGCATGGGCGTCGTCACCACCGCGTTCGATCAGCGAGATCAGCCGCGCCATCGCCGCGCGATCGCCGCCCTGCGCGGCGTCGAACAGTTCGGCGACCGAGCGCTGCGGCCGCCGGGTCATCCGGCGCGCCTCATGCTGCTTCGGCGGCGATGTCGACCACTTCGGTGACACCATCGACTCGGTCGCGCATGATGCGTTCGATTCCGGCCTTCATCGTCTGTGTGGATGCCGGACAGCCGACACAGGCCCCCGTGAGCTCGACGGTCACGACCCCGGTCGACTCGTTGACATCGTGCAAGATGATGTCGCCTCCGTCGGCCTGGAGCGCCGGCCGGATGACTTCGATGGTGGCTTCGACCTGGGCACGCATGGCACCGTCCATTCAATCAGCCCGTACGATCGTTCCACGTGACGACTGTCGCGGCACTCCTCGCCCACCAGGGCGGCTGGGACGAGGCGCTCCTCATCGCCGGGCCGATCCTGCTCATCGCCGCCTTGCTCTGGGTCGCCAAGCGCCGCGTCGACCGCGCCGCTCCCGACGGCAAGGACCACGCCGACCGTCCCACACCTCCTCACCGATGAGTTTCTGCCTCACCTGTCGCACGTGAACCTCATCGGTGGGCGGCGCAGACGTCGCGGATGAGATTGTTGTGCGAGGGGTGCGCCACAAACTCATCGATCGCCGTGGCGGACGGAGCGTCAGGTGCGTTCGATGTCGGCGCCGACGGCGGCGAGACGGCCGACGATGTCGTCGTAGCCGCGGTCGATGTGGCCGATGCCGGAGATCTCGGTGACCCCCTCGGCGGCGAGGCCGGCGACGACCATCGCCGCGCCGGCGCGGATGTCGTGAGCGCGCACCGGTGCACCCGACAGCCGCGGCACGCCGCGCACGACGGCATGGTGGCCGCTCGTGCGCACGTCGGCGCCGAGTCGCTGCAGCTCCTCGACGTAACGGAACCGACCGGGATAGAGGTTCTCCGTGACGATGCCGACGCCGTCGGCGATCGCCAGCATCGTGATGATCAGCGGCTTGTAGTCGGTGGCGATGCCCGGATACGGCAGCGTGGCGACGTCGATCGAACGCAGCCGTTCCGGCGCCACGACGTGCACACGTGACGAATCGCCCGCGCCGCTCGACGTGATCGCCACGCCCATGTCGACGAAGCGTTCGAGCAGCATCGCCATGTGCTCAGGCCGAGCGCCGTGGATGTCGAGCTCACCGCCGGTGACGGCGACCGCGGCGATGTACGTGGCCGCTTGGATCCGGTCGGTGACCGTGCGATGGCGGACCGGGCGCAGTGCGTGCTGCTCGACGCCCTCGATCACGAGCGTCGACGTGCCGATGCCCGAGATGTCGGCTCCCATCGCCACGAGGAACTCGCAGAGGTCGACGATCTCGGGCTCCCTCGCCGCGTTGTCGATCGTGGTCGTGCCATGGGCGAGGACCGCCGCGGTGAGCAGGTTCTCCGTCGCCCCCACGCTCGGGAAGTCGAACGTGATCTCGGCGCCGTGCAACCGGTCGGCGAACGCCTCGACGTACCCGTGACTGAACTTGAACGTCGCTCCCATCGCCTCGAGCCCGGCGACGTGCATGTCGATCGGTCGGGCCCCGAAGTCGTCACCGCCCGGCATCGAGAGGCGAACGTGACCGAATCGGGTGAGCAGCGGACCGAGGACGTTGATCGACGCACGGATCCGCTCGACCATCTCGTAGGGCGCAACCGGCGTGATGTCGCCGTGCCCCGTGATGCGCAGCGTGTCCGCCTGGGGTCGGTCGATCTCGAGACCGATGGCGGCGAGCAGATCCCCCATGATCGTGACGTCGGCGATGTCGGGGACGTTCGTGATCTCGAACTCGCCGTCGGTCAACAGCGTGGTCGCCATCAGTTTGAGGACGGAGTTCTTGGCGCCCGGGACGGTCACCGTGCCCGCCAGCGGGCCGTTTCCCCGCACGACGATCGTGGGTTCGGGCGAGGGCGCGCTCGAAGAGGCAGCAGGGTCGGCGCTCATGGGCCACCAGTATGCTCCCGCCGTGGAGCCAGGCGGACGCACCATCACGCGCCGCTGGCCCGACACCGACGAGCAGCGGCGGATCGTGTGCGCGCCGCGCGACGATCTGGTCGCGGATGTGCTGGTCACGGGCGTGACCGACGGCGACGAGGCGCTCGATGAGGGTGCTCCGCCACCTGAGGCGGCAGTAGAGAATCCACTCACGTTCGTCCAGGAGGACGGGCCGTTCACCAACTACGAGCGCACCGTCGCCCGCGATGGGTCCGACCTGGTCGAGACGACGCGCTACCGGCTCGTGCTGCCGTGGTTCGGATGGCTGTTCGCCCGTCCCGTCCATCGGGTGCTGACGCGCCGCGGCTCGTACCAGGAGTGGTGGGCGCCGCCGGATCGTCTCGACGTGACGCAGGTCCTCGTGATCGGATTGATGGCCGCGGCGTCGATGAGCGCGGCGTTCGTCAACACGCTGTTCACGCAGACGGTCAACTTCGCCGCCGACGAGTTCGGGGTCAGCGACACGGGCATCGGTGTGGCTGGTTCGGTGGTCCGTGCCGGCATCGTGTTCGCGCTCCCGGCAGCCGTGCTCGCCGACCGCATCGGCCGGCGGCGGGTGATGATCGTGCTCGCCTGGCTCGGCCCCGGCCTGTCGGTGCTGGGGGCCGTCGCGCCGAGCTTCCCCGTCCTCGTGGCGACGCAGACGCTGGCCCGCCCCGCCGGGATCGCCCTCGCGTTCCTCGTCGGCGTGGTGGTGACCGAGGAGATGCCGCGCAACAGCCGGGCGTACGCCGTGAGTGTGCTGGCGATGGCGTCGGGCTTCGGGGCGGGGATCGCGGTGATGTCGCTCCGCTTCGCCGACATCGGTGCGAGCGGCTGGCGCTACGTGTACGTGATCGCCGCCGTGTGGTGCCTCGTCGCCGTCGACCTGACACGCCGCCTCCCCGAGACCCGCCGCTTCGCCGCCACGCGTCCCGTCGTCGCCCAGCCGACGTCCGCGGGCGCGTCGGGGGATTCGCCCGCGGACGCGTCACGCCAACAGGCGGTGCGACGGTCGCGCCCGCGCCTCAACCGGCGGCGGCTGCTGTTGCTGTCGGTCGTCGCCATCGCCGGGAACGTGTTCGTGTCACCGGCGAGCTTCTTCCAGAACCGCTACCTGACCGACGTGCGGGATTTCTCCGGTGGGCTGATCGGCGTGTTCTCGATCGCCGTCGGCACGCCCGCTGCGCTCGGCTTGATCATCGGCGGACGGATCGCCGACACCCGCGGCCGGCGGCTGTTGATCGCCGTCACGCTGCCGCTCGGTACGGCGGCGATCGTCATGGCGTTCGGCGTCGGCGGCCCGCTGCTGTGGATCTTGTCGCTCGTCGGCGGCTTGCTGTCGAGTGCCGCCTACCCCGCGCTCGCCGTCTACCGGGGCGAGCTGTTCCCGACGGGCAACCGGGGGAAGGCGAGCGGGCTGGTCACCGCGGCGGCGCTGCTCGGCGGGATCGTGGGTCTTCTCACGACCGGCGCGCTGCTCGATGCCGGCTGGTCGTACCTGTCGATCATGGCGTCGCTCGCCATCGGCCAGCTCGTGGTGGCCGTCCTCGTGCTCGTCGCGTACCCGGAGACCGCCCATCACGAACTCGAAGACCTGAACCCCGAAGACGCCCCGATCGACCTCCACGAGAACCCGACCGCCGCCCCACCCCCCGACACCCCCGCCGACCGATGAGATTCCTGTGCCACACGTGCACACGAAACTCATCGACCACCGCCGCAACCCGCCACCGATGAGATTCCTGTGCCACACGTGCACACGAAAACTCATCGACCACCGCCGCTGCCCGCCACCGATGAGATTCCTGTGCCACACGTGCACACGAAAACTCATCGACCAC
>CAZQCP010000083.1:0-13260 GCA_964592115.1 uncultured Ilumatobacteraceae bacterium
GTCGAGTTCACGCTCCAGGAGACCGCCCTGCTCGCGTCGGCCCGGGTGGAGTCGGTGGATGTGTTCACCCGCCGCTGCCGGGACTTGGCCCGCAAGATCATCGCGGACCACGCGAAGTCCGACTCCGCAGAGCTCGACGCCCAACGCGCCGCAGCCAACCTGCGACGCTGGACCGACAAGGACACCGGGATGCACCACACCCATCTCGAGCTCGACCCGCAACGCGACGCCGCACTGCACAAGGCACTGCAACACGCGATCGCCCAACGCCGCCAACTCGACGGCAACGCCAACACGCTGTGGCAGCAGTTGCAGGTCGACGCGTTCATGGACCTCGTCTCTGGTGGCGCAATCACCGAACACGACGAGGACCTGTCATCGGCAGGGATCGCCGAATCGATCAGCCGGTCGTTGGGTCATCTCTTCGATGGCACCGACGAGCCCGAACCGGCTGCGGTGCCACCGGTGGTCGATGATCAGGCACGCATCGCACAGATGTGTGCCCGAATCGACGCCCGCATCCCTGAGATCGCCATCCACTGCGACGTGAAGACCCTGCGCCACGGGATCCACGAACACAGCATCTGCGAAACCGACGACGGCGCTCCCATCCCCGTGTCCACCGTCCGCCGCCTCTGCTGCGACGCCGAAATCCTGCCGATCGTGCTCAACGGCGACGGACTCCCACTCGACGTCGGCCGATCGAAACGCACCGCCACCCCCACACAACGCCGAGCACTCCGCTCCATGCACCGCACCTGTGCCTACCCGGGCTGCACCGTGCCGTTCTCCCAGACCCGGGCGCATCACATCGACTGGTGGACCCGAGATCATGGGCCGACCGACATCGACAACCTCCTCCCCCTCTGCGAGAGGGACCATCACCGAGTCCACGAGGGTGGCTGGACCGTGACCATGACCGCCGATCGGATCGCCACCTGGCGGCGACCCGACGGCACCACCGATCACACCGGCACCACCATCAACCGCCACCCCACCAACCGCACCACCGGCCGAGCCGCCTGAAACCAGCGAGACACAACGGCGTGGGGTGTGCGTCAGGCGCGCAGGACCTTCTCCATCGGCTTGCCCTTGGCCAGTTCGTCGACCAGCTTGTCGAGGTAGCGGATCTTCTGCATGAGCGGATCGTCGACGTCCTCGACCCGCACGCCGCACACGACGCCCGTGATGGATGATGCCTTCGGGTTCAGCGCAGCCGCAGCGAAGAACTCGTCGAAGGTGGTGCCTGCCGTGAGGTGCTCCTGCAACGTCGCCTCGTCGTATCCGGTGAGCCAAGTGATGACCTGGTCCAACTCGACCTTCGTGCGCCCTTTGCGTTCGACCTTGGTCACGTAGTGCGGATACACCGACGCCACGCTGGTCGTGAAGATCCGATGCATCGCCGACCAGCGTAGATCCGTCGAGCGATGCCCGGGCGAGTCAGTAGTCGCCAGCGAGGTCGCGCTTGCCCTGCTCGCTCGCCTGGGCGGCGTGGCCGAGGATGTTGCGCGCCATCGACGACGTGTGCAGCGCGGAGTGGGCGCGGTACACGTCGGCGCGTACGGTCCAGACGTCGGCGTTGTCCGGTTCGGCGAGCGCGGCGTACTCGACGAGGTGGCAGGCGAGGCGCGGGTCGCCGGCCTCGACGAGCGCCGTCGCCCGTGCGAGCACGGCGTCGACACCACCGGCGAGAGCGATCCACTCGGCGGCCTGCTGGGCACGTGGGGCGGGGAGCAGGTTGTCGTGCTCGCCGTCCCACCAGCCGCCGTAGCGGCGCCAGACGTTGCGGATCAGGAACTGCGGGTGGTCGTACACGGCTTGCAGGTAGGGCCGGTCGAGCAGGTGGGCCGGGATCGTCACCTCGTGGAGGCAGGTGTCGAGGCTCTTGCCCTGGTTCATGATCGCCAGCGTCTGGGCCTCCACCGTCTCGAGCAGCTCCGCGGTGTCGGTGAGCGCCTGCACGATCCGGTCGGCGCCGAAGATCGGCAGGCCGTGGCCGGCGAGCATGACCTCCGGCTGCAGGGCCGCCATCTGGCGCAGCGCGGCACCCCAGTCGGACAGGTAGCGCTGCACCTTTTGCGGGTTGCCGGCGTTGGGGACCGCCCAGATGAACAGGTCGCCGGGATGCAACAGCTTGCGCCCGGGGACGTAGGTCCAGGTGGCGTCGTCGGTCTCACCGCGGGCGTGGTGCAGCTCGAACGTCAACTCGCCGCGGGTGAACGTGAGGTGGTCGGCGTAGGTGACGTCGGGATCGCGGTATTCGCTCGGCCAGCTGAACCCCGGCGCGTCGATGGCGAACTGGCGGCGGTTGATCGCCGTGTTCCACCCGAGCGTGCGCTCGTAGCGGCGGAAGTGGTCGGGGAGGTCTTCGTGGGCGTAGACGACCGGCCGCTCCCACCCCTTGTCCGCCGCTTCGGCGTCGAACAATGCGGTGCCGAGCACGTGGTCGACGTGGTGGTGGGAGTAGACGGCGGCTGCCACCGGCGTCGTCGGCCGCCAACCACGGACGGTTTCGTAGATGCTCTTGCGGTCGAACTGGCCGCCCGTATCGAGCATCACGATGCCGTCGCCGGTGTCGACCGCGTTGACCGAGGCGATCGACTTGAACGTCAAGACGCCGTCGGCGATCTCCTCGCTCGCCGTGTGCACGGATCCGTCTGGTTCGTGCACGTGGACGGGTTGCACCGGGTGATGGGCGTGTACGAGATCGCCGCGCCCGTGCCAGTGCTCCTCGGCGAGTTCCCTGATCGACGTCATGGATCGACGTTACGTCACCCGAGCGCATGGCTGTGCCGCCGGTCACCTTCGGATCTCAGCAGCGACCAGGGTGCGGCGCGTCCGCGTGCCGGCGGCCAGACTCGCGGCGATGAACGTGACCGACGCCGTCAACGCCCGCCGCTCGATCCGCGCGTTCCTGCCCGACCCGGTCGACGACGTGACGATCGCTCGACTGTTGGAGGTGGCCGCACGGGCACCGTCGGGTGGCAACGTCCAGCCGTGGCGGATCTACGTCGTCAACGGCGACTCGATGACCCGTTTCCGGGCGTTCCTCGCCGAACACCCGCCGGGGCCGCCGGCATACGACATCTATCCGTCGCCGCTCCCCGAGCCGTACCGCTCGTCGCGCTTCAAGGTCGGCGAGGACATGTACGGCACGCTCGGCATCGGGCGCGACGACAAGGCCGGGCGACTCTCCCAGTTCGCCAAGAACCTCGACTTCTTCGGCGCCCCCGCGGCGATCTTCTGCTTCGTCGACCGGATCATGGGCCCGCCGCAGTGGTCGGACCTCGGCATGTTCTTGCAGACGTTCATGCTCCTCGCCACCGAAGCCGGCCTCGACACGTGCCCCCAAGAGGCGTGGGCGGTCCACGAGGCGGCGGTCAGCGAATTCGTCGGGGCGGGCCCCGAGCTGCGCATCTTCTGCGGTGTCGCCCTCGGCCACGCCGACCCCGATCACCCGATCAACGCGCTGCGCACCGAGCGCGAGCCCCTCGACGTCTTCACCACGTTCGTCTGACTTCCACGATCTGGGTCGTGTGCGGCGTCAGGGATTGCATCTGGGGTCAGACCCCACATGCAACCGCGCACCAGCGCCAGGCCGGCCCGCCATCGGGTGTGCCGTTGCATGTGGTGTCTGACCCCGGATGCAATCCCCACTTCAGCCTTCGACGGCGATGGTCCGCACGGCGTCGGCGTGGCGGACGGCTTCATCTGGCGACAACGTCTCGCCGAGCTCCACGATGAACGCCACGCCGTCACCAGGGGCCAACTCGTGGCGCGCCCACGTGGCGGCCACTCCGGTGTAGATGCCGCCCGTGATCTCGCCCATCGGCCAGCCCGTCAGCTCGGCGTAGCGCGCCCGCACCCGCCCCTCACGCCCCTGTGCCGGATTGATCACGTACAGGTCCTGGTGGTACCAGATCACGATGTCGGGTCGCAGTTGCTCGATGAGGTTGACCATCGCCTGCGTCTCGGGCTCGCTCGCCGGCCCCGTGCCCGCGTACTGGCCGTCGCCGGGCACGCCGATCGGACCCCAGTTGTACGGGAAGTTGCGGTTGAGGTCGACCTGGTTGGCGTTGTGCCGGTCCTGCGCGGCCACACCGTCGGGGTTCATGGAGTCGACGAGCCACAGTTCGACACCGCCGGGCAGCGGTTGGGAGCGCAGCTCCTCGACGATCGCCAGTCCGTCGTCCTCATCGCCATGGATCACGCCGATCACGAGCACGCGCCTGCCGCCGACCGTGCCGAAGCGTTCGGCGAAGATGGCCCGACCCTCGATCGAGTAGCCGAGTCCGACGATCGGTTGGGTGAGGTCGAGCGAACCGGGAGCGGCGGGCACCGGAACCGTCGTCGAGGTGGTGGTGCTGCTCGTCGTTGGCGTCGTGGAGCTCGTGGTCATCGCGGAGGGCGCGCCGGAGGATGGCGGCTCGGTCGTTCCGGTCGTCACGTCGGTGGCGTCGGTGGTCGCCAGCGACTCGTTCGCGGTGGGCGAAGGCGAATCGCTCGCCGCGGGCACGCCCGACGTCGCGGCACGGTCATCGACCGCGTCATCGGCATCTCCCGCGCACGCCGCGAGCACGACCAGCGCAGCGACGACCGCGGCACCCGCGCCGCGAGCACCCGATCTCGGTCGGATGCGTCCCGGAGCTCGCCAACGATCCGACCGAGATTGCCGCGAGCGCAGGATCACGAGGCGACCGCGTGTCGTTGAAGGTCGGCGAGGTCGATGTACTCCAGCGTCGACATGTGTGTCGCCTCCAGCACCACGTCGCACGCACGGCCGGCGTCGAGCGCTTCTTTCCACCGCGGCGCGCACACGCACCACTGGTCGCCGGGGCGCAACCCGGCGAACCCGTACTCCGGCATCGGCGTGCTGAGGTCGTTGCCGAGCGACTTGGAGAACTCCAAGAAGTCGGCGGTCACGCGACAGCACACGGTGTGCATGCCCGGATCGTCGCCGCGGTGCTCGCAGCACCCGGTGCGGTGGAAGCCGGTCATCGGATCAAGCGAACACGACTGCAGTTCGGTACCGAGAACGTTCAACTGTCGCATGCGCAGGCCTCCTCCATGTCGTGTCGCTCGTGTCGCACGGTCAGACGTTGACGCCGACGAGTTCGCCGATCGTGTAGGTCGCGGTGCAGGCGATGAGCACGATCATCACCTGACGGAGCATCGACGGCACGATCGGGCGCTCGGCGTACCGACCGATCGCGGCGCCGACGATGGCCGCCACGACGACGCCGATGGCAGCCGACGCGACGGTCGGAGCGGTACCGGTGGCACCGGTGAACCAGGGGATGATCGGCAACACCGCGCCGAACGTGAAGCAGATCAGTGACAGCGCGGCGGCGCGCAGCGGCGAGGGCAGTTCGGTCGGGTCGATCCCCATCTCCTCGCGGGTGTGCACCTCCAGCGCCCGCTCCGGAGACGACATCACGTCCTGGGCGGCCCGCAGCGCGGTGTCAGCGCTCATGCCGTGCGACTCGTAGTAGGAGGCGAGCTCGAGCGTCTCCTCTTCCGGGTTGTGCCGCAGTTCGCGCGCTTCGACGGCGACCTCGCGCTCGACCAGTTCGTTCTGCGCGGAGATGCTGATCCATTCGCCCGCAGCCATCGAGATCGCGCCGGCGATCGCGCCCGCCATGCCCGCGAGTCGCACGATCGACGGGTCGACGCCCGACGCCGCGAACCCGAGGATCAGCGACACGTTGGACACGAGCCCGTCGTTGATCCCGAACACGGCCGCTCGCGCCAACCCGCCGGAGACCTGGCGGTGGCCGCCGTGCAGCACCATCACCTCGCGAGGCATCTCTCGACGCTACCGCTCGGCCTGCGTCCGCGCTGTCGCGACGAGTTGGAGTCGCGATGAGTTGGTGAGGTTGAACAGCGTCGGCGTCGTGCCGACGAGACATTTCCTGCCACTGGTCCGCGGGAAGGCCCGGCAGGCAGTACGGTGAGAGCGGACGCGGCGCCTGCCGCGAATTTCGATGAACGCTCACAACGACGTGGTCGGCATCTTGGGGAAGCTCTTGCACCTTGCGCGGGAGCGTCGCCCGGAGGACCGTCTCTTACGGTCCTTCCTCGCTCGCCTCTTCCGTGACCTCCCCGACGACGACGTCGACGATCAGCGGCTGGAGGACGCGTATGGCGCGGCGGTCGCCCAGCTCGAGCTGGCCCGTGTGCGATACCCCGGCCAGACGCTCGTGCAGGTCCTGTCGCCCGAAGCTGTCGACCGTGCGGGGTGGGAGTCGGATCGTTCGATCCTGATGTTCGTCACCGATGACGTGCCGTTCCTCGTCGACAGCGTGCGCATGGTGCTCGAACGGCGCGAGGTCGGGATCCATCTGCTCGTGCACCCGATGCTCGCGGTCGAGCGCGACTCGGCCCATCGGGTGCAGGCGTTCGGCCACCACGTCGGGCCGATCGAGGCGTGGACGCTGATCGAGATCGACCGCTGCTTGCCGGCGGATGCAGCGCAGCTCGAAGTCGAGGTGCACGTGGCGATCGAGGGGGTGCAGCTCGTCGTCGCCGACTTCACTCCGATGCGCGAGCGGCTCGCATCGGTGGCCGGTCAGGATGAACTGCTCGCGTGGCTCGTCGACGACCGCTTCGTGTTCCTCGGCGCCGTGTCGTACGTCCGGCGTGGTGACGATCTCGAGCTCGTACCGGGCAGCGAGCTGGGTGAGTTCCGGTCGCGACGCGTCGACCCGACGATCGTCGATCCACCGTCGCTGGTGAGCGACGACCGCGTCGTGTTCGCCCGCACGGACGCCGTCGCCGAGATCCACCGCGATGCGCGGATGACGTCGATCGCCGTACGTCCGGACGGGGTGGCCGAGGGTGCCGTTGAACACCGCTTCGTCGGACTGCTCGGCAGCGCCGCCTACCGCGAGAGCGTGTTCGCGATCCCGGTCGTGTCGAACCGGGCACGGGCGGTGCTCGACCGTCGGGGGGCGCTGCCGAACACGTACACGGGTCGAGCGGTCCAGAACGTGGTCGAGACGTTGCCACGCGACGTCATGTTCGAGCTCGGCGTCGGCCCGCTCACGGGGCTCGTCGACGACATCGTCGGGCTGCAGGAACGGCCGATCGTGCGCGTCTTCGACGTCGGCGAGCCCGTCGGACCGTGGACGACGGTGTTCGTCTACCTGCCGCGATCGCGATTCCACGCATTGTTGCCAGAACGTGTTGCAGCACTCGTCGGCGAGCACTACCGGGGCGAGACGCGCGATCTCGAGGTGTTGCTCGGCTCCAGCTCCTTGGCTCGTATCTCCCTCGCGGTGCGCGCCGGTCGGCTCCCGTCGGTCGACGCGCTCGTCGACGCCATCGACGCGACATCCACGACGTGGCGCGAGCGCCTCCGCCGGGCGTTGATCGCCGAGCTCGGCGAGATCGAGGGGTTGCGGTTGTTCGGCATCGTCGAACACACCGTGCCAGCCGACTACGAGGCCGGGATCGCAGCGGCCGACGCCGTGGCGACGATGCGAACCGTCGCGGCCATGCTCGATCCCATCCGCATCGCCGGCGGCGACGTCGCCTCGGTCGAGACGGACATCGTGCGCGCCGGCGGTCGCTTCGGTGCCACGCCGTGGCGCTTCCGTGTGTTCTTGCGCGACCGACCGGCGGCGATCTCCGAGCTCGTCCCCATCCTCGAGCACCTCGGCTTGTCGCCCGTCGACGAGCGTCCGTACGTGTTCGCCGGATCCGACGGTGTCGTCTACCTGTACGACATCGGCGTCGAGTTCAGCGCCGTCGACGTCGAGTCCGATCGGTTCGAGATGGAGCGCATCGACGAGGTCCGCCGATCGTTCGTCGGGCTGCTGCGTGGGACCATCGAGGCCGACGGCCTGAATCGGCTGATCCTCGCCGCGGGTTTGACCGGCCGCCAGGTTGCCGTGCTGCGGCTGTACAACCGCTACCTGCACCAGGTCGGATTCACGTTCAGCACCCGGTACGTGGAGCAGGCGTTGGCGCGCAACACGCAGATCGTGCGTGGGCTCGTCGACGTGTTCGATGCCCGCTTCGACCCGAAAGCCACCGACGGCGTCGTGGAGCGCACCGTTCACGTCGCCTCCGTCCGGGCGCAGCTCGACGAGCAGCTCGACGCCGTCCCCTCGCTCGACGACGACCGCATCTGCCGGGCGTTCCTCGCGCTCATCGACGCGACCACGCGCACGAACGCGTTCATCGATCCTGCCGCGCTCGCCGTCAAGCTGATACCGACCGCGCTGGCGTTCGTCCCCGCGCCGAGGCCGGAGTTCGAGATCTTCGTCTGTTCGGCGGCCGTCGAAGGCGTGCACCTGCGTGGCGGTCGCATCGCCCGCGGCGGCCTGCGCTGGAGCGACCGGCCGGAGGACTTCCGCACGGAGGTGCTCGGCCTCGTCAAGGCACAGATGGTGAAGAACGCGGTCATCGTGCCGACCGGTGCGAAGGGAGGCTTCGTCGTCAAAGCGGCCGTTGCCGACCCGTCCGATCGCGACGCCGTGCGAGCCGAAGGCATCGACCGCTACCGGCGCTTCGTCGGGGCGTTGCTCGACGTGACCGACAACGTCGTCGACGGCGCGATCGTGCATCCACGTGGAGTGGTCGTCTACGACGGTGACGACCCGTATCTCGTCGTCGCCGCCGACAAGGGCACGGCGACGTTCAGCGACATCGCCAACGCGATCGCCGCCGAGCGGGACTTCTGGCTCGGGGACGCGTTCGCGTCGGGTGGCAGCCACGGGTACGACCACAAGGAGATGGGGATCACCGCCCGCGGTGCGTGGGAGTCGGTGCGCCGCCACGCCCATGTGCTCGGCCTCGACGCCGACCGCGACGAGCTCACCGTCGTCGGCATCGGTGACATGTCCGGTGACGTGTTCGGCAACGGGATGTTGCGCTCGCCGCACATCCGCCTCGTCGCGGCGTTCGATCACCGCCACGTGTTCCTCGATCCGTCGCCCGATCCGGCGATCACGTTCGCCGAGCGCCAGCGGTTGTTCGGGTTGGCGCGGTCGAGTTGGGCCGACTACGACCGTGGACTCATCTCGGCGGGCGGCGGTGTCTACTCGCGCGCCGTCAAGTCGGTCGAGCTCACGCCGGAGGCTCGGGCGGTGCTCGGTCTCGACGGCAGCGTCACGGGCTTGTCCCCCGACGAGCTGATCTCTGCGATCCTCGCGGCGCCCGTCGACCTGTTGTGGAACGGCGGCATCGGCACGTACGTGAAGGCCTCGACCGAGACCCACGGCGACGTGGGCGATCGGGCGAACGACGCGGTGCGCATCGACGCCCGCGACCTCCGGGCACGGATGGTCGGCGAGGGTGGGAACCTCGGGTTCACGCAGCTCGCCCGTGTCGAGTATGCGATCGGCGGCGGTCTGATCTACACCGACGCGATCGACAACTCCGCGGGCGTCGACTGCAGCGATCACGAGGTCAACATCAAGATCGTCCTCGAATCACTCGTGCGCTCCGGTCGGATCACCGCTGAGGAGCGCAACGCGCTGCTGGTCGAGATGACCGACGAGGTCGCCGAGCTGGTGTTGCGTGACAATCGTGCCCAGACGCTGGCGCTGATGATCGCCAGGACGCAGTCGTTGATGATGGTCAACGTCCACGCTCGCTACCTCGACACGTTGGAGGCCGAGGGGTGGCTCGATCGGCGCCTCGAGTTCTTGCCCACCGACAAGCAGATCGCCGAGCGCCAGAGCGCCGGTAGTGGCCTGCGGGCGCCCGAGTTCGCGGTGATGATCGCGTACACCAAGAACGCCGACGTGACCGAGATCTTGGAGTCGGACCTTCCCGACGACACGGCGCTCGACGTCGATCTGTTGGCGTACTTCCCGACCGTGTTGCGCGAGCGCTTCCCCGACGCCATCCGCGAACACCGGTTGCGGCGCGAGATCGTCGCCACCCGCGTGGTCAACAGCATGGTCAACCTGGCCGGCATCTCCTTCGACCACCGGATGACGGAGGACTCGGGCGCGTCCGTGTCCGACGTGGCCAGGGCGTTCGTCGCGGCGCGGGAGATCTTCGGGTTCGCCGAGATCTGGGACGAGATCGACGCGCTCGGCAGTTCCGTCTCGGCCGCCGATCAGATCGAGCTGTTCCTCGATGCCCGGCGGATGGCCGAGCGCGGCGCCGGCTGGCTGCTGCGCAACCGGCGCCCACCGCTCGCCATCGGCGACGCGGTCGACACGTTCGGCGCTGGGCTGGCGTTCCTCGCTGAGTCGCTCGACTCGGTCGTCACGGGCCGCGTGGGCGACGACATCGAGCGGCTGCGTTCGCGCTGGGAGGAAGCCGGGGTGCCGGCGCCGCTCGCGGTGCGGGCGGCCCGCTTCCCGTGGATGCACACCGGCTTCGACATCGTCGAGATCGCCCACCGCGAGGCCACGAACGTGGCGGATGCGGCCACCGCGTACTGGTCCGTGTTCGACGCGTTCGACCTCGGCTGGCTGTGGGACGGGATCGGGCGCCTCCCGCGCTCGGATCGCTGGCAGACCCAAGCGCGCTCGGCGTTGCGCGACGACCTGATGACGACGCTCGCCGACCTCACGCGGCTGGTGATGGACAAGGCGGGCGGGTCGCCGGCGGCGTGGATCGCGGCCAATGAACGAGCGGTCGGCCGCGCGTTGGCGATGCACACCGAGATCCGCCGCGCCGACAGCTTCGACCTGACGACGCTCTCGGTCGCCCTGCGTCAGCTCCGCAACCTGACCCTCACGGCCGTCGCCCCGAAGCCGCAGTGACCAGCGGTCCGCGCCCGGCACGCGTCCCGAGTGGCCTTACCGGAATCTTGCGGCACTCTTGGGCGTCACTTGTCGTGCACCTCCCCGCCGTCGGAGGCGGCGGCCGGTAGCGTCGGATCGCGTCATGACCGTCACTGCTCGGGCACCCCGATTTCGATTTGCGCCGTCGCCGACCGGCTCGTTCCACGTCGGCGGAGCGCGCACCGCCCTGCACAACTGGGCGCTCGCGCGGCGACTCGGCGGAACGTTCGTGTTGCGCATCGAAGACACCGACGAGGCGCGCAACCGGCCCGAGTGGACGCAGGGCATCATCGACGCGCTCGCCTGGATCGGCATCTCTGCCGACGATGCGCACTTCGAAGGCCCGCTGTTCCAGAGCGAGTACGCGGGCGCGCACGTCAGTGCCGCGCAGCGCTTGTTCGAGTCGGGTGCGGCGTACTACTGCGACATGACGTCGGAGGAGATCCAGGCGCGGGCGAAGTCCGAGGGAACCGGCGGGTATGGAGGCTGGTCGCGCGATCGCGGGCTCGGTCCCGCGCCGGGCAGTGTGCTGCGGTTCCGAGTTCCTGAGGGGATCACCATCGTCCGTGACCTCGTGCGCGGTGACGTCGAGTTCGACAACGCCACGATCGAAGACTTCGTGTTGCTGCGCGGCAACGGCACTCCGGTGTTCCTGCTCGCCAACGTGGTCGACGACATCGAGATGGCGATCACGCACGTCGTCCGCGCCGAGGAGCACCTTCCCAACACGCCCAAGCAACAACTGCTGTGGCAGGCGCTCGGTCACGAGTCGCCGCAGTGGGCGCATGTGCCCGTGCTCGTCAACGAGCAGCGCAAGAAGTTGTCGAAGCGGCGCGACAAGGTGGCGCTCGAGCAGTACCGCGACGAGGGCTACCTGGCCGAGGCGATGGTCAACTACCTGATGACGCTCGGGTGGACGCCGCCGAGCGTCGACGGCAGCGAGATCGCGACGTGGGAGGAGATGGAAGCGGCGTTCCGGTTGGAGGATGTGACGCACTCGCCGGCGTTCTTCGATCTGAAGAAGCTCGCCGCGTTCAACGGCGAGTACATCCGTCGCCTGCCGCTCGAGAGCTTCGTCGCCCGCGCTGAAGAGGAGCTTCCCGCCGACTGGGACCGAGACCGTTTCGCGGCGATCGCGCCGTACATCCAGGAGCGACTCGTCACGCTGCGTGAGGTTCCCGGCAAGATCGACTTCCTGTTCGTCGCCGACGACGAGTTGTCGATCGACGACGAGGCGTGGGCCAAGGCGTTCGCCCCCGAGTGGGCTGCGCCGCTGCTCGACGACGTGATCGGCGCCTACGGCCAGATCGAGGGCGCCGACTGGGCGGCCGCGGCCTTGAAGGTCGCCTACGAGGACGTGATGGCGCGCTACGAGCTCAAGCTCGGCAAGGCACAGGCGCCCGTGCGCGTGGCGGTCACGGGGCGATCGGTGGGGCCGCCGCTGTTCGAGTCGATGGACGTGCTCGGCCGCGACCAGACGATGCGCCGGCTGCAGCTCGCTCGTGGTCGTCTCGACGAGTCGGGGGCCGAGGAGCCCCGCTGAGTCGTGACCGGTCGCGAGTTCCAGATTCCCTCCGCTGCGGAACGAGCGAGAGACCGCGACCTCATCGCCGAGGTCGACGCACACGAGTCGATCGGCGAGCGCTACGCGCGGACCGGCGAGGTGTCGATCTCGACATCCGAGCGCCAACCGGCGATGGATGTCTCGCCCGGCGCCACGATGGAGCGCGACTCGACTCCGGTCAAGCCGATCCCGCACCCGCCGCGCTTCGTCGGCCGGATCATCGTCAGGTCGCTGATCGCGATCGTCGCCCTCGTGTTGCTCTACCTGCTCGTCACGCTGTGGCAGGTGTGGTCGACCGGCAGGTCCGACGACGCTCGACCGGTCGACGCGATCGTCGTGCTCGGTGCCGCGCAATACGACGGCCGGCCGTCGCCGCAGCTCGCGGCGCGCCTCGATCACGCGGTGGAGCTGTGGTCGCAGGGCCTCGCTCCGATGGTCATCGTCACGGGCGGGAACCAGCCCGGCGACCGCTTCACCGAGGCCGAGGCGGGCGCCAACTACCTCGTCGACCACGGCGTGCCCGCCGCCGCGATCCGCCTCGAACAGGAGGGGACGTCGACGTACGAGTCGCTCGATGCCGTCCGCGACGTGGTGGCGCCCGACATCGAGTCGGTCCTCGTCGTCACCGATCCGTACCACGCGCTCCGCAGCCGGATGGTCGCTGCCGAGGTCGGGTTCGCGGCCTATGTGTCGCCGGCCCCCGACACGGTGGTCACGGGTGGAAGCCAGCTGCGGCGCGAGTTGACCGAGACGTTCGGCGTCGCCGTCGGCCGCATCGTCGGCTTCGACCGCCTCGACGACTGGACCAACTGAACACGTGTCACGCAGGTGCCTGGCACCGGTGTGACACCGTCACACGATCGGATCAGGTGCGGCGGTAGGCGTCGCGGAGGTCGTGCACGAGGCCGTACTCGTCGACATCGAACGTCGTCGCGACGTCCCACGTCG
>CAZQCP010000084.1:0-13066 GCA_964592115.1 uncultured Ilumatobacteraceae bacterium
AACAGCATGTGTTCGAGGAAGTGGGCGCCGCCGTCCTGGTCGTCGCGGCTGGCATCGTCGACGTTCTCGAGGGCCGAACCGGCGTCGACGGCGAGGCGCATCTCGACCCTGCGGCCAGGGTTCTCGTTGGCCCGGATGAGGTAGCGCATCCCGTTGTCCAGCTCGCCGATGACGATGTCGGGATCGGGCTCGCTCACCGACGGCAGCCCGGTCGGGTCGGGCGCCACGATCGGCGTCGAGCCGTCGAGTGACGTGGCGTCGTCGGGGTCCGACGTGGTGACCGGGGCGGGATCACTCCGGTCCCCCGTCTGCTCACCCGCTTTGGCGTCTTCGAGCTCGGAGATGTCACGGATCGAGCAGGACGCGAACGCCAATCCGCACAGGACGAGTGCCGCCGCTGCCCGCCACCGTCCGCCCGAGATCACGGCGCGAGGCTACCGACCCCGCCCCGCGCACCGACGTCCACGAAGCGCTCCCAGGAGGCGTCGAGTGCGGTCGGTGACGTTGCCCTTCTCGGGGGAGCAGCATGCGTGCCTGGTTCGGAGGCCGGCACCTCTCGTGCCGCGATCCGGCACGCGGCGTGCCGGCGTCGGAACCAGGTACTGGTCGTCGATGCGCCTCGGACACCAGTGCCACAGCCGCGCAGCCAGGTCTCAAGGCAGACGAACGTCGTCGGGGACAGGCTCGTCCGCCGTGAGTGTCTCGAGCAACCGCATAGCCGTGCGATCGAGTTCGGCCCAAGTGGTGGCCGTCTCGAGTTGCCAGGCCTCGAAGCGAACGCGTTCCCACTGAGAACGACCCGCGGTCAAGCCGACGCGGCGATCGCAGGCGAGATCGGCTTGACGGACGTCTCGTTCCCGCTGCGATACCAGCGGCTGTACGGCGAACTCCTCGGCTGCCTGTTGCGGCGCTTCGTAGTCGAACCCGCTCGCGCCCATGCAGTCGGACCACCGCTCGAGCAGGGCCATGTGTGGCGGCGCAGACTCGAACCCGCCCACAGCTTCGTGCAACGTGATCACGAGCGCTTGTACCGAGTCGAAGTACTCCTCGTAGCCCGCCGCTTCGCCATGTGCCCAGTGCATGGCGATGTGGGCACACCCACGTGTTGAGCCACTGTCATCGCCGCCGAGTGCGAGGGCGAACTCTGGCGAAGGCACCGTCGTCGACGCTGGTTCGGGGATCGCCGGCACGTGATAGCCGAACCGCTCCGCTGCCAACTCGTTCAACGGGTTCATGGCTCGACGGAGGTCGAGGACCGTCACGGAGAGATACTCGCCGGGCTCGTAATCGAATCCTGCCCGCTCCATACACGCCACAATCGCTCGTTGCCAGCGTACGTACCCCATCTCAGATAGTGCGTCCGCTGCCGCCAGCCCTGCGACCTGATCGTTCCACTCGTTGCCCACAGGGAACTCCGAGACTGGCTGGGCAGCAAGGATGGGCTCGGCCAGTGAGCCTTGCTGCGCAGTCGCAGCTCCGACAGACGCATTCCCAACGGCGGCGGCGGTTGCCGTTGGGGAACCCTGGGGGGAGCCCTGGTGCGGGCTGCCGCTCTCCGGGTCCGAGCTACAGCCCAGCAGGCCCAAACCGGCCAGGCCAACCAGGGCGCCGGCTTTCGCCAGCTTCACGGACAGTACGACGGCTGTACGGCGACGTACGACTCCGTGGTCTGGCCGATCAGCACCCATGACGAGGTCCACGGAGCAGACCCTGTCTGCGCCCCAGTCAGGTTCGTTCCCGCATAGAAGCAGATGCGAGCCCAGTTCGCATCGCGGTTGCGCCCATACCCAGCGTTGTTGCCCACCGGCACGCCGTTCGAGAACGTGTAGGCATTGAGGTTGTAGATCGAGTTTGAACCGAAACCCCAGAAGAAGCTTCCGGCCGCAACCCAAGACACACACTTCTCTCCGCTATTGCAGGTTCCAGACCCAGCCTGGGCGGGACGTGGAGCAGCGATGACGGAGCCGACCAGTAGGCCTGCGGTCACTGCCGACCCGAGCGTGCGCAGGCGGCGGCGCGGCGGCTTCCGACAGCGAGAGGTCGTCTGCGTACAAGCTTCGCTTGCGAGTGTTCGGGCAAGTCCTGTAGTTGCCATGAGGTCTTCCTCCTACGCTCAGTCGAAGTTCGCGGCAGGTGCGGCGGTGCTGACACTGACGCGCCACGTACTTACCCAGTTGTCGGGTCGGCGACAGCTGTTTGTCCGCCGAAGCCGACGCGAGACGGAGTCACCTCATGGCAGCAGGCACCGCTGTCCAGGAACCCTCGTGCACATTCACTCGCGCTGGTGTCGGCCACGTTGAGGTCGGCTCGAAGCGGATCTTGGCGACGATTCTCTCCCGGCTCGCGGCGAACCCCGGCGATCTGATCTCCCAGCTCACCGCTGAGTACGCCCGAGCGTCGCCAGGGGACATCGCCCAATTCAGGAACCGCGAGATCAGTGCAGCGACTGCGGACGCCGAGTGCGGGCGGACACTTCGGCACCTCGAGGGCGAGATTCGGCGAGGGCTGCTCGCCGAACTCTCTCCGGAGGACTTCGACGCCATCTTCCATAACGACTGAACCGCGACTCCGCCAGGGCTCGAGCGAACTCAGGTGCGGAGTGTGTCGGCGGGTGGGGTGCGGCTGGCTTTGAGGGCGGGGATGATGCCGGCGATGGTGCCGGTGACGATGCCGAGGACGGGTGCGGCGAGCAGGAGGGTGGGGTCGATGGTGGGGGTCCACTCACGGGCAAGCGCCGTCACCGTGACGGCGCTCAGTCCGATCGTGCCACCGATCGTGCCGGCGATGGTGCCGGTGAGGGCTGCTTCGAGGGCGATCTGGCGGGTGATGTGGTTGCGGGTGGCGCCGAGGGCGCGGCGCAGGCCGATCTCGGGGCGGCGTTCGATGATGTTCAGCAGCGTGGCGTTGGTGATGGCGACGGCGCCGATCAGCAGAGCGAGGCCGGACAGGGCGTAGAAGAGGGATTGGACGTCGCCTTCGACCTGGTTGCGCAGGGTTTTGGGGTCGGGTGGGACCAGTGCTTGGAGTCGTTCGGGCTGCTGTGGCCGTAGGGCCAAGGGCGCTTGGCGACCCACGAGCTGGGCGGCACCGGGCGCGGTGTCGATGATGATCTGGCGTTCGGCGTTGCGGGTGTCGAACTGGGCGGTGGCGGTGGTGGTCGGGATGGTGATCGAGAGCAAGAGGTCGGGGTTGCGGCGAACGTCGTCGATGATGCCGAACACGGTGTAGGCGGTGTCGTCGATGAAGACGACGGGGGCGTTGTCGACGCGGGTGATGCCGAGCTGGTTCGCCGCCACCCGCCCGAGCAACGCGACGTGTTCGCCGCGTCGCTCGTGCCAGGGATCGTAAGTGCGCCCAGTGGTGAGGGTGGGGAGGCTGGCGTCGATGGCGCCTGGGGTTGCGGCGATGACCGGTACTGCCTGCGCGGAGGCGGTCGGTCGGGTGGCGGTGTTGCGGGGTTGGAGGGTGCCGTCGTCGGTGATCACGAATGAGACTCCTGCGTGGTTCACACCGTTGAGCGCTTCGAGGATCACGTCGGGGTCGTCGGGAAACGGATTGGTGCCGTCCGGTGCGGCGTCTTGGACGCGTACTTCCGTCGCGGCGAGAGCGTCAAAGCGCGCCGAGACCTGGGCTCGGGCGGTCTGGGCGAGTCCGGCGGTGGTGATGAACGCACCGACTCCCAAGATCGTGCCGAGCGCGGTGAGCAGGGTGCGAATCGGTCGTTGCCCGATGGCGGCGGCAGCCTCCGTCAGCGAGTCACGCCAACGGAGCTGCGAACGTCCCGGACCGTCGGCGCTCGCTCCCCCGCACCCGCCACCACGGACGTCGTCATCGGTCAGCGCGACACCAGGCGCCGCGGCGGTTTCATCCATGCGCGGCCTCGGGTGCAGCCGCGCGCTCGCTGTTTCGATCGGGATCTGGGTCGCGGTCTGGGTCAGGCTCCGTGACGATGCCGTCGGAGATGAGCAGGTTGCGCTCAGCGCGGGCGGCGATGGCCGGGTCGTGGGTGATCATCACGATGGTCAGCCCGCGGGCGTGGAGGTCGTCGAGCAGGCTGAGCACCTGGGCGGTTGTTGCGGTGTCGAGATTGCCCGTCGGTTCGTCGCACAAGACCAACGCCGGCTCGCGCACCAGGACGCGGGCGATCGCCACCCGCTGCTTCTCGCCACCCGAGAGGCGCGAGCACAACGCGTGGCGGCGGTGGCCGAGACCAACCTGGTCCACGACGACGGCCGCTCGGTGTCGGCGTTCGCGGCGGGGCACACCTTGGTAGAGCAAGCCGAGCTCGACGTTGTCGAGCACGCTCCGGTAGGACACGAGGTGGAACGCCTGGAACACGAACCCGATCCGTCGTGCCCGCACCGCGGAACGTTGTCGATCCGACAGGTTGGCAACGTCGATACCGTCCAACACGTAGCGCCCGGCACTCGGGGCCTCCAACAGTCCGAGCAACGACAACAGCGTCGTCTTGCCCGACCCCGACACGCCCGTGATGGCCAGCGCCTCGCCGCGCCGGATCGTGAAGCTGCACGGCCGCAACGCCGCCACCTCGGGTGGTCCCGGGTACGTCTTCGCCAGCCCGTCGACCGCCACGACCACGTCCGGTCCTGGCGCGTTCATCGTCCGACGACCACTCGGTCTCCGGCGACGAGGGTGCCGGCGGCGACCGGTTCGACGGCGACGAACCCGTCAGCGGACAGCCCGGTGGTCACCGCGACGGTGACGGGCTCGGCGCCCGCATGGTTCGTGGGCAGAATCGACACATACGTCGCTCCGTCCGCACCCGACGACACGGCCGCCAACGGCACCACGAGCGACGCCGTTTCGGTCGACGCGGCGGTGATCGTCACGCGCAGGTTGACACCGGCGAGCGAGTCGGGCAACGGGTCGTCGGCGACGATCGTCACCGGCACTCCCGATGCCCCGTCCACGCCGGTCACAGCAGCCTCGGCGATCTCGCTGATCGTCGCCTGGTACGTCGTGTTCGACTGCTCGTCGAGAAGCTCCACCTGCATCCCGGCGCGCACCAGGCCGACCTCCGCGGTGCGCAACGTCATTGACACGACGAGGCCGCCGCCAGCCAGCGTCGCCAACGCAGCCGATCCACCCGTGCTGCCGCCAGCCTGATCGGGGCTGCCATCGAGCGCGCCGAGCACGCTCGCCACCTGTTGCACGCGTGCGGGCAGTGTCGGCACGAACACCACCTCGCCCTGGGCGACAGTCGGACCGGTCGTGGCCACCACTGCGTCGAGCGCCGCTCGGGCGCGGTCCCGGACGGTGACCGCAGCGTCCAAGCCGGCTTGCGCGAGTGCGGTCTCACCGCTGGCGTTCACCTCGTTCAAGGCCAACGCCGCGATCCACAACGCCTCCTTGGCACTGTCGACAGCGCCACGCGTCGCCCGGTCGGTCTGGTCGAGCTGCGCCTGTGCCTGATCGAGCGCCAACTGGGCGACGGTGAGCGCGCCCGCTTCAGCGGCGGGATCGGCGGCGACCCGGTCACGTTCGGCGACAGCTACATCGCGTGCCTGGCGTGCGAGGGCAAGCTCCGACACACGTGCGGCTTCGGCGTCGTTCACGGCCCGCTGCGCCGAGTTGCGCGCCGCGGTCGCTTGGGCGACGACCGAGCCGGGCTGACCTGCACCGGCCGCGTCGACCGCAGCTCGAGCGGTGGCCACGGCCTGCTCGGCGTCGAACACGGCCTGTTCGGCAGCGGCCCGATCGGCGGCCTCGGTCGGCGACGACGGCACCGGCACGTACCCGGCCTGCCCGTAGAAGTCGTTGATTGCCACCTTGGTCGCCTCACCGAACGTCCCATCGGTGTCCGGGACGAAGCCCAGCCGCTCCAGCGCCGCCTGCATCTGAGCGACATCGGCACCGGACATGCCCGGTCGCAGTGACCGGTACACGGGCACCTCACCCTCGAACACGAACACCGGTCGCCCCGAGACCTCCACCAAGCGGGCGCCCTCGGCGACCTCATCGCCCGTGCTCACGGCCACACCGGTGAGCACCGGATCACCCTCCACCGACGACGGCGCTCCGACCGACACCGCCACCCGTGGACGCACGTCACCACGCGTGATCACCGTCTGCGACAACACCCGGTGTTCCACCGGAGCAGTGATCCACGACGGAGCAGGCGGCGCCGCATTCGACGCCGCCTGCTCTGGCGACTGCACCCGCGACCCAACCACGAACCCACCGACCGCGACCACAACGAGACCCGCCAGCGCGGCGATCCACCACCGACGGCGCGAGCGATCCCGATCCGGCCCGACATCGCCAGCCGGCCCATCGATCACGGCAGGCGACGACGAAGTCGGGGCCGACTCAGGCAGCTCCTCCGGTTCGCACGGCGCGAGTTGGAGGACGGGGCGCGACGGACGGCTTCGGGAGTGCTCAGAGGATGTAGACACTGCCGACGCGGTCGTTCCAGCCCGTAGCCATCGACGATGCCCAGACGTTGGCGCTCGTGCTGCCGGGGTACAGGCCCCCACCCGAGGTCGTGTCGTAGAACCGCGCCGAGCACGCACCGATCTTGTAGCTGCTCGTCACGTTGTTGAACCCATACGGCGAGAGGCTGATCGTCACGCCGCGCTGCTTCAACTCCAACACGCTGCCGCCGTAGTTTGTGTTCTGGTACAGCCGAACGCTCGAGGAGCAGTCGGCCATCGGTGTGACAGTCGCTGGATTCAGGGCGACCTCGGCAGCGTCCATCTCGGCTTCGCTTCGATAGCAACGTGTACCGGCATCGTCGCTCGTGCACGCGCGCGCGTCTCCCCAGCCTTCGGCGAGACGGATCCAGCTGCCCTCGAACGAGGCGATCACACTGGCCTCGTCGACACGCCGGCTATCCGCGGCCGCCGAGCCGGCAGGCGCGAGCCAAACGAGACACGCGAACACTCCAGTGACGAGGCCGATGCGTCGGGTTGGGCTGGGCACAGTGGGCATGATGGGTCTCCTATCAGATCTGGTTGATGTTGATGGTCGTGGTGAAGCTGTCGCTGCTGGCTTTGGCACAGGTGTTCGTGACCGGTTCGGCGACGTGTTCGATGTGCCAGCCGGTAAGGCCGAGTTCGTCGAGGATTGCTCGTGCCTGTTCGGCAACCGCGGTCGCAGGTTGGCAGTCGAGCAAGTTGATCTCGTCGGTGAGGCGAGTCTGGAGGTCGATCATCAGTCGACTCTCGGCGTCGAGTTCGGCGTCGGCGGGCCGCCAACCGAGATCAGCGCACGTTGTCTCGTTCGCGGGGATCACTTCGATGAGCCCGGAGTCGGAGCCAATGCAGGAGATCAGGTCAGGGATCGTGTCGCTGGTGACCGTGCCAGCGAAGGTTCCGCTGGCCCACACCTGGCGGCACCCTTCGATCGGGTCGATGCCGGCCGAGATCGCCACGATGTGGTCGCCCTCCGGCCCCCGGGCTCGGCAGCTCGCGCCCACCTCCGGGCGCGCCGGCTGCCCAGATCGCAACACAGAAGCCGCCGCGGCGGTGCCAGCAACGGCGAGTGCCCCTACGACCGCTCCTACTGCTACCCGTCGTCGCCAGCGACCCCGTCTCGGTCGACCTGGACGTCGACCAGCGACGATGTCGTCGATGGTTCGTTCCACCCACGTCTCGTCGAACCTGTCCAGGAGGTCGTCGGGCAGCGGCCAATCGTCCACGCAAGCGAGCAGCCACACCGAGAGCTCCTCGTCAGAGGGAACGGGTTCTCGATCAGTCACCGTCGTCAATCTCCCGTATTGGTTCCGCCGGTGCGGCGGTTGCATCACTCCGGTGGTACCGGTCCCGCAGCGCATGGCGAGCGTTGAACAGCCGGTTGCGTACGCCACCTGGGCTCAGCCCAAGAGCGGCGGCGATCGCCGCGCTGGATTCCCCGAGCGCGTTGAGTCTGAGCACCTCCTGGTAATGCAGTGGCAGATCAACGAGCGCGTTGAACATGCGTTCGGCATCCACGATCTCGACCCTTCGTTCCTCGGCAGCGAACCACTCCTCCTCCGGGGAGGGAACCAACCCCGGCCACTCCAAGTCGAGCCTGGCGCGCAGGCGACGCCGCGTCATCGTGCGCCTCACGTGGTTCCTGCATACGTTCCGCGTCGTGTGGAGGACCCAACCGCGGAGACGGTCGTCTGGCCACTCGGCCAGCCGATCACGGTGCGTGTGTACGAGGGCGAGCACGTCGGCGACCAACTCCTCGACATCGCGCGGGTTCCGTTCGTACGTCGAAGCGACCGCGATGATGGCGCGCTGATACCGGCCCTGGACGCGACGTACCAACACATCGTCACTACCTGCCTGAGCACGAGCACCCATCAGTTTCAAATCTGGCGACCTCATCGCCTACCTACCAGTTGTCGCGGGCCGGCAAAGCGTTTGCCGAATCCTGATGCCGGCGAAGGTGGGCGACTAGCCGTCACCAGCCTGCTCCATTCGAGGGCACCTCGGGCGGCAGCTCCGCGGACGGAGCAACATCGGCTGGCTGGCGTACCGCCGAAGCCAGTCACGCCTGAGCGCGACCGGTCGCGACGACCAGCGCAAACACTTCTGCTGCACTCGACAACTTCACTGACTGACGGAGCAAACGAACAAGCCAGAGGCGGGCACATGGGCCGCACGTCGCTCGGAACCGCAACAAGTACGTCGACCGTTCTGCTTGGAGACTTCCAGGTAGGACGGGAGACGCGTCACCAGAATCTCGAAGACCAACCATGAAGGGAACAAGTCGGAAATGACAACAACAATGGGCAAATATCATCGGTACGTCCTGGTAGCACTCGCCTCAGTAGCTGCGATACTGCTGCCATACGCCAACCCAATTCAGGCAGCGCCTGCCCAGGCGTCATGGACCAAGTCTTCGACAACGTGCAATAGTAGTAGTTCCAATGGCGTCATCAACTTCGCGCGCAATATGCTCTCGGGAAATCCCACGCCTGCCGGCGTGAACTACTGCAACAAGACTATCAATCGCGACAGTGATCTCCGTACAGGCGATACCTACAACGATACGTTCAAGGTCGGCAATCATGCAGGCGGAGCATCGAATACCTGGGTGGTAGTGAATTGGATCACAAGTTCGATCGTCGTCTACCCTCAGACCTGCTACGCGGGTGGTGGTGTCACTGTCACGAGCGGCGGTGGCTACCTTGCAACTTCAAGTAACCCACTCATGTCTTACAAGGCCGCGGCGTCTCCTGGCTGCTGACGAGACGTGTCGCGCCTGTCGCGCCCTGGCGCTAGCCGCCCGCTACACAAGTCGAATGGGCTCCGCCGAACCGCATGCGTTTTGCTCGCGATTTGTGTTCCTACCGCTTGTTCGGACGATCCGAGCCAATCCTCTCACTCGACCGCGGCGACGGCTCCAGCTCGCGGCGCGTCGGCGTCTGATCTACCGCTACTCGCACTGCTCGGCGAGTCCGGAACGGTCGTCAATGCTATGGATGTCCTCATCACGCGGCGTGCCGCCACGTGCATGAACTCCGCAGGGTTTGGCTTCAGCCCGGTCCTGTTGGCTCACGGGGTGAGCCAACAGGATAGCTTCCTTGCACGACGGTATGGAGAGCCAGCCCGGTTTGCCAACGGCCAGTTGGGGTGGTCGTGGGATGGCACGGTGGACGGCCCGTTGGAGCCGGAAGCGTCCCAGGACCCGATCGCAACAACTACGGAGTATCAACGGGCGCTGCATGGCGACCAGTTCCTCTCGCAGGACATCAAGGATCCGAGTGGCGAATTCGGAGTATCGATCAGAGTCGGAAACGGGTGCCTTGGAGTGGGCGTCGAGAGTCTCTTTGGCTCCAAAGACAACTACCTTCAGTTTATCGGCGCACTCAACCAGGCAGAGCTTCTCGCTCGGGATTCATACACACGTCTGCTCTCCGATGCACAGTTCCTTCAACGCAATGAACTCTGGTCAGAGTGTATGAGTGAGGCCGGATACATCTTCGAGACCATCTTCGAGCCGATCAATCGTGACTGGGATGGTCCGCGGCCCAGCTCGCATGAACAGGCGGTAGCAACCCGCGACTTAGAATGCAGAGCTGAGAGCGATCTGGAACCCGAATCTATCGCCAGCATTGAGGGCAGAATCCAGGACGGCTTACTCGAGCAATATCAGATCGATCTCACGGGCTACGCTGCTCTTGCGACGCGAATTCTCAGCTCGGTCAATTGACGACCAGCCGTGTAGCGGTATCCACATCCCGCGGTTCGGCCCGAAGCCCTTCTACGGCTCGCGGCGTTGAGCGGCAGCACGCGTGCCAAGTTCGGAGGCAGGCACCTCCGGTGCGGCTATCCGCCATACAACGTATCTGCGTCGGAACCGGGTACCGGCTGTGACGCACTGTGGGGGCGACGCACAGGGTCTGCGGCGTTCACGCAACTCATCGAAGGCCCAGGTGATCCGCGCGGGCCAGTCGATGGCGGCGGTCGAGTCGCCGCGGGCGTGGATCTCGGCGCGCTCGGCGCGCGGTCAGCTCGGCGGAGACGGTCGTCTGGCCACTCGACGAGTCGATCACGGTGCGTGTGCACGAGGGCGAGCACGTCGGCGCTGCTCCTCAACGTCGCGCAGGTTCCGGTAGGTCCAAACCCCCGCGCACGCGGATGACCGAAGCGACATCGGCGGCCGGCAAACACTTCTGCACCAGACGACAACTACATGAAGGGAGCCCGATCCCAACAATGTGCATCGAGCAGGGACGAGCTCTCTTGCCGCGACTTGAAAGGACTCTCCCATGACGACTGCAATGCAGAGCTTCAGTCCGCCCGCACCCGATGAACCAGAGAAGCATTTCTCCGCCCGTGGCCGGGCGCTGATCGTGCAGCTGCTCGCGCTGGCAGCTCTCATCCCGGCGCTTGTCGTCGGAAGCACTGCGTCGTCATCGCCGGTCGCCGCCGGCGGGCCATCGAGTACGTGCGCCGCAGGGTATTACTGCCTCTCGCGCTGGGCGATCACGCCAGGCTCGACCGGAACGACCATGAGTGAGGGCTGGCGACAGTACACGCCGAACACCTCGGCCTACTACGACACGGCAGACGGTTATGCGAACTACCTCGGCTGCCCCAACATGTACGGGCAGAACGACACGTTCAGCTCGACTGGTTCGTGTGTCGGCTACAACGTTCGATCAGCGCGGAACCGTGACACGATCACGGGACGCACCCTCTACATCGTCAAGTTCACCGCCGGGGTTGGCTGGCTAGCCGTCAACACCATTCCGTATTCTTACGTCGGATGGAAAGCGGTCACACCTTCTACCGCCGAGGCGATCCGCGGTTGAAGCGTGCCGCACATACCCTGACCGTCCTCCTCGGTTTTGGGCCAGGTCTGGCGGTCCTGGTCGCTTGCACAGCGGCGGACTCCGACCAACTCGCTCGCCCGAGGACGAGCATCGCAGCGGCGCCGGAAACCGTCACGGCTACCGCCGACCCGCCGACGGCGGACGGCGAACACGGGGTCGGTCAGCAGCGTGCGGAGCGTCTGCCACCGGAGCGGCTTCTCGTGGAGCCGAACCTGGCGCTCACCGACGAACAGCAACGGGCGTGGAGCGAAGGTCAGAACGCTGTTACGGAGCGCTGTGCGAAGGAACATGGATACACGTTCCGGTACCCGGAGTTCGATCCGGCACCACGACGTGACCGGTGGCAGCGCACGGTCGACTTCCTGTACTTCGATCGGAAGGACCTCATCGTCGCCCACGGGTACGCGTGGCCGTCGAAAGATGCACCGCCGGCTGCTCCCGGCACCTCGTACGACCAGGTACTGCTCGACGTGGTCGAGCAGTGCTACGAACAGGTCCGCCGCCAGTACGCCGAGCTGTCGAGCCGGTACCTGGAGCAGTACGAATTCGACGACGACGACCTCCAGTCATGGGCGGCAAGCGTCGACGCTGAGATCGCTGCCCGCGTGGAGTCCGCGCCCGAGCTCGAAGCGGCTCGCCAGTCGCTCGATTCGTGCCTCATCGAGCGAGGATTCGTCGGCAACTGGGAGGGCTTCACCCTGGCTGCCTTGACGATCGAACGCGCCCAGGCCGAATACGAGTGCCGTATGGAGACAGGCTTCAGCGAGCAACTCGTGACATGGATGGAAGCCGCCGTGGCCGACTGGTTGGACATCAATGCAGAGGCGGTCGCCATCGTCCGCCAGTTCAACCACGAGTTGGGAGAACTCGGCACGCGATTGGTGGCAGAAGCGCAAAGCGAAGACTGATCGTTCGACCATGAACGCGGCGGCGGCCGAGGCAGACCCGTCGGCGACACGTTGCGCGCCTGATTCGGAGACCGGCGCGTCCGGTGGCGAGTCCCGGCAGGTGGTGCGCCCACCTCGGAACCAGGCACCGGTTGCAGCGTCCTCGGGCCGTCGGACGCGCGTCGCATCAGGCGGCTATGTACGCATCACGAGCTAGCCTGTGTGTATGGGTGTCAAACGCACGACGATCGAGCTCGACGAGGCACTCACCGAGCACGCGCTCGTGGCGTCGGGTGCAACCCTTCGGGCGACCGTCGAGCACGGCCTGCGGTTGGTCATCGCACAACATCGCAGCGACGAGGAACACCGGCAGGAAGTTCTCGATCGGCATCTCGCCAGCGCGGCGAAGGGCGTCGACTTCGACGTGCTGCTGTCGGGCGAGGCATGGCGCTGAACCTCTGGATCCTCGACAAGAGCGCTCATGTCCGCCTCGCCGGCGGAGCTCCGCTGCCTGGCGGGATCAGCCCGGCCCGGTTGGCGATCTGCGAGATGGGGCTGTTGGAGTGGCTGTACTCAACGCAGTCCGCCCGCGACTACGACCTCCAGGGCCACGAGTTGCGCCAGGCGTTCACCGTCGTCGAGGCGCCAGGCGACATCTTCGCCCGCGTCCTGCGACTGCAGTCCGACCTCGCTCACCATCGCAGCATGTGGCACCGGCGACCGCTCGGCGACCTGTTCATCGCCGAGACCGCCCTGGCCCACAGCGCCGGCGTGCTCCACGCCGACAACGACTTCGAGCTGATCCGCAAGGTCCGTCCGCACCTCCTCCTCGAACGCCTCTGATCCGATCTGGCACCGCGGGCCGTGGCGTCTGGGCCGTCGGCAGCTC
>CAZQCP010000085.1:0-12847 GCA_964592115.1 uncultured Ilumatobacteraceae bacterium
CACCCGCCGGGCCGACCAGGCGACGACCGCCGCGTCGAGCACGTCGTCGATGGCGACGGCCGCGCCGACGCGCTCGTCGATGCCGCCGAGATCGAACCCCGCGTCGGCGAGCGCGCGTCGACGCTCGACCATCCCGTGCCAGGACTTCTTCGTCGCCCGGGGTGGATGCCCGAGCAGCATGGCGAAGGACACCTCGGGATGGATCTCGACGACGCGGCCCTGCCGATGGGCGGACGTGTCATCGAGCCAGCGTTCGACCTCGAGGATCTTCGTCCGCAACCCGTACGCCTGGCGGCTGATGCCCTTGCCGGTGCGGGCTCGGTTGATCGCCGACGCGTCGCCGTACGTGGAGGCTTCGATCGCGGCGCGCACCGGGGTGACGAACACGGAGTTGCGGCGCGGGCCGGCCGCCGCCCGTGCGGCGATGTCGGCGGCGCGCACACGATCATCGAGCAGACCGATCGGCATGTCGATGCCGACCACAGCGGCGCCGGGAGCGACGTCGTCGATCTCGGCGATCGTGTCGAGCAGGTGGGCTTCCGGCGCGGCATCATCGGTGCGCACGATCGCCATCCACCCGCGGCTGGCGCCGTCGATGCCGACGACGGTGTGTCCCTCACCCGATCCGTCCGCGGTCATCGGCGGGGACGGACCCATGGGTGCTCGGCGAGGAACGTGCGGGCGATGTCGCGCCGACCGACGGGACCGTACGTCCGATTGGTGCGCAGTCCGACCGGTTCGGCCGGGCACGGCGTCGCCGGCGGGGTGATGCCGAACAGCTCGACGGCGTTGGCGCCGAGGATCCGCCGCTTCACCTCGGCGGTGAGCGCCGGATAGCCGAACCGCTCCTGGAACGCGGGCGTGATCTCGAACGACCGGAAGGCGGCGATCTGGTCCTGCGGTGATCCGTACCAGATGCTGTCGGTTCCCCACAGCACGCGCTCTGGACCGAACGCGACGAGGAGCTTGCCGAGCACGTGCGCCGCCCGGTCGGGATCGCCCATCACGGTCCGCCACGTCGAGCCGAGCTCGGCGTAGACGTTGCCGTCCGGCCCGACCCCGGCGTCGGCGACGCTGCGCACGAGCCGGTCGACGCCGCCACCGTCGGGGTCGTACGGACCCTCGGCGACCTCGACCTCGAAGCCCGAGTGGTACACGAGGAACGTCAGGTCGGGATTGGTGGCGGCGGCGGGGCCGATGTCGGCGGGCGACGCGTAGCGGTTGCGATTCGACAGGCCCTTGTGTACGGCGACGATGGGAACGTTCGTGTCGCGGGCGGCCTGCAGGAACGCCGCGCCGATCTGCGGAGCGTCGGGGTCGTGGTCGTCGAGGTACCACCCGCCGGGTGCGTGGGTGTACACCTTCCACGCGCACAGGTCGTGCGCGGCGGCGACGTCGGCCATCGAGGCCACGGCAGATTCCAGCGGACCGACGTCGGGAACGGCGTGGCCCTGGATGAGCACGCGCTCGTCGCCGCACAGCTCGGCGGCGAGCACCTTGCCACGCTCCATCGCCTCGATCGACAGTGGATCGGCGTCGCCGACGACGGGCACGGCCGAGATGATCGCCACCGCCGTGTCGCTGCCCCCGAGCACGAGGTCACGCCAGTACTCGGCGGAGAAGCAGTCGATCGGGTCGGCCTCGCCGCACGCCCCCTGGTGGAAGCCGACACCCCACGGCCCGTTCTCGAGGAAGTGGGTCTGCACGTCGACGACGAGATCACCGTCCGGGTCGCCGGTCGCACCGCCATCGGTCGTGACCGGTGGGTCGGTGGTTGGCGCACCGTGGATCGTGTCGTCGGCTTCGTCGGGATCGGCCGCTGCCGTCGAGGGCACGGAGAAGCGTCCGCCGGGCTCGGTACCGGCCGACCGCGATCGCTCGTCGCTACACGCCTGGAGGGCGATCAGCCCCGATGCCATGCCCGCCGACGACAGCAAGAAGCGCCGCCGCGACCAGCCGTGGCGGCGGGCGTGATGGTCGGCGGCGGCACGCGCCCGCCGCATCGCTTCGCGGCGGAGCTCGTCGAGCGGCGCGGGCAGGTACTCGCCGTTCGAGCAGGGCCACAGCTTGAGCGGCAGCCCCGGGTCCGACGCCTGATGATCGTGCCCACGATCGTGCACCGCCCCATCAAAGCAAACCCGTCGATCTCGGTCGAGATCTTCCCGGGTGCCGGGAGGATTCCTACCGAGATCGACCCGGGCCGCGCGGCCGGCTCACCAGGCGACGTCGACGGATTCCAGGCCGTGGAAGTGGAAGATGTCGCGGTAGCTCGGCTCGGCGGCGAGGCGCAGGCGGGGCAGGCGTTCGAAGAGGAGCCGCAGCGACGTCTGCAGCTCGACCCGCGCCAGCGGAGCCCCGATGCAGAAGTGGATGCCGGCCCCGAAGCTGATGTTGCCGCCGTCGGTGCGGAACGGGTCGAACTCGTCGGGCCGCTCGAAGCGGCGAGGGTCGCGGTTGGCCGCGCCGAGGAGCACGCCGATCTGGTCGCCCTCAGCGAGCCGCAACCCGCTCGGCAGTTCGACGTCGACGAGCGCGAAGCGGGTGAACAGGTGTACCGGGGCGTCGTAGCGCAGGCACTCCTCGACGGTCGCTTCGGTTTGCGCGTCGTCGGCGAACAGCGCCGCCGGATCGTGCCCGCTGCGCAGGATCGTGGCGACCGCGTTGCCAGTCGTGTGCACCGTTGCCTCGTGCCCGGCGTTGAGGAGGAGGATCGTCGTGGCGATCACCTCGCCGTCGCTGAGGCGCTCACCGTCGACTTCGGCCTCGAGCATGTGCGTCAAGAGGTCGGGGCGCGGCTCGGCGCGCCGCTCGGCGATCACCTCGCGGACGTGAGCGACGAAGTCGGCGGCAGCGCGGTCGGCGGCGGCCTCGACGGTCTCGTCGACGCCGAACATGTACATCCGCACCATCGTGTTCGACCAGTCGAGGAGCTGAGGCGCCATCTCGGCGGGCAGGCCGATCATCTCGGCGATCACGATCGCCGGCAGCGGCGCCGCGTAGACGGGATGCAGATCGACAGCACCATCGGCCTCGAAGGCATCGATCATCCCCGACGCGAGGTCGTGGATCCGGGGCCGGAGCTGCTCGATCTGGCGGGACAGGAACGCCCGGTTGACCAGGCCGCGCAGCTGCGTGTGCTCGGGCGGATCGAGCGCCAGCAACGACCAGCGCTCGGTCTCCCACCAGTTGGCGATCCGCTCGGTCCGCTCGGGCAACCCGGGCGCACGCCCGAAGCGCCGGTCGCGCAAGATGGCGTTGACCTCGTCGAACCCGGCGGCGCACCAGTAGCCGTAATCCTCCCAGAAGAACGTCGAGTCACCTGCCGCGTGGAGGCCGGTGTAGAAGCGATACGGATCGCCGAAGAACTCAGGATCGCGCGGATCAGCGGAACGGTGTCGCAGTGTGCCGGCCACGTCTGCGACGCTACTGCCCGCCCATTCGCGCTTGCAGATTGCATCCGGGGTCAGACCCCACATGCAACAGCCCACATCATGTTGATCGGCCACGCGTTCGTGCGTTGTTGCATGTGGGGTCTGACCCCGGATGCAATCGCGGGCGGACCGTGAACGTCCTACGATCGTGTCGATGACAGCGACGAAGAACCCGTCCGTCGACGCCTACCTCAGGCGATCGAAGTTGTGGCCCGACGAGGTCGCCGCGCTGCGCTCGGTGCTGTTGACGACCGGCCTCGACGAGGAGCTGAAGTGGGGCAAGCCCTGCTACTGCGACGACGGCAAGAACATCGCGATCGTGCAGGAGTTCAAGAACTTCCTGGCGCTGATGTTCTTCAAGGGCGCACTACTCGCCGACCCTGCCGGCGTGCTCGAATCGCAAGGCAAGAACACCCACTCGGCACTGCGCATGACGTTCACGTCCGTCGACGACGTGCAACAGCTGACCGACGTCGTCACGTCCTACATCGACGAGGCCGTCGAAGCGGAACGTGCCGGCGTGGAACTCCCTCCGCCACCCGAGCGGGAGTGGGTGGGCGAGCTGGCGGAGCGTCTCGCCGACGACGCCGAGTTCCGCACGGCGTTCGAAGCACTCACGCCGGGACGCCAGCGGGCGTACGACCTCCACTTCGCCGACGCCAAGCAGTCCTCGACCCGCGTCGCTCGCATCGACAAGCACCGCGCCCGGATCCTGGCAGGCAAGGGCCTCAACGACCGCTGACGCGACAGCAGGCCGTCCCCGCGGATCTCGGTCGAGATCTTCCCGTCCTCCGGGAACGATTCGACCGAGATCGCAGGAACGAGTGCTGTACGTCAGTCTCCGAAGACGCCGAGCGACCCCTCGTAGTTGAAGACGCTGCCTTGGTCCTCGAACAGGCCGGTCGAGCCGTTCCAGGCGATGAGCTGCGCGCCCTCGGCGATGTAGCCGTCGGTGGCGTCCATGTAGAAGTTGAGGCCCTCACGCAGCAGCGACGCCGAGTAGTCGATGTTGCGAGCGGCGTCGATGATCCCCTGACGGCTGAGGTTGCCTGCATCGGCCGCCTCCTGGGCGACGTGGACAGCCAGTTCGGCGGCGATCCAGCCGGCGCCGGCGATGCCACCCGGGTCAGCGTCGGACATGGCGGTGAACGCCGACAGGTACTGGGCGACGTCGGGGTCGTCGGCGTTGGCCGGGTCGTTGACGTCCTTGAAGTTCGACGACGTGAACACGCCCTCCGATCCGCCGTTCTGGACAGCACCGAAGAACACCTTGTTGGCGCACGTTGCGGTGAGGTACACGTCCGGATCGAAGCTGGCGTTGGCGGCTTGCGCGTTGCCCAGCTCGGTCATGAACGCGATGCACTGGGCGCCCAAGGGCACGGCCAAGATGGCGTCGGGACTCGACGCGACCAAGTTCGTCATCTGCGCGCTCGGCGCACCCGAGTCAGCCGCCTCGATCGACTCCTGAGCGACGACTTCGAGTCCGTTCTCCTCAGCGGCGGCCCGGAAGGCGTCGACGTAGGAGAGGCCGAACTCGTTGTTGACGGCGAAGATGGCGACGGACGCGCCCTCGCCATACGTGTCGAGCACGTGGTCGGCCCAGATCTTGGACTCGATCTCGTACGGGATGAGCAGACCGGTGGTCCACGGGTTGCCGTCGACGTCGCCCCACTCGGCCGCGCCCGTGGCATTCCACAGTTGCGGGTAGCACTGGGCGTTGAGGTCGTCCATGACGGCGAGGTTGTTCGGCGAGCCGATGATGCCGGCGAACATGTCGACCTCGTCGTCGAAGAGCAACGAATCGACGTTCTGCACCGTCAGGTCGGCGGTGTACTGGTCGTCGGTGATGATCAGTTCGACCGGCACGCCGTCGATGCCGCCGTTGGCGTCGTTGTAGTACTCGACGTAGGCCTGCATCCCGTCGCCGAACGGCGCGAACAACACGGCCGGGCCACCCGACTGCGGGATCGAGGTGCCGATCTTCACGCCATCGATCAACGCGGTCGCCGCGTCGGGATCCTCGCAGGCGTCGACGTCGACGGCAAACGCCTCGCCGCTGCCGGTGTCGGTGGTGTCTTCGGGCTCAGTGTCGTCGGTGGCGGGTTCGGTGTCATCGGTGGGTTCGGTGTCATCGGTGGCCGGGTCGGTCACGTCGGTGGCCGGGTCGGTGACGTCGGTGGCCGGGTCGGTCGCCGTGGCGCCGTCGTCGTCGCTGCCGCACGCGGCGAGCACGAGCGCGCTCGCGGCCGCGAAGGCAACGAGTTGCTTCCTTCGGATCATGGTGGGTCTCCCCCTTGGAGATGTGGAAGGTGTGAGAGGTAGGTGTGGATGTTGTGGACTTCGTTGGCGCGACGGATCACGCCGACGGCTGGCCCGAAGTGGGCTCGGAGTCGTCGTCGCCCGACAGGTCAGCGGAATCGACCATACCTTCCATGCCGTCACCCGCGCTGGTCGGCACCCCGAGGTCGGGTGACGGCGCACCGGACGCGCCAGCGGCTGCCAACTCGTCGAGCACCGGCGGTGTCGGCACGATCTGTACGACGCGGCTGCGAGCCAGCTTGTACGTACCGACGGCGCCGTAGGGCGCGAACCGGGCGAACAGGATCAACAGGGCGCCGAACACGATCCCGCCGAGGCCGACGATCTTGGTGCCCTCATCGACGAACCAGCCGAACAGGAAGTTGTCCGACGGGTTCTCGCCGACCGTGCGGGCGTAGTCGTTGACGAACGTGTAGAAGAGCGCTCCGACGAGTGGGCCCCACGCCTGAGCGGCGCCGCCGACGACCATCGCCACGACGAACGTGATCGCGCCGATGAGGCCGAACAGCGGGATCCCGGGCTCGACGAGACCGAGCTTGAGCCCGAACAGCGAGCCGGCGACACCGGTGATCGCGCCGGACAGGCCGAACGTGATCGTCTTGACCTTCGCCAGGTCGACACCCATCACCGCGGCCGCGGTCTGGTTGTCGCGCGTGGCGATCATCGCCCGGCCGATCCGGCTGCGGATCAGGCCGGCGATGAGGATCGCAATCAGCAGCAGGATCGCCGCCGACAGCCAGAGGAACCACTTGTTGGCGTCGGAGCGGCCGCTCAGACCGGTCCAGTCCGGTGGCAGGTACCGGTCGCCCTTGATCCCTCGCGAGCCGCCGGTCACGCCCGACCATGACTCGTAGCGCAACAAGGCGAGCACCGCCTCGACGAACACGAGGGTGGTCAAGGCGAGATAGATGCCCTTCAGCCGCAGCGCCGGGAGGCCGACGACGGCGCCGACGACGAAGCAGACGGCCGCCGCGACGGGCAACGTCCACCCCGGCGACCAGGTCATGTCGAAGATCTTCCCCTGCGTGAGCAGGAGCGACGTGTATGCGCCAATGGCGAAGAACGCAGAGTGACCGAGGGACAGCTGGCCGGTGTAGCCGGTGATGACATTCACGCCGGTGACGGCGATGGCGATGATCAGACCGTCGGCGAGCAGGCCCACCTTGGACGTCGACCACGAACTCGAGGCCCACCAGAACAGGCCGGCGACCACGAGCCAGACCACCACGCGCCCCGCCCAGTGCATGGCGCTGTTCTTCGCGACCCGCATCGGCAGGCTCATCACACACGCTCCACGCGCTCGGTGCCGAACAAGCCGACAGGTCGCAAGAGCAAGGTGGCGAGCAAGATGACGAGCATCACCGGGAACAGCATCCCGTTGAGCCAGGACACGTAGCCGACCGACAACGCCTTGACGAGGCCGATCACGAGCCCGCCGACGACGGCGCCGAGCGGCGAGTCGAGCCCGCCGAGCACGGCGGCGACCGAGGCGAGCAGGAACGGGCCGAGCATCAACGTGCCGGTGAGCCCGGCCGAGGGCGCGAGGAGACAGGCGGCGAGCACGCCGATGGATCCGGCGAGGCCCCAGCCGAGCACGAGCACTCGACCGACACGGATGCCGACGAGGTTCGACGACTCCTGGTTGTTGGCGACCGCCCGCATCGCCAGGCCGATCTTGGTCTTGTTGAACAGGATCCAGAGCACCACGACGACCACGACGAGCACGATGATCGTGCCGATGCGGTCCCAGCGGATCGGGGCCCCGAAGACACGGATGAAGTCGGTGCTCTTGCTCGGGAACGGACTCGGCAGCCGGCGCGCGTCGACGCCCCAGATGAGCGCGACGAGCTGGTTGACCAAGAAGAACGCGCCGATCAGGGCGATGATGACGGCGCTCGGGTTGCGATGTTCGATCGGCCGCACCACGACGCGTTCCATCGTGGCCGAGATCAGGTAGCCGAGGACCATCGCCAGCAGGATCGCCGGCCAGACCGGCAAGCCGGCGAGCGTGAGCGTCGAGGCGAAGAACGCGCCGGCGGTGCCGATCTCACCTTGGGCGAAGTTGAGCTGGCCGGTCGACCGGAACACGACGACGAGGGCGAGCGCCAGCATCGCGTAGATCGTCCCGTCGTAGAGGCCGTTGAAGACCCGTTCGATGAGTAGCGAGAAGTCCATCAGGACACCACCCCCAAATAGGCACGCTTGATCGTGTCGTCGGCGAGGAGCTCGTCACCGGTGCCCGACGCCACGATCGTGCCGGTCTCGAGCACGTAGGCCCGGTGAGCGAGGCGCAGCGAGATGCCCGCGTTCTGCTCGACGAGCAGGATCGCCATGTTGAACTCGGCGCTGAGGTCGCCGAGTACCCGGAACAGCTCCTGGGTGACGATCGGGGCGAGCCCGAGGCTCGGTTCGTCGCACAGCAGGAGTTTGGGGCGACCCATCATCGCCCGCGCGACGGCGAGCATCTGTTGCTCGCCACCCGACAGCGAGCCGGCGCGCTGGGTGCGCCGCTCGGCGAGCACGGGGAACACCTCGAACCAGCGCTCGACCTCGGAGTCCGGGGAGCCCTTGAGCGTGTACGCACCGGCGAGCAGGTTGTCCTCGACGGTCAAGTCGGTGAACGTGCCCCGACCCTGGGGAACCTGGGCGACCCCGGCGCGCACGATCGCGTCGGGCTTGAGCTTGTTGAGCTGCTGCCCTCGCAGCGAGATCGTGCCGCGCGAGCCGATGAGGCCCGAGATCGTGCGCATCGTGGTGGTCTTGCCGGCGCCGTTGGCACCGAGGATGACGACGATCTCGCCCTCACCGACGGTGAAGTCGAGGCCGTGCAACACCTCGATCGGCCCGTATCCGGCGTGGAGGCCGCGGACGTCGAGCAGTGCGTCGGTCATGCCGGCGCCCCCAGGTACGCCTCGATGACCTGCGGATTGGACTGCACCTCGTGCGGCAATCCCTCGGCGATCTTGCTCCCGAACTCCATCGCCACGACGCGATCGGAGATGCCCATCACCATGCCCATGTGGTGCTCGACGAGCAGCACGGTCAGCCCATAGTCGTCGCGCACCTTGCGGATCGTCTCGCCGAGCTCGTCGACCTCGCCGTGGGTGAGACCGGCCGCCGGCTCGTCGAGCAGCAACAACCGGGGATGGCTGGCGATCGCCCGTGCCAGTTCGAGCCGCTTGAGCGTGCCGAACGGGAGACCCGACGCCGGGCGGTACGCGAGGTTGTGCAGGTCGAGGCTCTTCAAGATGCGATACGCGTCGAGCTCCAGTCGCTTCTCCTCGGCACCTGCGCCGAGTCGCAGCATCGCCCGTGCGAAGCCGACCTTGCCGATGTGATGCGCCCCGGTCATCGTGTTCTGGAGCAACGTCATCGTCGGAAACAGCGCCAGGTTCTGGAAGCTCCGGGCGATCCCCTTGGCGGCGATGCCGTGGGCCGGGACCGCCAGCAGGTCGTCACCGTCGAACGTCAATCCGCCCGAGGTCGGGTCGTAGATGCGGCTGACGACGTTGAACATCGTCGTCTTGCCCGCGCCGTTCGGTCCGATCAGCCCGAGGATCTCACCCTCGTGGATCTCGAACGACAAGTTGTTGAGGGCGATGATCCCGCCGAAGCGAACGGAGATGTCTCGTACTTCCAGCAAGGCCACGGTCGGGGGCCTCCTCGTTCATGCGTCTCGATCGGGTGGTGGTCTGGTGGTCGGAAGTCGATCGATCTGCGACCGGTTCCTGCCTCCGAGTGGCCGCACCGTAGCAGCCGTATGCGGACCCGAGAAGCACCGGGCGGTGGCATGCGCTCCGTGTCGTGTCGTCAGTCCGCGACCGGTTGGCGCGTCGACCGATCGGCGCCGGGTTCATCGGGCACGCCGACGACAGGACGGTCCGACGGCAAGAAGCGACGGACGGCGAACGCGGCAAGGACGACCACGACCGCGCCGACGGTTGCCGCGAGCGACAGGCCCGAGACGAAGGCCTCCTTGGCCACCGCCATCACGGGCGAGTCGGCGGGCAGCAGGCCCTGGGCGACGAGACCGTGCACGCCACCGAGGCTCGCCTCGGCGATCTCCCGCGCCCCGGCGGGCAGGCCGGCGACCGCGCCGGCCATCTGTGATGCGTAGCGCTCGCTGAGCAGCGAGCCGAGGACGGCGACACCGAGCGCACCGCCGAGCTCGCGGGTGGTGTCGTTCGTGGCTGAGCCCATGCCCGCACGGTTCAACGGCACCGACGCCATCAGCTGCGTCGTCATGGGCGTCATCGTCAGCGCCATGCCACCCGACATGATCATCATCGTGACGATCAGCTGGAGGTAGCTCGTGCCCGTGCCCATGATGGCGATGCCGGCCAGTCCGACACCGACGCCGAGCAGCCCGATCATCCCGACGACGTTGGCGCCGTAACGGTTGACGAGCTTCGGCGTCTGCGGCGCCACCGCCATCATCACGAACGAGATCGGCAAGAGGCGCACCGCGGCGCCGAGTGGCGAGTAGTCCAAGACGCCTTGGAGATACTGCGTCATCAGGAAGAACGTGCCGAACATGGCGAAGAACACGAGCGTGATGCCGCCGGACGACACGGCGAAGCGAGGGTTCTGGAACAGCCGCAGGTCGAGCATCGGGTGGGTGGTCCGCCACTCCCACAGGCCCCACAAGACCAGCGCGGTGATGGCGCCGCCGAACCACAACAGCGACTCGGCGCTCAGCCAGCCGTGATGCGGGCCCTCGATGATCGCGTACACGAGGGCGCTGAGCCCGATGATCGACAGCAGGGCGCCCACCGGGTCGAGCGGCGTCTCGTGCTCGTCTTTCGACTTCGGCACGAGCACGTAGCCGGCGACCAGGGCGACGGCGATGATCGGCAGGTTGATGAGGAACACCGAGCCCCACCAGAAGTGCTCGAGCAGGAGGCCGGAGGCGATCGGGCCGAACGCCGCGCCGGCGCCGGAGATTCCGGCCCAGATGGCGATGGCCCGAGCGCGCTCGCGGGCCGGGAACACGTTGGTGAGGATCGACAGTGTGGAGGGCATGACGAACGCCGCGCCGATGCCCATCACGGCGCGTGCGGCGATCACCGTGGCCGAGCTGTCGCCGAGAGCGCCGAGCAGCGAGCCCAGCCCGAACACGATCAGCCCGGCCTGCAGCGCGCCCTTGCGGCCGAAACGGTCACCGAGCGCGGCGGCGGTGAACAACAGGCCGGCGAAGATCAGCCCGTAGGCGTCGACGATCCACTGCACCTCGGTGTTGTCGGCGCCGAGGCCGCCGAGTGCCTTCGGTCGCTGCAGCGTCGGCAGCGCGACGTTGAGCACGGTGTTGCCGACGATCACGATCATCAGCGACGCGCACAGGACGGCCAGCGTCAGCCAGCGCCGCTCATAGACGTGCGGGTCGATGCCGTCGAGCTCCGCCACGGTCGGACCGGTCGAGGTGCTGTCGTCTTGATTGGCCGGGCTGGGCATGGGGGTCCCTTCGCGTCGTCAGACGCCGCGAGCGTACGGCCTGCGAGCGGCGGTCAGGCTGTGGTGCTCCGGTCGCGACGGTCGGCGCGCAACGACAGCCAGATCGACACCGCCAACACGGCGGCGATGACGCCGAGCGAGACGTACGTCGGAAGGTGCACCTCGAAGGGCCTGCCGATCAGCAACATCTTCGTGCCGACGAACGCAAGGATCACCCCGAGGCCGATGTTCAGGTAGCGGAACCTGCCCTGCATCCCGCCGAGCAGGAAGTAGAGCGAGCGCAGACCCAAGATGGCGAACGCGTTCGACGCGAACACGATGAACGGTTCGCGGCTGACCGCGAGCACCGCGGGCACCGAGTCCACGGCGAAGACCACGTCGGTCACCTCGATCAGGATCAGCACGGCGAACAGCGGCGTGGCCAGCAGCCTGCCGCTGACGCGGGTGAACAGCTTCTGCCCGTCGTAGCGGTCGGTGGTGGGCACGAACCGCCGCACGAGGCGCATGGCGATGTTCTTGTTGTAGTCGACCTCCTTCTCTTCGTCGTGGCGGGCGATCTTCCAGGCCGTGTAGATGAGGAATGCACCGAAGATGTAGAGCACCCACTCGAAGCGTTCGATGATCGCCACGCCGGCGAAGATGAAGATGGCCCGCAACACGAGGGCACCGAAGATGCCCCAGAACAAGACCCGGAACTGATACTCGCGGGGCACGGCGAAGAACGAGAAGATCACCGCCCAGACGAACACGTTGTCGACCGAGAGGCTCTTCTCGATGAGGAACCCGGCGTAGTACTCGCCGCCGGCGGCGGCGCCTTGCCAGACGATCATGACGACGCCGAAGAGCAGACCGATCGAGATCCAGATCGTCGATTCGATCGCGGCTTCCTTGATCGTGATGACGTGCGCGGTGCGGTGGACGAGCAGCAGGTCGGCGACGAGGAGCACGACGATGACACCGGTGAGGGCGAACCACACCCACAGCGGTACGTCGAAGCTGACGAAGTTGTCGGTCGCGGCGCCGGCCTCGACGGCCGCGGCGTGTGCGAGGTTGAGAAGCACGGGTCCTCCGAAGGGACGAGAGACGGGGAATGGGAACGGGAGAGGCGATCGACACGATGCACGAGGCAGCGCGTGAGGGCCAGCGACGGGGTGGCAGGTTCAACGAACCCGCGCCGCGCGGATCAGATCAGCAGCACCTGTGGCCCGCGCCACATGGGCGGGGCGTGCGGCGACCGTGTCGCTCGGCGAGTCTCCGTCGCCCGCACCCGAACCGGGTGTTGGCGCCGGTGGCGGTCGATGAACCGCCGCCACAGTGCGATGCTGCGCGCCCGACGCGTCGATGTGGCTGGCGCCGACGGCGCGGACTCGGTGACGTCGTCGACCGCGATGGCGGTCGCGACGGGAGCACCGCTCGCGGCGGTGAGCGGGGCGATCGCGCTCCATCCGGTGGACGCCGCGGGCCACAGCAGCAGCACGACGAGCAGCCGTGCGATCGGGGCTCGCGAGCGTCGGGACGGGGGGAGGTCAGCGTTCAACAGCGATCGATCCGAGATCGTAGCGGTGCGCTCCTCGATGCGGCTCGTGCAACTGATTGCATCCGGGGTCAGACCCCACATGCAACCGCGCACCAGCGCCAGGCCGGGC
>CAZQCP010000086.1:0-10079 GCA_964592115.1 uncultured Ilumatobacteraceae bacterium
CCATCGTCCCAATATTCACATGCGGCTTCGTACGCTCAAACTTCTGCTTGCTCATTTTCCTCTTGCTCCTGAGGTGTCCTTCGTGAGGGTTTGCTGACTGGTGGTAGCGGCGATCGGACTTGAACCGATGACCTTCCGATTATGAGCCGGATGCTCTGACCAACTGAGCTACGCCGCCAGGGTTTTGCTCGTGCCCGGGCGGCTGCCCGACCACTTGGCCGAGCCCTCTGTGGGAATCGAACCCACGACACCAGCCTTACCATGGCTGTGCTCTGCCGACTGAGCTAAGAGGGCGGGCGCGGCAGAGCCGCGGACCAGGCGCAGGAGTGTACCGCCCGCGGCCGCACAACCACCGCGAAAGTTCGGCCTCGCTGGCAGTACTGTGCCACGACGTGGCCAGCGCCGACGACCTGCACACACCCCCCGTGATCGTGCGTCCGGCGACCCTCGACGACGCCGCGGCGATCATGGCGATCTACAACGTGGAAGTCGAGCGCCACGTGAGCACGTTCGATCTGGTGCCGCGCACGGTGGCCGACCAGCGGACCTGGCTGGCGCAGCGTTCGGGCGCCTTCACGGCGGTCGTCGCGGTGCTCGACGACCGCCACGGCAGGCCCGCGGACGCGTCCGGGCACGGGACGGTCGTCGGGTTCGCCTCACTGTCGCCCTACAAGGAGCGCGCCGCCTATCGCACCACCGTCGAGGACTCGATCTACGTGTCGCGCGACCACCCGCGGCGCGGGATCGGGCGGGCGCTGATGGAGCACATCGTCGGCATCGCCCGCGACTCGGGCTTCCACGCGGTGATGGCCAGGATCGAAGCGTCGGGCACGGCATCGCAGGCCTTGCACGCAGCGTGCGGGTTCGAGCTCGTCGGCGTGGAACGCGAAGTCGGCCGAAAGTTCAACCGCTGGCTCGACGTCGCAGTGATGCAGCTGATCCTCTGACGCGGAGGTGTCACAACCGTGCCAGGCACGATGTGACACCTCCGCGGTACACCCAGCGTGGATCGGGATCCTCAGATCGTGGTGAGCGTCAGGGTCGCCTGGTAGGTGCCAGGCCCGGCGTTGGTGGGGAACACGAGCTCGAGCAACGCATCGAGGTCGGCGGTGCCGACTCCGGATCCGGCCGCCGCGTTGGCGAGCTGAGTGCCGCCGAGACCGACGCCAGCTGCCACGGTCGGGTACGCCGCCACGACGGGTGCCTTCGGCGACCATGTCACGTTCCGAGTGTTCGTCGGCGAGACCTGGTCGACACGCGAAGATGTCACACCGTGCCAGGCACGATGTGACATCTCCGAGGTATCTCGTGTGGGCCGGGGAGGATTTGAACCTCCGAAGGCAATGCCGGCAGATTTACAGTCTGCTCCCTTTGGCCGCTCGGGCACCGACCCTGGTGTTGAGCGCTGAGAGCGTACCGGTCGTTTACCCTGGTTTGCATGCCTACCTTCGATGTCGTGTCCGAGGTCGACCAGCAAGAGGTCCGCAACGCTGTCGATCAAGCCCAACGCGAGGTCGCCAACCGCTTCGACTTCAAGAACACCAACTCCTCGATCGACCAGAACGAGATGGTGATCACCCTCAGCACGGTCAGCAAGGACCGGCTCGACGCCCTGCGTACCGTCCTCGAGGAGAAGCTCGTCAAGCGCGGCGTGTCGCTGAAGGGCGTCGAGTACGGCGACGTGCAAGACGCCACGCAGAACACCGTGCGCCAGGTCGTCACGATCAAGGTCGGCATCTCCGGCGACAAGGCCAAGCAGATCAACAAGCTGATCAAGGAGAAGGCGCCCAAGGGCACCTCCAGTCAGCTGCAGGGAGAGTCGATCCGCGTGTCGGCGAAGAAGCGAGACGCGTTGCAAGAGACCATCGCCCTGCTGAAGGGCGAAGACATCGGTATCCCGCTGCAGTTCCAGAACTTCCGCGACTGACCGAAGCCCGGCTCGCCAGCAGCGCGGTCAGCCGACGTGGTCAGCCCGCAGGGTTGAACGTGCGATCGATGGCGCCACGAGCCGTCGCCGCGATGTCGGCGGGGGTGGCCTCCGGTGGCAGCGCGACGATCTCGTCGACGGTGCTCGATCCGACGACGAACGGCCACCCGAACGCGAAGTCGGCAGCGGGATCGACGGGATCGGCCTGGGCGATGGCATCGATCGCGGCCAGCTCCGCGACCCGCCACGCCAGCAGCTCACGGGCGGCGGTCGGCCGGATCGGGGTCGGGAAGGCGGCGCCGGGGTCGCACGACGCGAGTTGCATGCTGCCGTCGTCGAGCACCGAGAACGAAGCCGCCATCTCGATCGGAGCCATCGCCGCCCACTGCTCGAGGGCGCCCCGGAGCACCGGGGTCTCGTCGACGCCGGTGCCGGCGAACGTGGCATAGGCGCAGCGGACGGCACCGCGGTCGGCCGTGGTGAGCGCGCTCTCCACGACCGTCTCGCTCGCCCGATAGGCGCTCTGTGTATCGAGGAACCCGGCGAACACGAGGTACCAGAACGAGCGGTCCTGGGCGATCGGCTCACCGATGCGGACGTCGCCGTCGACGAGCATCGGGCCCGGTGCCACGACGAGCTCGCCCGTCGGGACCGAGCGTTCGTGATCGGCGACGCTGGCACTGGCGAACTCGGCGAACACGTGCGGTGCGAGAGCGCGGTAGGCATCGATCGCACCGAGCCCGTCGAGCGGCGCCGGGTCGAACGTCGGCGCCGCAGCGTCGAACGTGGTCGCCTGCTGGATCTCGCGGGCCTGACGGTGCACGTCGGCGAGCGTCAGCGCGGCGGCGTCGAACGAGCGGCCGGCCTGATCGGCGGACCACGCGTTGTCCTGGTCGAGCGCTGCCACGGCCATCGCCTGAGTCAGCGCGGCGTCGATGTGGGCACCGCTCGCATCGTCGGCCACGTACACCTGACCGTCGGCGAGGGAGTAGTGGACGGGCGTCGACGGTTCGAGCGCCGTAGCGAGCATCGCTTCATCGGCACTGCCGGTCGCCAGCCCGAGTGCGCGCCACGTGGCGACGTCGACGTCACCGCGGAGCTCGGCCGCGGCGCGTCCGGCAACAGCGGCGGCGGGCTCGCTGACGATGGCGATCGGCTCGACGAACTCGGCGTCGCGGGCCGCTTCGACCGCCAACGCGTACGGCTCGGTGGTCGCGTCCCAATCGTGAGGGAACAGGTAGGGGCGCCCGTAGAGGAGCAGCGCGGCAACGAGCGCGGCGAGCACGATCAGCACGACCACGAGCTTCAGCCCGCGGTGCGACTTCTTGCGAGGCCGCGGCGCGGCGTGGGTCTGGTGGGCCGCACCGACGTCGGTGAACGCCTCCGCGGCGAGGGGGGCGGCCCCCCGCTGACGCTGATCTGGCTGGACTGCGCTCGGCAGGATCGGCCCGACCGTGGTCGGCATCACTGCTGCCACGGCCTCCGCAGGCTGCGCGACCGGCTCGATGGGGGTCGCTTCCCGGATCTCCGGCAGCGGACCGGACTCCTCGACCGGTGGCTCGATCGACGGCGGTTCCACGTCGGGTACGGCAGGCACGATCGGTGCCGGCGCGAACGTGCGGATCTCGACCGGTGCCACGGTGGGCGGTACGGCTGGGGCAGCCGGGTCGGCGACCGGCGAGATCGTCATCGGCTCGAAGACGATCCCTGCTGGCTCGGCGATCGGCGCGGCTGGTTCGGCGATCGGCGCTGGTGCCAAGCTCGCCCCGCTCACATCAGCGACCTCCGTCGCCGCCGCCTCTGCGGCGAGCGACAAGGTCATCGGTTGCAACACGACGGGTGCGGGCTCGGAGCGCTGTGCCTCCTCGGCCGTCTGCGGCGCCGTGATCAGCGGTTCGGCGAGCGGCCCGGAAACCGAAACCGAAGCTGGAGCCGGCGACGGCGCGGCCGTGGGCGGCGGGGCCGGTGCGATCTCGGGGGCCGCCGGTGGGGGTGTCGGCGCGGCCGCGTCGTTGTCGTCGAGGACGGATGTCCACGACAACGTCGGGAGACGCTTGGCCTGCCCCGTGTCTGACGAGGCCGTGTCTGGCGGGACCATGCTGTCCTATCGGCACGCGCGGCGGTCCACTTGAGACTGCGACCGCTGTGCGTGGTCAGCGCGAGATGGTCGATCCGCGAGGTCGTCCGCCGGTCAGTCTTCGGACGCGGAGGCGGCGCGTTGTTGCAGTTCATCGACGACGCTGGCGTCGGCGAGTGTGGTCGTGTCGCCGAGGTTGCGGCCCTCGGCGACGTCGCGTAGCAAGCGACGCATGATCTTGCCCGATCGGGTCTTGGGGAGGTCGGGCGTCATGTAGATCTTCTTCGGCTTGGCGATGGGGCCGATCTCGGCAGCGACGTGGGAACGCAGCAGCTCTTCATCGACATCTTGGCCGCCGCGCAAGATCACGTAGGCGATGATCGCCTGGCCGGTCGTGGCATCGTTGGCACCCACCACAGCCGCCTCTGCGACGGCCGGATGCGACACGAGCGCGGACTCGACCTCGGTGGTCGAGATGCGGTGTCCGGACACGTTCATCACGTCGTCGACGCGCCCGAGGAGCCACAGGTAGCCGTCGTCGTCGAGCTTGGCGCCGTCGCCCGCGAAGTACCGGTCGCCGTAGCGGGCCCAGTAGGTCTCGTGGTAGCGCTCGGGGTCGCGCCAGATGCCGCGCAGCATGCCCGGCCACGGGCGGGTCAGCGTGAGGTACCCGCCGCCGCGCTCGACCTTCGTGCCGCTGTCGTCGACGACCTCGGCGGACACGCCCGGCAGCGGGAACGTCGCCGAGCCCGGCTTGGTCGTGGTCGCCCCCGGCAACGGGCTGATCATGATCCCGCCGGTCTCGGTCTGCCACCACGTATCGACGATCGGGCAGCGGCCCCCACCGATGTGCTCCTGGTACCACATCCAAGCCTCGGGATTGATCGGCTCGCCGACCGAGCCGAGCAGCCGCAGCGACGACAGGTCGTGCTTGGCGGGCTCCTCGGCACCCCACTTCATGAACGTACGGATGGCGGTGGGCGCGGTGTACAGGATCGTGACGCCGTACTTCTCGACGATCTCCCAGAACCGGTCGTTGCCGGGGAAGTTCGGCACACCTTCGTACATGACCTGTGTCGCGCCATTGGCCAGCGGCCCGTAGACGATGTAGCTGTGGCCAGTGACCCAGCCGACATCCGCGGTGCACCAGAAGATGTCGGTGTCCGGATGGAGGTCGAACACGTACTTGTGGGTATAGGCAACGTGGGCCATGTAGCCGCCCGTGGTGTGCATGATGCCCTTCGGCTTACCGGTCGTGCCCGACGTGTAGAGCAGGTAGAGCAGGTCCTCGGCATCCATCGCCTCGGCGGGGCAGTCGGCGGCCACGCCGTCCATCAGCTCGTGATACCAGTGGTCGCGTCCGGCGACCATGTCGACGTCGTTGCCACCGCGCTTGACGACCACGACGTGTTCGATCGACGGCGCGCTCTCGCAGGCCTCGTCGGCGGCGGACTTGAGCGGGAACACCGTGCCGCGCCGGTAGCCGCCGTCAGCGGTGACGAGCACCTTGGCCTCGGCGTCATTGATGCGATCGGCGAGCGCCTGCGACGAGAAGCCCCCGAACACGACGCTGTGCGGCGCGCCGATGCGGGCGCAGGCGAGCATCGCCACTGCGGCCTCGGGGATCATCGGCAGGTAGATGTTGACGCGGTCACCCTTGGCCACGCCGAGGCCCTTCAACACGTTGGCGAACTTGGCGACCTCGTCGAGCAGGTCGGCGTACGTGATCGTGCGCGTGTCACCCGGCTCGCCTTCCCAATGGATCGCCACCCGGTCGCCGAGGCCGGCCGCAACGTGACGATCGAGGCAGTTGTGGGCAGCGTTGAGCTTGCCGCCACCGAACCACTTGGCGTAGGGCAGCTCCCACTCCAGCACCGTGTCCCACGGGCGCTCCCAGTCGAGCAGCTCCGACGCCTGACCCGCCCAGAACGCCTCGTCGTCGCGAGCCGCCTCGTCGTACAGGTCGGTGTCGGTGACGAGCGCGCCCTGCTTGAACCAGTCGGGCGGCGGGAACGTCCTGTTCTCCGCGCTCAGCGCATCGATCGCGTCATGGTGCTGTGTCCCCTCGGCCATGCGATCGATGGTAGGTCAGCGGAGCGGATATTGCCGGAGCCGGCCCACGACCGCCCGTGATCACGCGAATTCGTCGCCGACCCGCACGACCCCCGGAGTGCGCACGAGCGATCCCACGCCGAGCAACGACCCGCGATCGGCGTTGATCCGTCGCAGCACGCGGAGGTCGCGGTCGATGCCGCCGGGCTGCGGCCGCGTGGTGATCACGCAACGGTCGATCTGCTTGACCACCTCGATCGCGCTCGTGCCGAGTTGCACGGTGTGCCCGACGAGATCGTCCTCCGCACCGTCGGCCGCGTCGACGATGACGTTGGCCCGGAACCGTCGGCGATCCCATGCGCCGATCGAGCCGGTCGACACGATCGACACCTGAGTTCTCGTGGAGTCGTGGAACGACCACGACGGGCCTTCCCAGCTCACCCACTCCGAGCCGTCTTCGTCCTCGAAGTCGAGCGCGATCTCGTAGGTGCCGGGCTCGCCCGCCCGCACGAGTGCGACGTCACGCCCGAGCCACCGCGACAACGCCGCGTCGTCCGCGGTGCACGTCCCGTCCGGCAGCTCGATCGACACCGACTCCCCATCGACGCGGGGCCTCGCGAAGAGCAACTCGGGGACCCGGCGGGCGGTCAGGACGTGCCCCGTCGCGACGTCGCGCAGCGCCCACTGCCGGTCGCCGACGATCCCCGCCGCACCGACCTCGGCGACGTCGAGCGGCTGTCCCTGCATCGACTTGACCGGGTACCGCCACAGCTCGACCACGCGCATCGCGGCGAGGGTAGACGCCCACGGTGGCCGTCGGGCCTCGGCCGTGCGCGCCGTGATCTCGTGATCAGTGTGCGCCCATGCGCCGCACAATGTTCACGAGTTCGCAGGGTGCAGAACTCCGTCGAACCCACCCGTCGCGCTCGACTACCGTGACGGGATGCGCACTGCACGCGGACGACCTTGATCTTCATCTCGTTCTGAGCCGCGCGTCCCGGCGCGCAGCTTTCGGTTGCGCGTCGTCGCGTACTACGCCGCCCGCGACCTGATCCCGTTCTACGGCGTCTACGCGCTGTTGTTCGCCGACAGCGGGCTGTCGCCGGCGGCGATCTCGTCGCTGTTGATCATCTGGTCGACGGTCTCGTTCGTGTCCGAGGTGCCCTCGGGCGCGTGGGCCGACGTGATCGATCGCCGGCTGCTGCTGGTAGTGAGCGCCGCCATGTACGCAACCGCCTTCGCGACCTGGGTCGTCTGGCCGACGTACGCCGGATTCGCACTCGGCTTCGCACTGTGGGGTGTGAGCAGTTCGCTGATGTCAGGCACGTTCGAGTCGCTGCTCTACGACGAGCTGGTCGCCCGCGGCGAGGAGTCGACGTACGCGCAACTGATGGGATGGGCGACCGCGGCGTCCGTCGTGGCGGCGACGGTCGGCATCGCGGCAGGCGGCCCGCTGTTCCGGTGGGGCGGCTACGAGCTCGTCGGCTGGGTGAGCGTCGGGTTCGCCGGTGCGCATGGCCTGCTCGCGCTGTCGCTCCCGCGCGTCCCGCGGGTCGAGCCGGGCGATGAGCTCGAAGTTGCCGTCGACGCCGGTCGCTCGTTGTTCGCCCGTTGGCTGGCGATGCTGCGCGCCGGTCTGCGCGAAGCGACCACCCACGCTCGTGTGCGCCGCATCGTGCTGATCGCCGCGGTGTTGATGGGCGTCACCGCGTACGACGAGTACTTCGGGCTGCTTGCTCGCGAGACCGGCGTGGCGACCGCCGACATCGCCGTGTTGATGGCGCTCGTCGGTCTCGGTGAGGTCGTCGGCGCGGCGCTGGCCGGTCGCACCGAAGCCATGTCCGGGCGGGCGATGTCGGTCGTCGTGCTCGTCGCCGCAGTACTGCTCGCCGCCGGAGCGGCGAGTGGTCACATCGCCGGGTTCGGTGGCATCGCCGTCGGCTACGGGCTCCTGCACAACGCCATCGTGGTGAGCGAGGCACGGTTGCAGGCGGTGATCAGCGGGCGCGCACGCGCCACCGTCACGTCGGTGACGGGATTCGCCGCCGAGGCCTTCGCAGTCGTCGGCTACGTGGCGTTCGCGGTCGGGTCACTGTGGTGGTCGATCGGCACGATGGTGGCCGTGATGTGCATCCCCCTCGTCGCCATCGCCACCGGCATCCGAGCCTGGTGGCCCGCCGAGTGACCCGTCGCCGAGCCGGCAGATCCGCTCACTGGTCCACGTCGTCGACGTGGCTCGTGCCGTCGTCGGTGACGACGTAGGTACCTGGCGCGAGGTCGAGCGCGTCGAGGGTTGCCTGGGCGGCGGCGGCGATGTGGACGCACGGCGCAGGTGGCGGAGAACCTTGGTGATAGGTGCCCGGCCCGTACCACTGCCCGTAGCGCAAGACGACGCCTCCGGCGGCGCGTGTCCGGCGTTCGAGGTGCACGACCGACGGTGGGATGGCGCCATCGATCATCCAGGCGATGCTTTGCACGACGACACGGGTGACGCCGACCGCAGCGGCTGCTGCGAGCAGGTTGTCGGTGCCGTCCTCGCGGATGCGGGCGTGGGCGTCGCGGGTACGCGGGATGTCGGCCGGGTCGTCGGGCAGATCGGTCAGCTGGTGGACGATGGCATCGGGCCGCGCCGCCGTCACCGCGGCGACGATCGCGTCGGCGTCGAGCACGTCGCAGACGACAGCGATGGCACCGAGGCGCTGGAGCTGGTCGACCTTCGACGGGGTCCGGGTCGTCGCCGTCACCTCGTGGCCCGCAGCAACGAGCAGTGGCACGAGCCGCGTGCCCATCACGCCGCTGCCTCCCGCGATGAAGATCCTCACGCCGCGAGGTCCGTCGAGAACTCGTTCATGTCATGTCGACGATCGCACATCTCGAAGTGTGACAGCGGATCGACGAGCAAGCCGCCCGCTGTACGGCCTCAAGCGAGGGAACACATCGGTCGATCAATCAATGGGTCGGCGCCAGCCGTCTCGACGCCGAGCCAGCCTCGGATGCATCCCATGAACCACTCGCTCCCACCTCCGACGATGCCACCACCGTCCGGGCGGCCAGCGACCGGACCAGCTGCCGGGTCGTCGCCGAAGGGTGCTCGGGTTCGCCGACGGCTCGCGCTCGCGGGCATCGCCACCGGTGCCCTCGTGATCGCTGGAGTGGTTGCGTCGTCGGGTACGTCTGCCGAGGACGCCGCGTCGCCGACCAGCGGTGGAGACTCGATCGTCGCCACCACGTCGGATCCACCGACCAGTCCTCCGGTGACGACCGCTCCCGCGCCGACAACCACTCCCCCGCCGACAACAGCGGTGGCGGCACCGCTCGTCGAGACGGACGAACCGGGTGTCGCCGCGCCATCTGATCGGGGTGTGGCGGTGACGATCGGTCACATCGTCGACGGCGACACGGTCGATCTCGCCGACGGTCAGCGCGTACGCATCCTCGGCTACGACACGCCCGAGCAAGGTCGCTGCGGTTCTCGAGAGTCGACCGATGCGCTCGGCCTCATCCTGCTCGGCGGTGAGATCACGATGACCACCGACGACGGCGACGACACCGACCACTACGGTCGACTGCTGCGCCACGTGCTCGTCGACGGGATACCGGTCGGGTTGACGATGATCGCCACCGGCAACGCCGACGCTCGCTACGACTCGCTCGACGGCTACCCACGCCACCGCTACCAGGACGAATACCGAGCCGCCGACGGCCCCAACAACTTCGTGTGCGAGAGCGCCGCGGTCACGACAGCCGCGCCCGCGACGGTCCCGCCCGCTGCCCCTCCGCCACCTGCACCTCCGCCACCCGCACCACCGCCGCTCGATCCGACACCGGTGATGCCGGCGGTCCCGGCTGCACCACCGGCGAACAACGGGCCGTTCGCCAACTGCGACGCGGTGCGTGCCGCCGGGCGAGCGCCGATTCGCGCCGGAGAGCCGGGCTTCGAGAAGAAGTTCGACCGCGACGGCGACGGCATCGGCTGCGAGTAGCCGCCGGGTGCCCGCGGGCGTCAACCGCGACGTTCCCGTC
>CAZQCP010000086.1:10179-12822 GCA_964592115.1 uncultured Ilumatobacteraceae bacterium
ATCGGCTGCGAGTAGCCGCCGGGTGCCCGCGGGCGTCAACCGCGACGTTCCCGTCCTGTGGGAGCAACTCCGCGCGGCCAGCGGCCGGCGCGGCGTCGACATCAGGCAGCTCATCGGCGCAGCGCTGCTGTTCGCCGCCACCGCATGAACGGCCAGGGCCCGATGTCACACAAACTGGATGATGGCGAGTCGGGGCGTGTTCCGGCGAGCCGCGTCGGGCCGCGACGCCGGCGCGGTTCCCGATCGGTCCGGCAGGGCAACCTTTCAACGTCCGCGACGACCCCGCAAGGAGAACACGACCGGCGTCGGCGCGCCGCCCTCGGCGAACTCCTCGAGGTGGAACCCGGCGGAAGTCAACGTGTTGAGCAGCGTCGCAAGCGGGTAGTGAACAGCGCCGACCTTGTCGCGCAGCCCGCGATCGGTCCACGAAGCTGTGGTCCACACGCCATCGAGGTAGCCGGGCTTGATCACCACCGCCTCCGGATCCGTCCGGTCCGCGAAGCCTCCGCAGAAGCAGGGGTGTACACCAACGTGCACGAAGACTCCGCCGGGTGCGAGCACGCGGTGGACCTCGCTGATCACCATCGGATACTCGGCCATGTCGGTGTGGACCATGACGGCGATGACGGCCGCGACCGACCCGCTCGCCACTGGGAGCACGATGGCGTCGCCCTGTGCCGTCGGGAGCCGGGATCGCGCGTGCGCGAGCATGCCGAGCGACAGGTCGACGCCGACCGGGGTCCAGCCGAGCTCGCGCACCCGCGCGGCGTAGATGCCAGTCCCGCAACCGACCTCCAAACAGGTTCCGTCTCCTGGGCCGAGGAGCTCCACGATGGCCTGATCGATCCCGAGTCGGTCGGCGAACTCGGCGTGCCCGAGGCGGCGTTGGGCAACGAGGAACTCATGCTCGTACCAGTCGGCGACCTCGTCGTATGGAGCCGGTGTTCCCATGGTCTCAACGGGCCGGCGATGGGATCGGCCACTCGACAGCCAGTTCGCCCCCGTCGGGGAGCGCACGCCAGCGTTCGAGCATCGCGTTCAATTCGCCGTCGAGGTCGGTCGGAGTGCCCGTGCGCCAGGCGAAGTAAACGTCGTTGACGAGCGCCTCGGCGCGGCTGAGCTCGTCGAGGTGTGCAGCGACGATCGCTTTGCCCTGCGGGGTCTGCTTGCGGCCGAGCGTCTTGAACGAACCGCCGGCGGCGACGCATCCCCAGAAGCCGTACTCGATCTCCAGTGCTCGCTCGATCACGTAGTGATAGAGGTCGTGGGGCAGGTCGCCCCCTGCCGCCATCGTCGGTCCCGGCACGATCGTGCGCGGCGGCCGATGTGCCGTCCATGCGCAGCCACGTCCCTGTTTGCGGAACGTGATCGCCATCACCCGCTGACGCGCCTGCTGCTTGGCCACATCCCCACGGTACGGCGAGGTGCCCGGCATCGAAAACGACGTTGCCGCACGGCGACACGGACCACGACAGGTTCCGAGGCTGTCGGGCGTTGTCTCGGTTTCCGGCAGGAACGCCGACGACCTCGGAACCAGGCCGATTCTGTGCCGCGGGAGCCGGTCAGGCAGGCCCGCGTGATCAAGCGCGCCACTCGGCGACGAGGAAGGCGCCGAGGCCATCGGGGTCCAGCAGCGCGTCGGCCTCGGAGACCCGGCTGCGCATGCGCATCGCCTCGAGTCCGGGGCGAGCGGCCTGCTCGGTCCACACCCGCTTGCCCTCCTCCACGAGGCCGGCGATCCCCCACCGCTGGAGGAACTGCGCTTGGGTGCGCAGCGCGTCCGGCTCGGGGAGTTGGTCGAGCGGCACGTCGATCGTGATGTCTTGGGTGCCCGGCGCGGTGAGGTAGTGGTCGCCGCGCTCGTTGCCGCGATACGTGCGCAGCCAGTCGCGCCACGGCTGGGCGGCGAGGGTCGCGGTGCGTGCCGTGGCGTAGTCGATGATCACGACCGATCCCGTCCGCACGAGCGAGCGGGCAGCGGCGACGAACGCCGTCGCCCGCTCGACGAGCGGCGCCCGAGCGCCATGTGGTGCGGTCGGCGGCAGGCATGCCGGGGCCGGGTCGAACGGCGCGCTGAGCACCTCGACGAAGCGGCCATCGGAACCGACGTCGACGAACGCCTCTCGCCAGCCGGCGTCGAACACGGCGAGGCGGAACGGCAGGTTGTCGAGCAGCTCGTTGGCGATCACGACACCGTCGATCGTCCCTCCGTCCGACACCTCGGCGAGGTCGGTGAGCGATCGCACGCCGTCCGGATGCCGCTCGCGCTGGGCCGGCGAGATCTCGACGGCGACGTAGTCGAGGGCATCAGCGCACGCCGGACTGGCGGCGAGCACCGAACGGGCGAGCGTGCCGGGACCTGCTCCGGCGTCGACGACGGTGAAGCGGTCCGGTCGCCCGATGCGCTCCCACTCGGCGTCGAGGTAGCGGGCGAGCACCGCGCCGAACAGCGGTCCCACCTCAGGCGAGGTGATGAAGTCGCCGCGCCGCCCGGCGAACCCACCGCCCGTCCGCGTGTAGAAGCCGTCCTCCCCGTACAGCGCCAGCTCCATGAACCGCTCGAACGGAATCGGCCCGTTCGCCGCGATCTCGGCGCGCAGCTCGTCAGTCATCTCGCCACGTCGCGAACTTGCTCACCACAGA
>CAZQCP010000087.1:0-12801 GCA_964592115.1 uncultured Ilumatobacteraceae bacterium
ACGCCGGCGACCTCGTGTACACGGCGTTCTCCGGCAGTCACCAGGACGCGATCAAGAAGGGCTTCGAAGCGATCGACGCGCGGCGTGACGACGACGGCGACTACGGCATGTGGGGCGTGCCCTACCTGCCGATCGACCCCGCCCACGTCGGCCGCTCCTACGAGGCCGTGATCCGTGTCAACAGCCAGTCCGGCAAGGGCGGCGTGGCGTACGTGATGAAGACCGAGCACGGCTTCGACCTCCCGCGGCGCCTGCAGGTGGAGTTCTCCCGCACGATCCAACACATCACCGAGGACTCGGGTACCGAGATCAGCCCCGGCGTGATGTGGGACGCGTTCCAGGCCGAGTACCTGCCCGCGGTGCCCCGCTATCGCCTGCACAGCCACGAACTGCACACACGCACCGGCGACGACGGCGGCGGGCGCACGTCGATCCAAGCGCAACTCGAAGTCGACGGTCGGGCGCACTCGATCCACGGCGAAGGTGATGGCCCGGTCGAGGCGTTCGTCGCCGCGCTCGGGGCCGAGTTCAGCGACGCCACGGGCGGGTCGTTCGACGTGTTGGACTACGCCGAGCACGCCATCGGCAAGGGCGCCAACGCGCAGGCCGCGGCATACGTCGAGACGGTCAGCGCCGGCCGGTCGGTGCGGTGGGGGCTCGGTGTCGACCCCAACATCACCACCGCCTCCCTGCGTGCCGTCCTCAACGCCTTCGAACGCCACCAACGCTGACCCGGCCCGGTTCTCGGTTCGTGTGAGCGATTCCACGCGATTCGCGTGGAATCGCTCACCCAAACACCGGATCGGCGCGGACGAGCGCCGTAGTGTCGCGTGACATGCCGGCGACTTCGACCCTCCGACGGCTCCTCCTCCTGATCGCACTCGCGGCGGCCGGTGCGATCGTCGCCAGCCGCTGGCGGACCCGCACGACACCGGTGCCGGTGGAGCCGCCGTCGTGGCCACCCATCCGGATCCGAGAGCCGGTGGACGAGGCCGGCGAACCCACCGAGACGTGGGCCGCGCCGTTGCCGGGCGGAGCCTGTCCGCCCGGCCACCCGATCAAGGCGAAGGAGTCGTCGGGCATCTACCACGTGCCCGGTGGCCGCTTCTACGACCGCACGAACGCCGATCGGTGTTACGCGGACCCGCAGGCGGCGGAGGCGGACGGCTACCGTCGGTCCAAGACATGATTCGCCGTGACTCGCGGACCCACACGTGGGGAACAACGGAGATGGGAGACACTTCATGAAGGTCAACGTCGATTTCGACCTCTGCGCCTCGACCGGATCGTGCGTGCAGATCTGTCCCGAGGTGTTCGAGATCCGCAGCGATGGCTACCTGTACGTCCTCCAAGAGGAGCCGGCGCCGGCACTGGAGAACAAGGTCACCGAGGCGGCGGACATGTGCCCGACGGGCGCGATCTCGCTCGAACCGTGACGCGCGCACGCGCCACGCCTGCACCGTGACGTTCTTCGCCCAGCTCGACCGGTCGTGGACGACATCGTCGTCGATGCTGTGTGTCGGCCTCGACCCCGACGTCACACGGATGCCGTTCCCGCTCGACGGGCAACACGACGCGACCGAGCGCTTCTGTCGGGCGATCATCGACGCCACCGCCGATCTGGTGTGCGCGTTCAAGCCACAGATCGCCTACTTCGCCAGCCAGGGCGAGGAGGCAGCGTTGGAGCGGATCTGTGCGTACATCCGCGAGACGTATCCGGACGTGACGATCCTGCTCGACGCCAAGCGCGGCGACATCGGTTCGACCGCCGAGCACTACGCCCGCGAGGCGTTCGCCCGCTATGGCGCCCACGCCGTGACGGTCAACCCCTACATGGGGACCGACTCGGTGGCGCCGTACTTCGAGCACGGCGGCGGCGTGGTCGTCGTGTGCCGCACGAGCAATCCCGGCGGCGACGACTTCCAGTCACTCGTCGCCGACGGCCGGCCGCTCTATGCGCACGTCGCCGAGCGCGTCGCGCGCGAGTGGGCGACGCAAGGCGAGTGCGGCCTGGTCGTCGGTGCCACGTACCCGCAGGAACTGGCCGATGTGCGCGCGATCGCCCCGGACCTGCCGATCCTCGTCCCCGGTGTCGGCGCGCAAGGTGGCGACGCCGGGACCGCCGTCGAACACGGCGCCAGGGCCGACGGCCGCGGACTGCTCGTCAGTTCGTCACGGGCGATTCTCTACGCCAGCAACGGCACCGACTTCGCCGAAGCCGCCCGCGCCGAAGCCGAACGGACCGCCGCCGACCTCCGCCTCCGCTGACACCCGCCCCGCGTAGCCCAAATCTGTCCGCCCGATTCCGCCCAGCAGTACGAAGCGGACAGATTTGGGATCGCGCGATCAGGCGGTGAGGGAGATGACGTTCGTGATGCCGGGGGCGGCACGGAGCGCGTCGAGTACCTCGGCCGGAACCGGCGCGCTCGGGGCGATCAGCATCACCGCGGTGTCCGATCCGGTGACCCGGCTGACGTCCATGTCGGAGATGTTGACGCCGGCGTCGCCGAGCATCGTGCCGACGGTGCCGATCACGCCGGGGCGGTCGTCGTTCTCGATGACGACCATGTAGTCGACCGGCGGCACGTCGAATGGTGTGTTGTCGATGTTGACGATGCGCTGATCGCTCCGTGGGCCCGACAACGTGCCGCTGATCGAGTGGCCGCCGCCGCGCAACGTCACCAGGTTGACGAAGTCGGGCGAGGACGACGAGCTGACATCGCGTACCTCGATCCCGTGTTCCCGCGCCCGCTGCGGCGCGTTGACGTAGGTGACCGGCTCGTCGGAGATCGCTCCGAAGAAGCCCTTCAGCGCAGCGAGTTGGAGGATGCGCGTGTCGTAGCCGGCGATGTCGCCTTCGCAGCAGATCTCGAGCTCGTCGGGCAGCTCGCCGACGAGCGACATGAACAGACCACCGAGGCGCTCGGCCAGCGGGAGGTAGGGCCGGATGGTCTCGCTCGCCTCGGCGGCGTCGACGTTCACGGCGAAGGGCACGAACTCGCCGGCGAGCGCGAGTTGCACCATCGAGGCGATCGTGTCGCCCGCCTTGTCCTGCGCCTCACGGGTGCTCGCACCGAGGTGCGGTGTGACGATCACCGAGTCGAGCTCGAACAGCGGCGATTCGGTCATCGGCTCGGTCGAGAACACGTCGAGTGCGGCGCCGGCGATCACGCCGTCGCGCAGACACTCGGCGAGGTCAGCCTCACTGACGATGCCTCCGCGAGCGACGTTGATCACGCGCAGGCTCGGCTTCGCCTTCAACAGGAGGTCGCGGTTGATCAACCCGATCGTCTCCGGGGTCTTCGGCAGGTGGACGGTCAAGAAGTCGGACTCGGCGACCACCTGATCGAGTGCCAGCAGTTCGACGCCCATCTTGCGCGCCCGCTCGTCGGACACGAACGGGTCGTACGCCACGAGGCGCATCCCGAACCCCTTCGCTCGGTCGGCGACGAGCTTGCCGATCCGACCGAGCCCGACGATGCCGAGCGTCTTGTCGGCGAGTTCGACCCCCTCCCAGCGGCCACGCTCCCAACGACCCTGCACGAGCGCGGTGTGCGCCTGCGGGACGTTGCGTGCCGACGCCATCAACAGCGCCATCGTGTGCTCGGCGGCGGAGACGATGTTGCTCTGCGGAGCGTTGACGACCATGACGCCGCGGCGCGTTGCCGCATCGACGTCGACGTTGTCGAGGCCGATGCCGGCGCGGCCGACGACCATCAGATCGGGCCCAGCGGCGAGCACCGCATCGGTGACATCGGTCGCCGAACGGATGATCAACGCGTGGGCACCGGCGATCGCCGACAACAGCTCGTCGGGAGACAGCCCGAGGCGGATGTCGACCTCGTGTCCGTCGGCGCGGAGGCGGTCGAGGCCTCCGTCGGCGATCTCTTCGGTGACCAAGATGCGAGCCATGCCCTCATAGCTATCTGATGCGATGTGTCGCGCGCACGGCGATTGACGAACCGTTCACCTGAACGTTCGCCTGCACGCTTGGTGGAGTAACGAACGTTGGGACCCGTCTCCAACGTTCGTTACGGTCTGCGCTGTGACGCCAGGCACGGTCTCTGCGATCGAGCGTTGGCTCGTCGAACGCGGCGTGCCGCACCTCGTCGAACCGCGCGCGGGCAGCACCGTGCGTGGCGTGTTCACCCGGGCATTGCCGCTGCTCGTGGCGGCCTACCTGCTGCTCGGACTCAACGCACTGGATCTCGACGGATGGTCCGTCGCCGAGAACCTTCTCGCCGCGACCGCGGTGATCGCGATCCTGATCGCCGCATGGGTCGTGTCCAATCGCGTCCGCGGTGTCGCCTCGTTCGACCGACCGACACACATCGACGCGCCGGAACTGGCGCTGTACCTGATCGGGCCGATGCTGCCGAGCCTCGCGTTCGGCCAGGTCGGCGACGCGCTGCAGACGCTGATCGGCGCCGTCGTGCTGCTCGCTGCCATCTACCTCTGGTCGTCGTACGGCATCGGCGCGCTCGTGCGCTGGGGTGTGCGCCGCGGCGGCAGCCAACTCGCCGGCCTCGGCGCGCTCGTCGCCAAGGCGCTGCCGCTCCTGCTCGTGTTCAACACGTTCTTGTTCATCAACGCCGAGGTCTGGGAGGTCGCCGGCACGCTCGTCGGCACCGCATACGTTGCCGTCGCGCTGACGTTCTTCGGTCTCGGGGCGACGTTCGTGATCACGAGGGTCCCGTCGTACCTGCGCGCCGAGAACGACTTCGCCGGTTGGGACGACGTCGCCACCGCCGTCGAAGGCACGCCCGCCGAACAGGTGACATTGCCTGACGCGGGCACGCCGATCGACCCGCTGCGCCCGCGACAGCGCTTCAACGTCGGGTTGATCGTGGTGTTCGGGCAGGCCGTGCAGATCACCCTCGTGGTCGTGGCACTGACCGCGTTCTTCGTCTTCTTCGGATTCCTGGCGATCACGGAGGAGACGATCGCCGCGTGGACCGGCAGCACCGACGTCCACGTCTGGGTCGAAACGACGCTCGGCGGACGGACGCTCGTGCTGTCCGAGCCACTCGTGCGCGTGTCGATCTTCCTCGGCGCGTTCTCCGGGATGTACTTCACGGTCGTGCTGAGCACCGACGACACGTACCGCACGGAGTTCGCCAGCGACGTCGGCCCTGAAATCCACCAGATCCTCGGAGTACGGTCTGCCTACCACGTGGCACTCGGCGCCCATCCGGCGCTCGCGAGCGACACGCCACCCCAACAATCAGGCACACCGCTCCAACCTTCATGATCGAGTCGACCACGACCACCGACATCCGCCTGCTGGCGACGAGCGACGACCTCGCCGCGGCCGACGACCTCCTGCGCGAGATCTGGGGAGCGCCCGAGCCGGTCGTGTCGCTGGAGATCCTCACCGCGATCGCCCACGGCGGCGGCTACGTCGCCGGCGCATTCGACGGTCGCCGGCTGGTCGGCGCATCGGTCGGGTTCCTGTCGCGCTACCACGATCGCCCCGCGCTGCACAGCCACGTCACCGGGCTCGTCGAGGCCCACCGCGGCGCGGGGATGGGGCGCCGGATCAAGCTGCATCAGCGAGCGTGGGCGGCCGAGCGTGACGTCGAGTGGATCACGTGGACGTTCGATCCCCTCGTGCGGGCGAACGCCTGGTTCAACATCGCCGTGCTCGGCGTCGACGTCGACGAGTACCTGCCGTCGTTCTACGGAACGATGCACGACTCGATCAATGCCGGCGACGACTCCGATCGCCTCCACGTGGCGTGGGACGTGTCGGCGCCGCTGCTCGAACGGTTGCGCGACGGACGCGGGGTGACCGACGCGCACCTCGTGTCGACGCCGCCCGACATCGTCGCCTTGCGGCAGACCGACCCGGCGGCGGTGCGACGTTGGCGGATCTCGATCCGCGACGCGCTCATGGCGGCGCTCGCCGAGCGCAGCCCGATCCTCGGCTTCGACCGCGCCGGCAACTACGTGATCGGCGCGGCACCGTGAGCGGGGGACGCGCTGCGAGCCGACGATGCGGACCGAGCGAGACACGATGACGTTCCGACTGCGCGGCGTCGAGCTCCGGCGGATCGCGATGCCGCTCGTGTCGCCGTTCCGCACCAGCTTCGGGAGCCAGACCGCCCGCGACATCCTGCTCGTGCGCGCCGAGCTCGGCGACGGCGACGACGTCGTCGAGGGATGGGGCGAGTGCGTGGCGCTGTCCGATCCCAGCTATTCCCCGGAGTACGTCGACGGCGCCGAGCACGTGATGATCCACCACCTGCTCCCCCGGCTGTTCGCGCTCGACGACGTGTCGGGGGCCGGCATCGCTCCGGCGCTCGCCAAGCTCCACGGGCACCCGATGGCGAAGGCGGCGCTCGAGATGGCCGTGCTCGACGCCCAGCTGCGCGCCGAGGGTCAGTCGTTCGCCGTGTTCCTCGGCGTCGAGCGCGACCGCATCCCGAGCGGTGTCAGCGTCGGGATCCACGACACGACCGAGGAACTGCTGGCCGCCGTCGCCGGCTACGTCGACGACGGGTACGTGCGCATCAAGCTGAAGATCGAGCCCGGCAACGACATCGAGCAGGTTGCCGCGGTGCGCGGACTGCTCGGGCCGAACACGCCGTTCCAGGTCGATGCCAACACCGCCTACCGGCGCACGGACGGCGCCCACCTGGCCCGGCTGGACGAGTTCGACCTGTTGCTGATCGAACAGCCGTTACCGGAGGAGGATCTCCTGGGCCACGCTCGCCTCGCCGCCGAGGTGGCGACGCCGATCTGTCTCGACGAATCGCTCGTGTCGGCGCAGGGAACCGAGGATGCGATCGAGCTCGGGGCGTGCGAGATCGCCAACATCAAACCGGGCCGCGTGGGCGGCTACCTCGAGGCGGTGCGCATCCACGACCTCTGTCTCGCCCGCGGGGTTCCGGTGTGGTGCGGCGGGATGTTGGAGACCGGGATCGGGCGGGCGGCCAACGCCGTGCTCGCCGCGTTGCCGGGCTTCACGCTGCCCGGTGACATCAGCGCGTCGAACCGCTTCTACGCCCGCGACATCGTCGTCGATCCGATCACGATCACCGACGGCCACGTCACGGTCCCGACGGGGCTGGGGCTCGGGTTCGATCTCGATCACGACCTGCTCGACGCGGTCACCACGACCCGCACGTGGATCGACGCCAGCGGTACAGTCAGCGCCCTATGACGCACCAGTTCTTGTCAGAGGAGTGGATGGCCGCCACCAAGGAGATCCGCGAGAAGTATGCGGATCAGGTGCCGGAGGTGACCGCCTCGATCCGTATCAACCAGGTCGTGACCGACGTGCCGTTCGGCGACGGCGAGGTGCACAGCTACATCGACACGTCGGCGGGGCAGATGACGATGGAGCTCGGCGAGCTCGACGACCCCGATGCGACCGTGACGACGGATTATGCGACCGCCAAGGCGCTGTTCGTCGATCAGGATCAGGCGGCCTCGATGCAGGCGTTCATGTCGGGCAAGATCAAGGTGCAAGGCGACATGATGAAGCTCATGGCGATGCAGACCGCGGTGCCTTCGAACGAGACGACCGACAAGATCGCCGACGAGATCAAAGCGATCACGGAATAAGCGACACCCCAGGGGACGGGCCCCTTGGCGTTGCTTATTCGGTCGCGGCGAGGGGCGCCAGCGCTTCGGTGAGCCCGGCGACGGTCCAGCGTTCGTCCTGCTCGACCGTCTCGGCGAGCTCCCACGACTTGACGCGCTTCACGACGCCACCTTGCACCATGAACGTCTCGCCGCTGAACGCGCAGTCCGCGCTCGACAGGTAGGCGACGAGCGGCGAGATGTTCGCCGGGTCCCACACGTCGAACGCGCCGTCTCGGGCGGTCATGATGTCTTCGAGACCGGGCGTTGCCAGCGTCAGCCGCGTGCGGGCGCCGGGAGCGATGCAGTTGCTCACGACGTCGTATCGGCTGAGCTCTTTGGCCGCGATCTGACTGAACGTGGCGATGCCTGACTTGGCGGCGCCGTAGTTGGCCTGGCCTGGGTTCGAGAACAGCCCCGACGTGCTCGACGTGTGCACGAGGTTGCGCTTCTTGGCGCGCCCCGCCTTGTGCTCCTCGCGCCAGTACGTCGCTGCCCACCGGCTCGGCGCGAAGTGGCCCTTGAGATGGACGGCGATCACGGCGTCCCATTCGGCCTCGGTCATGTTGACGATGACCCGGTCGCGCAGGATCCCGGCGTTGTTGACGAGGATGTCGAGGTCACCGAACGCCTCGATGGCGGAGTTGACGAGGCGCTGGGCGCCCTCCCAGTCGGCGACGTTGTCACCGTTGGCGATCGCCTCCCCACCCTGGGCACGGATCTCGGCGGCGACCTCTTCGGCTGGCGTGGCATCGGTGCCCTCACCGTCGTTGGCGCCGCCGAGGTCGTTGACGACGACCTTGGCACCCTCGCCTGCGAAGAACAGCGCATGCTCGCGTCCGATGCCTCGTCCGGCTCCGGTGATGATGGCAACGCGTCCGTCGAGTGAGGTCATGTTCGCTCCTTTGCGACCCAAGGACGCCCGACTGATTGCTCGGGCGTGCCGTGGGGAAACCTAGCGAGACACCTGTTCCTGGAACGATTCCAGGACGACCCCGGAACCGCTACAGGAACACGAGGTCGACGCCGGTGCCACGTGGGAACGTGTCGCCGACACTCACCTCGGAACCGTCGACGGCGATCGACACGAACGTGCCCTGCGTGGTGCCGAGCAGGCTGTTGACGACGAACCCGGCGTCTTCGAGCGTCGTCACGGCGTCGGGGTACGACATGCCGGTGAGGTCGGGGATCGGCACGAGCTCCGGACCCTTCGACAACTGCACGGTCACGGTGCCACCCCGTTCGACCGCCGTGGTCGGCGCGGGCACTTGAGCGGCAACGCGGCCGGGTTCGATGTCGGTGCTGAAGACGTCGTCGCCCGCGGCGTAGACGAGCTGCAGGTTCTCGAGGGCCGCGGTCGCCTCTTCGGGCGTCATGTTCGTCAGGTCGGGAGCGGGACGTGGTTCGGGCCCCTTCGACACCACGACGTCGATCACGGTGCCGGGAAGCACCTGGGCGCCGGCGACGAGTGAGGAATCGCCCTGCACGCTCCATGACACGACGGAGCCCGCCGGGATCGTCTCCGAGAACACGGGCTCCCCTTCGGCGAGCACGAGCTCCATGTCGTCCACGGTGGTGCGCACGTCGTCGATGGGCTCTCCGGCGAAGTCGGGCAACGTGCGCAGCAGCGGCCCATCGCTCACGACGAGCAGGAACGTCTCGCCTTCGTCGAGCATCTCGCCGGCGGGCGGCTCCGTGCGGACGACATGGTCGACCTCACGCACCTCGTCGCTGCGTTCACGCTCTTGTTCGAGCACCCACCCGTTGCCGGAGATCTCGTTGATGGCGACCGCTTCGTCGACACCGACGAGGTCGGGGACCTCGTACGACTTGGTCCGCAACAGCAAGAACGCGGCGATGCCGAGGGCGACCAGACCGACGATGCCGACGACCGCGAAGGCGATGTACTTGCCCCACTTGCGGCCTTCGCGCTCGGCGTCGTACGGCGTCGGATCGACGACGGCACGGCTGGCGGCCGTGTCGGGCGTGGTCGCCACGGCTGCGGCTGCCGCCACGCTCGCCGGCATCTCGACCGTGGGTGGGTGCGCCGCCGGTGCAGGCGCGACGTCAGGTGTGCTCGCGGGCGCGTCAGCGCCGAGCACGATCACCGGCGCCACGCCATCTGCTGGCGGCGACGGGTCCGTGTCGGAGCCGGACGACGCGTGCTCGGCCGACGTGTACTCGGACGACGTGTGCTCGGCCAGGGCGTCGTCGACGACCGGCGTAGGTACCGCGTCGGGTCCGGCTTCGGCCACCTCGTGCGCCGGCTCGGCGATCGGATCGACGCCAGCGCCCGGCGCAGCGTCAACGGAACCAGGCGTGGCCGGACCGGCGTTCGCCGCTGCGGCGCGGGCGGCGAGGCCGGCGGCGAACAGGCTCGACGCCAGGATCGGCACGGGTTCGGGGCGGGGCAGCGCTTCGGCGGCCTGGACGAGTGCCTGACCGAACTCGGCCGCCGTCCAGCGATCCTCGGGATCAGGCCGGCCGCCTCGTTCGAGCACGGCTGCCATCGACCCCATGTCGGCGGTGACCGGCACGAGCTTGCCGACACGCGCCGCCAGCGTCGACACGGTGGACTCGCCGGCGAACGGCACCGCTCCGGTGATCGATTGCACGAGGCAGAGCGAAAGTGCATACACGTCGGTCTTCGCATCGACGTGCTGGCTGAGCGCCTGTTCGGGCGAGGCATAACGAGCAACGTGCGTCGGCACCGTTGCCGGCTCTCCCCACGCGTCGCTGCCGAGCAACTCGGCGAACGAGAAATCGACGATCCGCAGCCGTCCGTCGACGCCGAACACGAGCTTCGACGGTGTGATCTCGGTGTGGACGACGCCGCGGGCGTGCGCGGCTTCCAGTGCCCGGCACGCCTCGAGACCGACGACGAGCGCCTGCGATGGTTCGAGGAGCCGACCGCGGTCGAAGATGTCGCGCAGGCTGCCACCGCCGAGGTACTCGACGACCCAGTAGCAGGTCGGCTCGCCGTCGAGCTCGACCTCGCCCGCGTCGAGGACAGCAGCGATGTTCGGATGGGCGAGCGAGCGGGCGATCTCCACCCGGTCTTCGAAGTCGGCACGGAACGTCGACGTGACGGCTCGGTCGGGCTGCACGATCTTGACCGTGACGGGGCGATCACTCTCCGTGTCGATCGCCTCGGTGACGATCGTGTTCGCGCCGCGCGACACGACGTGCTCGACGCGGTAGCGACCGCCGATCAATCGACCGTCGAGGCGCGTCGAACGGTCCACGTTTCCACCTGGTGTCTCGTCCTCCACAGCCCTTGAACGCTACCGGGTGTGTCCCTCGCGCTGGTGGCAGCTGGCGCCGGCTCGCGACATGACATCGCTGGCGGTCGGTTCGCGGCGTGTTGCGGGCATCATGGAGTGGTGAACGAGTTGGACGCGTCGCACGAGTTGCACGAGGCGCACGAGGCGCGTGCCGACGCCGCCGTCGATGCGGCTGCTCCTCGCCCGCGGCGACGATTCGATCGCGGGTTGTTCCTCGCCAGCTTGGCGATCGCGTGCGGCGTCGTGCTGATCGTGTGGGGCATGACGTCCGCCCTCACCGGAAGTGACGGGATCGACCGCCCCGACGAGATCGAGTCGCTGCAGCCGGTCGAGAACGCGCTGCAGGTCTTGCAGCAAGAACGCATCGTCGTCGACCTGCAGCCCGGCTACCAGGCACGCCTGGAGATCGACGGCATCGCCTTGCCGACGAACACGATCGGCCAATCCGACGTCGATCCCGGCGTTCAAGCCACACCCGGCGTGCAGGTCGACCTGCCGCGGACTGCGGTGTTCGACCCCGGCAGCAACGTGATCTCGTTCCAGCCGGTCGAGGGCGCGCTGGTGGAGAGCCTCACACCCGGCACGCACGAGGCGCGCGTCGTGTTCTGGCGCATCCAAGACGGCCCCGACCAGGCCCGCAGCTACCGCTGGCAGTTCACCGTCATCTAGTTCCTGAGTTCCAAAGGGTTCGCGCGCTCCGCGCGATCATCCCAGGTCGGTGACCGGAGTACGTTCGTTCATAGGACTCACTATGCTCTCGTTAGTTGCTTGATGCAACCCATCCTTCACTCAAGGAGAAAGAGCATGACCATCACCATGGATGCCATCACCATGGATGCCATCAGCCAGGACGACCTCGGCGGACCGGAGGTCCTCAAGCCCATCCGCCGGCGTCGATCAGGGCAGCCGCGTGCTGATCAACGGCGCGGCGGGCGGGGTCGGGCACCTCGCCGTACAGATCGCCAAGGCGCGCGGGGCCCATGTCACCGCGCTGGCCTCGACCGTCAACGTCGAGTTCGTGCGAGCGCTGGGCGCCGACGACGTCGTCGACTACAGCACGACCGACTTCACCCAAACAGTCCGCGACCTCGATGCAGTGCTCGAGGTGATCGGCGGCGACTATCCCGCCAGGGCCCTCGACGTCCTCAAGCCTGATGGCATGCTCGTCTCGACGCTGCCACTCACCCTCGCGTCGATCGGGGAGGAGGCGTCCGCGCGCGGTATCCGCCTGGCCGGGCTGTTCGTCGAGGCCGACCGGCTCGGCATGACCGCTCTCGCCGACCTCGTCAGCGCCGGCCAACTCACCCCCACCGTCGCCGCGACGTACCCACTCGACCAGGCCGGCGTCGCCCAGTCCACCAAGTCCGGGCCCGGCAAGACCGTCCTCACCGTCGTGCGAGACAGGGCGAGATGGCCGCCCGACGACTCGATGGCGGGAGTTGACTGGTCGCGAAGTCGGTGGTCAGCGCGACGCAGCAGCCTGGGCGCCGGGGCCAGGGAACGCCCGCATCTCCCGTACGTCGATCTCCTCAGCGCACTCGCTGCAGACGACGACGGCGTGCATGTCGTGGTCACACGCCGTGTGATGCAGCACGAGCGGAGTCCCTTCGGGGCCGACGAGCCAGCGATCTCCCCATGCGGCCATGACCGCCAGAACGCCGTAGGCATCGCGACCCTTGTCGGTCAGGCGGTACTCGCTGCGCGGCGGGTTGGTCTGGTACTGAACGCGTCGCAGCAGGCCTTCGTCGACGAGGGTGTTGAGCCGTCGGGTGAGGATGTTGCGGCCGATGCCGAGCGCAGCCTGGAAGTCGTCGAAGCGTCGGGTGCCGAGGCACGCCTCGCGGATGATGAGGAGGTTCCAGTGGTCGCCGAGCACTGCTGCACTGCGGGCGATGGTGCAGGGCCAATCGGACGTGTCGACGCGCTTCAT
>CAZQCP010000088.1:0-12661 GCA_964592115.1 uncultured Ilumatobacteraceae bacterium
ACCAGATGCAATCGCGAGCGAACCAGATGCCCGCCGGTTGCACGTGGATTGCATCCGGGGTCAGACACCAGATGCAACTGCGAGTGAACCAGATGCGATGTCACCGGATGCCTGCCGGTTGCATCTGGTGTCTGACCCCGGATGCAATCCTTACGGCGCCAAGGCGGCGCGGAGGAAGGAGCGCAGTTCGTCGCGGAGGTGGCGCAGGCCAGCGGCATCGGCGCTCCAGCCCACGGCTCGCAGCGCCTCGGGCTCGGTGGCGATGCCCGTCACCGTGGCGTAGCCGAGTGCGGCCACGAGACCCGGGTCGGCACGACGCAGCCGCCCGCGATCCATCTCCGCGCCGAGGTACTCCACCGCCCGGTCGACGAGACCGGAGATCCGCTCGCGCAGGTGCGCCGCCTGCGCCGACTCCAACCGGCTGACCTCGCGGATCAAGCCGAGCAACGCCGGCCGCCTGACCGCCGGGCGGAAGACGGCACGCACCACGGCGTCGATCCGGTCGAGCGGATCGTCGGGAGCGGCACGCAGCGCGGCGTCGATCACGACCACGAGCTCGGCGGCGGCGACCGCCAGCACCTCGTCGACGAGATCGTCCTTCGACGGGAACCAGTACAGGACCGTCTGCTTGCGCACGCCAACGGCGCGGGCGATCTCGTCGAGCGACACCGCGTCGACCCCACGTCGCCCGAACAGGTCGAGCGCGCACTCCAAGATGCGCTCCCGCGTCGAGCGCGTGGCGGTCATCGCCCGAACCGCCGATCTCGTGATCTTGTAGGGCAACCATTGCCGCACAGGATCACGAAAGGGAAGGGGGGACGCATCATCTGGGACCTCTCTACCATTTGGTAGACGAACGTGCTAGAAATGTCAACCGTGATTGCCGAGTCACTCGCGGGGAAGCGCATCGCCATCACGGGCGCCACCGGCTTCGTGGGCACTGCGCTCGTCGAGCGACTGCTGCGATCGGTTCCCGAATGCGAGCTGGTGCTGCTCGTGCGCGACGGCCAGCGGACTTCGGCGGCACGGCGAACCGAGCGCGAGATCCTCCGCAACGACGCCTTCGACCGGCTGCGCGCCGACCATCCCGACGACTTCGACACCGCGGTCGCCGGCCGCGTCACCACGATCGCCGGCGACGTCACCCGCGACGGCCTCGGCTTGAGCGACATCGACCGCGCCACGTTCGCATCGTGCGACACCGTGATCCATTCGGCGGCGGCCGTGTCGTTCGACTCGCCGCTCGACTCGGCCGTCGAGATCAACCTGCTCGGCCCGTCGCGCATCGCCGACCTGTGCAACGCGCTCGGCATCACACCGCACCTCGTCGCCGTGTCGACGTGCTACGTCGCCGGAAACCGCCGCGGCAACGCGCCCGAACAACTCGTCAGCGCCGGTCCGTTCGACGTCGGCATCGACTGGCGTTCCGAGGTCGCCGCGAGCCGCCGGCTGCGCTCCGACGCCGACGCCGAGAGCCGTACCCGACCGCACCTCGAACGGTTCCGCAAGGAGGCCCGCGACGAGCTCGGCGCGGCGGGCGCGCCCGCGCTCGCCACGAAGACCGAGCAGCTCCGCGAGAAGTGGGTGAAGGACCGGCTGGTCGAAGCCGGCCGCGCTCGTGCAGCCAGCGTCGGTTGGCCAGACGCCTACGCGTTCACGAAGGCGCTCGGCGAGCAGGCGCTGACCGACGTCAAAGGCCCCGTACCCGTCTCGATCGTGCGACCGTCGATCATCGAGTCGGCGCTCGCCGAACCACGACCCGGCTGGATCCGCGGGTTCCGGATGGCCGAACCGGTGCTCATCTCCTACGCCAGGGGCATGCTCGACGAGTTCCCCGGCGTGCCTGAGGGCACGGTCGACGTCATCCCGGTCGACCTCGTCGTTGCCGCGATCATCACGGTGGCCGCACTCGGACCCGAGCGCGCGCCGGCGATCAGCCAGGTCGCCTCGGGCGGCATCAACCCGCTCAAGTACCGCACGCTCGTCGACAACGTCAGCGGCTGGTTCCTGGACAACCCGCTCTACGACGCCAAGGGCCAGCCGATCGTGGTCCCCGAGTTCCGCTTCCCCGGCCGCGGGCGCGTCCAGGGCCAGCTGCGGCGTGCGAACAGGGTGCTCACCGCGGGCGAACGAGCGCTGCACAAGCTGCCGTTGCGCGGCAAGCAGGCGGAGTGGAGCGCACAGCTGGAGACGAAGCGGACGGAGATCGAGCGGGCACTCACGTACGTCGAGCTGTACGGCCTGTACACGGAGTGCGAGGCGATCTACCAGGTCGACAACCTGTTGGCGATGTGCGACGGGCTCGACGCCGACGACCGCGCCACGTTCAACTTCGACCCACGCTCGATCGACTGGCCGGCGTACATCACCGGCGTCCACCTGCCCTCGATCGTCAAGCACGCCCGCGTCAAGACCACGCCCGGCCCGTCGAACGCGCCGGATCGCATGGCCAGGATGCGCAAGCAGGTCCTCGATCCGAAACGTCAGGTCGTCGCGTTCGACCTGGAGAACACGCTGATCGCCTCGAACGTCGTCGAGAGCTATTCGTGGCTCGCCACGCGGCGGCTCGACACGCCCGAACGCATCCGCTACGTGCTACGGACGCTCGTGGAGGGACCAGGACTCGCCAAGCTCGACCGGGCGGATCGCAGCGACTTCCTGCGCCACTTCTACCGACGGTACGAGGGGGCGCCGGTCGAACAGATCGAAGCCGACGCCCGCGAGATGCTCAGCCACATCATCATGACGAAGTCGTTCCCTGCCGGGCTCCGACGGGTTCGCGAGCACCGAGCCCTCGGCCATCGCACGATCCTCATCACCGGTGCGTTGAGCTTCAACGTCGACGGGCTGCGCCCGCTGTTCGACGAGATCGTCGCCGCCGAGATGACCGTCCGCGCTGACGGGACGTACTCCGGCGAGATGGCGACCGTGCCGCCGACCGGTGAGGCGCGGGCACAGATCCTGGTCGACTACTGCGCCGCCGAGGGGTTCGATCCCGACGAGTGCGTCGCCTACGCCGATTCGTCGTCCGACCTCCCGCTGTTCGAGGCCGTCGGCTTCCCGGTGGCGGTCAACCCCGAGACGCGCCTCGCGGCGATCGCTCGCAAGCGCGGCTGGCTCGTGGAGCACTGGTCGAAGTCACCAGGCGGTCCGCGCCCGCTGCTGCCGATCGGTCCACTGCTCTCCGAACGCGAGCGCCGCCGCCGCTTCCCCCGCGCCGACCGAGCCGAGGTGCGGGCATGACCGGGCGATCAATGGATTGCGTCCGCGGTCAGATTGCATCCGGGGTCAGACACCAGATGCAATCGGCAAGCATCGGACGACGTCACATCCAGCTCGCGCGCAGTTGCATCTGGTGTCTGACCCCGGATGCAATCAGCGAGGCACGGTCATGAAGGCGTTGCAGGTGTCACGGTCGGTGCCGCGGCTCGGACTCGCTCGCATCACGTCCGCGTTGTCACCCGTGACCGCGGCGAAGATCGGCCCGCTCGAGTACACGAACGTCGACGTCCCCGAACTGCCGGGACCCGGTTGGCACCGGGTCCGCACACGGCTCGCCGGGATCTGCGGCTCAGATCTGTCGCTCGTCGAGGGCCACGCGTCGCTCTACTTCGACGACTGGGTGTCGTTCCCGTTCGTCCCCGGCCACGAGGTCGTCGGCGAACTCGGCGACGGCACCCGGGTGATTCTCGAACCCGTGCTCGGCCACGCCGCCCGTGGCTTTGCACCTCCGTTCGACGGTGCCGCGCCCGGTGACGGCGACGACTATGCACACCTCGCCACCGGTCACCTCGAGCCCGGCATCCAGACCGGCTTCTGCTGCTCGACCGGCGGTGGCTGGGCCCCCGAGTTCGTTGCCCACGAGAGCCAGCTCCACCGCATCGACGACGACCTCGCCGACGAGCGGGCGGTGCTCGTGGAGCCCTTCGCCGGAGGGATCCATGCCGCGCTGTTGACCGCGCCGACCGTGGCCTCGCGCCAGGACCGTGATCGACCGGCGATCGTCGCCGTCCTCGGCGCCGGCACGATGGGGCTGGCGGCGATCGCTGGCCTGCGCCGCTACGTCCCCGACGTGCAGATCGTCGTCGGCGCTCGCTATCCCCACCAGCGCCAGTTCGCCACCGCCTACGGCGCCGACGTCGTAGTCGCACCCGACGAACTCCCCCGTGCGGTCCGCCGCCTCGCTGGATGCCACGTGATCGGCGGCCAGCTCAGCTCGGGTGCCCACGCCACCATCGACGCCGTCGGCACGAGCGACAGCATCACAACCTGCCTCGGCCTCACCCGCCCCCGCGGACGCGTCGTGCTGCTCGGCATGCCCGCCGACGTGCACCTCGACCTCACCGGTCTGTGGCATCGCGAGACCGAGCTCAAAGGCGCCTACACGTACGGTACGGAGACACTCACCGACGGTCGGCGAGTGCGCACGTTCGATCTCGCCATCGAGACCGTCGCCGCCGTGCAGGCCGAACACCTGCTCTCGGCGACCTATCCCCTGTCCGGCCACGTCGACGCCATCGCCCACGCCGCCACTGCCGGCCGACGCGGCGCCGTCAAGATCGCCTTCGATCTGCGATGAGCGCACGGATGTACCGACATTGCATCCGGGGTCAGACCCCACATGCAACGACACTGCCGGCCCCGACGGCTCAGCGACCTGCGTGCTGTTGCATGTGGGGTCTGACCCCGGATGCAATGCTCACCATTCGACAAGGAGCTTGTTGACCCCATGCCACGTCCTGGATTCGTGCTCGATGTGGATCGTTCCACACCGCCGACGCTGTTCTGGCACGGTGAGGGCTTCCGACTGGAGAAGCTGCCCGCCGGCCGTAGCCGCATCGTCTACGCCCCCGAGCCGCACGCCGCGATCGACGACGTCGACGGCGCGATCCGTCACGCGCTCCTCAACCCGATCGACATGGACCCGCTGCCGTCGCTGCTGTTCGCCGGCATGAAGCTGACGATCGCGTTCGACGACGTGAGCCTGCCGCTCCCGAAGATGCGCCGCCCCGACCTGCGCCAGCGGATCATCGAGCAGGTGTTGACGATGGCCGCCGACGCCGGCGTCGACGACGTCCACATCATCGCCGCCCTCGCCCTCCACCGCCGGATGCACGAGTTCGAATTGCGCCACGCGCTCGGCGACCGCGTGTACGACGCATTCGCACCGCGTGGACTCCTGTATCAACATGACGCGGAAGACCCCGACAACCTCGCCTTCCTCGGCACGACCGACCGCGGCGAGGAGATCGAGATCAACAAGCGCGCCGCCGAGTCCGACCTCCTCGTCTACGTCAACATCAACCTGGTGGCGATGGACGGCGGGTGGAAGTCGACGGCCACCGGCCTCGCGTCGTACCGCTCGCTGCGCCACCACCACAACCCCGAGACGATGGAAGCGTCGCACTCGTTCATGGACCAGCACGCGTCAGAGCTCCACAAGAGCAACTGGCGCATGGGCAAGGTGATGCGCGACCACGGCCCGAAGATCTTCCAGATCGAGACGACGCTCAACACCGACACGTTCCCCCAGCCATTCGAGTTCCTCTCCAAGCGCGAGTGGGAGTGGAACGCCAAGGACCGGGCGCTGTACCTGGCGACCGCCAAGTCGCTCGCCAAGGCCCCACCGCGCGTGGCCCGCAAGATCTTCCACGGCATCGAAGCACCGCACCAGATGACGAGCGTGCAGGCCGGTGAGGTCGAAGCGGTCCACAAGGTGACCACCCAGAACGTCTACGACCAGCAACTCGTCGAGGTCGAGGGCCAGACCGACATCCTCACGATGGGCATCCCCTACATCTGCCCGTACAACGTGCACTCGATCATGAACCCGATCCTCGTGATGTGCACCGGTCTCGGGTACTTCTTCAACCTCTACCGAGGCAAGCCGCTCGTACGCGAGGGCGGTGTCGTCATCCTCACCCACCCGACGACGAACGAGTTCCACCCCGTCCACCATCCGAGCTACATCGACTTCTTCGAAGAAGTGCTCGCCGATACGACCGACCCCCACGTGATGTCGCAGAAGTGGGAGCGTCAGTACGCCGAGGACGAGTGGTACCGCCACCTGTACCGCACGAGCTACGCCTACCACGGTGTGCACCCCTTCTACATGTGGTACTGGGGCAGCCACGGCATGAAGCACACCGGCAAGGTGATCATCGTCGGTGGCGATGCGGCGACGGTCCGCAAGCTCGGCTTCACGCCGGCGTCGACGATGAACGACGCGCTCGAGATCGCTTCGGACACCGTCGGCCGCCAACCGACGATCACCCACGTGAAGACCCCGCCCCTGCTCGTGGCGGACGTGAAGTAGCAAGCGCGCACAGGGGACGACACGATGGTCGATCGCAACCTCCAACGAGCCCAGCGGGCCACCACCGCGATCGAGGGCGCGGTTCGAGCCGTTGCCGCGCCGCTGCGCAACTTCGGCTTCCCGTACCGCGCTCCGACCGTGCCGCGCACCGTCGTGGTCCCACCCGAGGTGAGCGGGCTCGGCGCGCACTACGACACCGAGTGGGCCCGCCGCCCGCTCGCCAGCGCCACCCGCGCCGCGATCGTCGAAGGCCCGATACGCCTCGCCGCACGCGTGATCGCGTCGCCTGAGGTGCACGGCACCGACCGCCTCGCCGACCTCGCCAACCTCGACGAGCCACCGCCGGTGATCTTCGCACCAAACCACCACAGCCACCTCGACACCGGCTTGATGATCCGCTCGGTCCCCGCGGCGTGGCGCCACAAGCTCGTCGTCGCCGCAGCGGCCGACTACTTCTTCGACAAGCGATGGAAGGCCGCCTTGTCGGCACTGTCGCTGAACGCCATCCCGATCGACCGCGAGGGCACCGGCCGCAAGTCGGCCGACTTGATCACGGGCCTGATCGACGACGGGTACAGCCTGGTGATCTATCCGGAAGGGGGCCGCTCACCCGACGGGTGGGGCCAGGACTTCAAGGGCGGCGCCGCGTACCTGTCGGGACGAGCGGATGCGCCGGTCGTGCCCGTGTTCATCGACGGCACCGGCCCGATCTTCGGCAAGGGGATGAAGCGCCCCAAGCCGGGACGCACGTCGATCGTGTTCGGCGCGGCGATGCGCCCGGAGCCGGGTGAGTCGACGCGGCGATTCAATGCCCGCATCGAGGCGGCCGTCACGACGCTCGGCGACGAGGTGTTGACCGACTTCTGGACCGCCCGCCGCCGAGCAGCGACCGGCGACAGCCCTTCCTTGACCGGTCCCGACCACACCGGATGGCGCCGCGACTGGGCGCTCGCCGACCGGCGCCGTCTCGGCACTGCCGGTCGGCGGAGGCGTCAGGTGCGCCGCTGGCCGAACCTCGACTGAGGACGCACATCGTCGTGGCGATCCACCGCAGACCTACGCTGCCGAAGATGGACGACGCCGATGCCCACGTTGGTTCGACGCACCACCGGGCCACGTCGCGGTGGCTCTTCGGCGCCGCGGCCGTCGCGCTCGCCCTCGCCTCGTGCACGACCGAGCAGTCGACCTCGCCCGGACCAACGCTGACGACGACCACCTCGACGACCGACGCGAGTCCATCCTCGACCGAGCCCGCAGCCGCGGACACCACCGCCGCGCCGACCACAGCGGCCGAGACGACGACGTCGACGACCACGCTGCCGTCAGGGCCGTCGGATGCCACGGTCACGTTGCTCGTCGGCGGATCCGAAGGGGGTTGGTTGCCGCTCGGTTCGTGGGAACGCACCGCCTGGGCGGAGGCCCCGGACGACGGCGGACTCCCGATCGCCGCCGGCACCACGATGACCGTGACCGATCTCGGCGGCGACCGGTCTGCCACGGCGGGCGACGAGGTCGAAGCATGTTTCGACGAGCGCACCGGTCCGACCCTCGACGTCACGATCAGCCCACCCGAGCCACCCGGATTCGGCTACGCCGCAGTCGCCACCACCGGCCACGGCCGAGCCCTCCACCCGCGTCCGATCGCCGTCACGGCCGCCGGCCCGGACGCCTATCGGAGCCTCGGTGAAGCCGCGTTCAGCGGCGAACCGGTCGATGCCGCACTCGGCGAGGTCGTGCAGGTCGTCGTCGGCGACCTCGACGGCGACGGCGACGACGAGGCGGTTGTCGTGTTCGAGCGCAGCGAGCCCACCGCAGGCACCGGGAGTCCGGGCGACCTGAGCGCCGTGCTGATCGTCGATGCGACCTCGCGCACCGCCGAGACCGTGCTCACATCGCACGTCCCGAGCGACCTCCCACCGGACGCCTTCCCGTTCATCGAGCGCTTCCGGGTGATCGATGTGAGCGACCACAACGGCGACGGAAAGATGGAGGTCGCTGTGCACGCCTGGTACTACGAGGGCGCGTCCGTCCTGCTCTTCGAATACGACGGCACGTCGCTCGACGAGGTCCTGGCGACCGGATGCGGCGCCTGAAAAGAACGTTGGGGACGGTCCCTCCGTTCGTTAGTCCGACGGTTGCATCCGGGGTCAGACACCACATGCAACGGCACACATGACGTTCGCCGGCCCAGCGTTCGTGCCTGGTTGCATGTGGTGTCTGACCCCGGATGCAACCGTCACCAACGTTCGTTTCACCAGGTGTCGATGTTCGGACGGCGGGGCGGGGCGTGCGGATCGATCGCCGCCCGATGTGTCTCCGGCGCGGCGTCGAAGATCGCCGTGATCCAGCGCCTGGTGTCGGCGGGATCGATCACGTCGTCGATCTCGAAGAACGACGCCACGCTCACGGCTTTGCCGTGGGCGTACATCCGGTCGACCATCTCGCGGAACAACGTCTCGCGCGCCGCGTCGTCGACGGCCGCGTCGAGCTCCTTGCGGTAGCCGAGCCGTACCGCTCCCTCGAGCCCCATCCCACCGAACTCGCCCGTCGGCCAGGCGATGCACGCCAGCGGCGCCTTCGTGGTGCCGCCCATCATGGCCTGGGCGCCGAGGCCGTACGACTTGCGCGTGACGATCGAGACCATCGGCACCGACAGGTTGGCACCCGTGACGAACAGCCGACTGCAGTGGCGAACCAACGCGGTCGCCTCGACGTCGGGACCGACCATCATCCCCGGCGTGTCGACGAGCGTCACCACCGGCAGGCCGAACGCGTCACAGAGCTGCAAGAACCGCGCCGCCTTGTCGGCCCCGTCGGAGTCGATCGCACCGGCGAGGTGGTTCGGGTTGTTCGCCAGCACGCCGACCGGACGCCCCTCGATGCGCGCCAGCGACGTGACCATCCCGAGACCGAACTCGCGTCGCAGCTCGAGCACCGACCCCTCGTCGAAGATGCCGTCGATCGCCTTGCGGATGTCGTAGGCCCGCAACCGATCGACCGGCACCACATCGCGCAGCGCTGCTTGGTCGGGAGTCGTCCACGTGTCGACGCGGCCCTGGAAGTACGACACGTACTGCTTGGCAACCCGAACGGCTTCGCTCTCGTCGGCCACGACGATGTCGACGACACCGTTCGCCCGCTGCACCTCGATCGGTCCGATGGCGGTCGGTTCGTACACGCCGAGGCCGCCGCCTTCGATCATCGCCGGTCCGCCCATGCCGATGTTCGAGTCGAGCGTGGCGATGACCACGTCGCAGCACCCCAAGATCGCGGCGTTGCCGGCGAAGCAGTATCCGGCGGCGATGCCGACCAACGGGACCGTGCCCGACAGCTCGGCGAACCACTGGAACGCCAGGCAGTCGAGGCCGCTGACGCCGATGCCGTCCGTGTCGCCAGGGCGGCCACCGCCTCCCTCGGTGAAGAACACGATCGGCACGCGCAACGCCTCGGCGAGCTCGAACAGGCGGTCCTTCTTGCGGTGGTTCTGGCTGCCTTGCGTGCCGGCGAGCACCGTGTAGTCGTAGGACACGACGACGCATTTCGCCGCCCGCCCGTCTGCCCCCGGGAACAGTTCCCCGTTCACGTCACCGATGCCACCCACCATGCCGTCGGCGGGAGTGGAGGCGATCAGGTCGTCAACGCTCCGCCGACGCCGTTGGGCAGCGATCACGAGCGGGCCGTACTCCACGAACGTGTCCGCATCGACGAGGTCGGCGAGGTTCTCGCGGGCGGTGCGCCTCCCCCGCTCACGGCGCCGAGCGACCGCCGTCGGCCGTCGCTCGTCGAGCCCAACGGCGTGCCGTTCGAGCACCTCGTGCAAGTCGTCGCGTTCGAGCCCGCGCGGTCCCGTGGCGGCCATCGTCGGCGGATCGGCCGCCGCGACCTCCGCCTCGCCGGCGACCGCGGCGGTCTCCGCGATCACCGCGAGCACCTGGCCCGGCACCACCGTGTCCCCCTCGGCGATCGACACCACCTCGATCGACCCGGCGGCCGGCGCGTTCACCTCGTGATGCATCTTCATCGACTCGACGAGCGCGATCACCTCGCCGGCGCGCACCGCCGATCCGGCCGCGACGTACAGCCCGACGATCGTGCCCTGCAGTTCAGACTCCACCGTGATCGACATGGGCACCCGTTCTAGCGTCACGTGCCGCGGTCGGGCGAGCGCTGGAACGTGGTGATCGACTGATCCCCCATCACGAGCTCGGCGGCAACGCTGGCGAACAGGGCCGGAACGATGAACCCCGGCTGACCGGTGGTCTCGGCGACGAACATCACCGCCGCCAGCGGCACCCGGTATCCCGAGCCCAAGAACGCGGCGATCCCGAGCAGTACGTACAACGTCGGATCGAGTGGGTTGACCACCTCGCCGACGGCGCGCCCCACGAGCGCTCCCCCGACCACGAGTGGGATGAACAGCCCACCGACGCCTCCGCCCATCACCGCCGTTGCAGTGGCCACCGAACGCAACAGGAACACGACGAGCAACAACCACACGGCGTGCTCGAACGCCAGCCAGCGGATGACGTCGTAGCTGCCGATGGTCAGGCTCTCGCCGGTGAGGAGGCGGCTGACGACGAACAGCCCGACGAGCGTCACGCTGGCCAGCGCCACGCGCCACTGGACCGGTCGCAGCGTGTACGCCTTGGCCATGCGGATCAGACGCGAGAATCCGCGTGCACCGATCGCACAGCACACGCCGATCAGCACGGCACCGGCCAGGTCACGGAACTGGAATGCGGCCACTCGGTCAGCACTGAACGAGAAGATCGGCCGGACGTCGCTCAGCGCGACGAACACGAGGTAGCCCGAGGCGCTCGCCACGAGCGCCGGCAACAGCATCCGTCGCGCCATCTGATTGTGGTACGGCACCTCGAGGGCGAAGATCGCGCCGGTCGCCGGTGCCTTGAAGATCGCCGCCACACCCGCCGCCGCGCCGGCGACCAGGAGCGTCCGGTGGTCGACACCGCGGAACGACTTCGGCAGCCGGGCTTGGATCAGCGCGCCGAGCGCCGATCCGCCGTAGATCGACGGTCCCTCGAGCCCCATCGGCGCCCCCGAGCCGAGCGTCGTGATCGCCGCCGCGATGCGGGCGACGAACGCCCGCGCCCGCATCGGGTACTCCGGGTCGTGGAACGCACGCAGGTACTCGTCCGTCGTCGCCGACGTAGCGCCGCCGCCGACCGTGTGGAGGATGATCGCCGTGAGCACGAGGCCGATGCCGGGCGCGATGGCCCCCACCCACAGCGGACCGTGGGCGACGTGCTCGTACATCACCTCGACGACGACGTATTCGAAGAAGCGAACGAACAGCCCCGTCAGCGCACCAGTCACCGCAGCCAGCAACACGACTTCGCGGGAGCGTCGCACCAGGTCACGGAGCTCTGCGGTGCGGATGTCGAACGTCGACGGCCGCCACCGCATCGTCACCTTGCGAGCCCACACGACCGCCGAGTGTACGTATCGACACGCGCCCGGTGCCGGTACCCTCGGCCCCATGGCGGTCGCGGTGGTCACAGGGTCTGCAGGTTTGATCGGGTCGCAGGCGGCGCGCCACTTCGCGTCGATCGGCATGACCGTGGTCGGGGTCGACAACGACATGCGCAAGGTGTTCTTTGGAGCAAACTCGTCGACGGCATGGATGGCCGGCGAACTCGCGCGCGAGCTTGGCGACCGATACCGACACGTTCCGATCGACGTCCGTGACCGCGCTGCCGTCGACACACTCTTCGCCGAGCATGGCGCCGACATCGCCCTCGTCGTACACACCGCCGCACAGCCGTCGCACGACTGGGCAGCCAAGGAGCCGTTCACCGACTTCGATGTCAATGCGGTGGGCACGCTCAACGTCTTGGAGGCGACTCGCTTGCACTGTCCGGAGGCGGTGTTCATATTCACGTCAACCAACAAGGTGTACGGCGATACGCCCAACCAGCTCCCGCTCCTCGAGCACGCCACGCGGTTCGAGCTCGATGCCGATCACACCTACGCGAGCGGCATCCGTGAAGACATGTCGATCGACGCCACGCTGCACTCGATCTTCGGTGCCTCCAAGGTTGCCGCTGACGTGATGGTGCAGGAGTACGGCCGCTACTTCGACATGGCAACATCCGTGTTCCGTGGCGGGACGCTCACCGGCCCGAACCACTCGGCCGCCGAGCTCCACGGATTCCTGGCCTACGTGATGCAGTGCACAATGCAGGGTCGGCCCTACAACGTGTATGGCTACCAGGGCAAACAGGTGCGCGATGCGATCCATTCGGTCGACCTGATCTCGTGTTTCGACCACGTGTACCGGGCCCCACGCGTCGGCGGCGAGGTCTACAACATCGGCGGCGGGCGCTT
>CAZQCP010000089.1:0-2303 GCA_964592115.1 uncultured Ilumatobacteraceae bacterium
GCCGGCGCGTAGTACAGACCGTGGGCGACGGCGTCGCCCGATGTGGGGAACGTCACGAGCTCCGGCGCCGGAAGGAACGCGGGATCGATGCCGAGGGACAGCCCGGGGCGGATGATCTCGATCTCGCGCCCGCGGACGCGCACGACCTCGGAGCTGATCTCGTACGAGCCACCGACGAACGTGAACGCATCGCCGTCCCGGCGCAGCGAGGTGATCGACGTGTAGTCGAGATCGACGACGCCGCCCGGCTCGACACACAACCGGTCACCGTGACGATCGCCCATCACGTACGCCCCGTCAGCGTGGCGGGCGCCACCGAACACCCAGTGTGGCTCGACCACTTCGAACTCGCCGATCGCCCGCGGCGCCAGCTCGCCGGACACGACGTCGACGTCGTACAGGTTCCACCACTCGTCGCGGTCGGTGGCGACGACGAGCCGGCCGTCGCCGTACCACTCGGGTGCCTGCAGCGCCTCGGCGCCGTTGCCGACCAGTCGTCGCGCGTTCGTCGTGCGGGCGCCGTCCAGGTCGGCGATCCACAGCTCGGTGACGTCCCACGGCATGTGCGGGTGCATCCACTGGATCCACACGATCGAGCCGCCGTCGGGCGAGATGCGCGGCGAGGCATAGAAGTCGGCGCCGGTGGTGACGACCTCGACGCGCAGCGACCCGTCGGTGGCGACGGCGACGAGCTCGTTGACAGGTTCACCCTCACCATGACGTTCGTGGACGCACACGAACCACTCGCCGTCCGGTGTGACGCGTCCGTCGGCGTAGCGCAGCGCCCGGGGCGCCGCCGGTTCCGGCGACAACAACACGGGATCTCCGCCCGGCTCGATCCGACGCACGCGCTGATCGTCGAACTCGACGTAGTAGGCCGCTCCCCCATCCACCCACCACGCACCACCGCCGTACTCGTGGACCCGCGTGCGGACGTTGCTCCCGTGCGGCGTGACATCGATGGCGACACCGTCGCGCCAGCGCACCAGCGTCACCCGCCCACCGTCGTCGGGCCTCGCCTCGGCCCACCACACGTCGTCGCCATCGGGGATCACGTCACCCACCGCCGCGCCGCTCGATGCCAGCGACTCGGGTGTGATCGGCGAGGGCCAGGTCCCCGCTGCGAGGATCGACGGACTCGACACTTCACCGGTCATCGGCTCATCCTCGCGCGACGTCTCCGAGCAGCTACCGTCCGCGCATGGCTGAAGCGACGAACGGAGACTGCACGCTCTTCTACGAGACCTTCGGATCGCCGGACGATCCGACCTTGTTGATGGTCAACGGGCTCGGCTCGCAGTGCATCAACTATCACGAGGACTGGTGCGCGATGTTCGTCGCCGCCGGGTTCCACGTGATCCGCTTCGACAACCGCGACGTCGGCTTGTCGACCCACTACGGCGACGCACCGGTCGGTGAGAAGGGGAACGCCTACTCGCTGGGCGACATGGCCGCCGACGCCATCGCCGTGCTCGACGCAGCCGGGATCGAGCGGGCGCACGTGATGGGCCTGTCGATGGGCGGGATGATCGTGCAGCAACTCGCCATCCACCACCGTGAGCGGGTGTCATCGGTGGTCTCGGTGATGTCGCGCACCGGCGAGCGCGAGTACGGCCAGTCGTCGCCAGAAGCGTTCGCCCAGCTCACCGGGGCGCCAGCGACCGATCGCGAGTCGTCGATCGAGCGCGGCATCGCCGGGCTGCACATCTGGGGTTCACCCGAATTCGCCGACGAGAAGCGCTGGCGCCGCGATCTCGGCGCGGCGTACGACCGGAGCTTCGACCCGGCCGGCGTGACGCGACAGTTCATGGCGGTCGGCGCGGCCGGGTCGTGGGCCGACGGTCTGTCGGGGGTCACCACGCCGACGCTCGTGATGCACGGCAACAAGGACACGCTGATCGACATCAGCGGCGGTCGACGCACCGCCGAGCTGATCCCCGGCGCTCGCTTCGTGGAGATCGACGGGATGGGTCACGACTACCCGCCCCAGCTGTGGCAACGCTGGGTCGACGAGGTCGCCGGCTTCTGCCTCTCCTGAGTAACAGCGGAGTAACAGCGGGGTCTGACCCCACTGTTACTCAGAACACGTTCATCGAGTCGAGGTCGAGGGCCATGCGCAGGGCGCGTGAGGCCATGGCGCCGAACATCGCCTCGCTGCGGTCGTTGAGCGTGACGATCTGTGAGGCCACGACCGCGGTGACGAGACCGGCGAACGGATCGCGGCGGTAGGCGGTCCACAACCAGTCGTCGTCGAGCGAGATGCCGTAGTCACCGAGCGCCTCGGCGTACGTGGCGACGAGATC
>CAZQCP010000089.1:2403-6503 GCA_964592115.1 uncultured Ilumatobacteraceae bacterium
GCCTCGGCGTCGCCACGCCCGGCGTGCTCCATCCAGTCGACGTCGTCGAGCGTCGGGTCGTCCCACCGCGGGCCGTGGAGCTTGGCGAGCTCGCGCACCGCGTCGTGGGCCTGTTCGATCGTGCAACCGGTGAGCTGGTCGCCCTGGTAGGCCGGCGCCATGTCTTCGAGCACGAGCACGAAGTCGTTCGTCGCCTCGTCCCACTCGGCGTGGAAGCACTGGGGGACGCGCATGTCGACCGTCGCCGCGATCTCCTGGTAGAAGCGCACCTCGCGCTCGTAGTGCCGCAGCATCTTGGCCGCGGTGAGGCTCGCCTCGTCGGTGGCCGGCATCTTCAACACGACCGAGTCCGGCAACGCGGCATCGTGGCCGACGAGGCGCACCCGCACGTTGACGCCGATGTGGCCGTCGCCGATGCGCTCGGTCTCGATCGCGTCGATGTCGCCGCCGAGCGTCTGACGGAGCCAAGCAGCGGTGATCTCTTCCCCCTTCATGGCGCCGCACGGTAGTGGCAGGGCACCGCTACCGTCCTATCCGAGATGTACCGCTTCCTGTTGCGGCCACGTTGGATCGCGTTCCACCTGCTGGTGCTCGCAGCGGTCGTCTTGATGGTCAACCTCGGCATCTGGCAACTCCACCGCCTCGACGAGCGACGCGACTTCAACGCGACCGTCAGCGAACGCATGGATCAACCCCCGGTGCCGCTCGATGAGCTGCTCGACGGGCTCACGAACGACGATCTCGCCGACATCGAATGGCGCCAGGTCACCACCGGCGGCGCGTGGCTCGCCGATCAGGTCGTGTGGTTCAATCGCACCCAGGGCGGCCTCGCCGGCGACAACGTGCTGACCGCACTCGTCGACGACGACGGCGGCACGGTCGTCGTGAATCGTGGTTTCGTCGCGCTCGGCAACGACGTGCCGGAGGCGCCCGATGGCGACGTCGAGGTGGTCGCCCGGGTCCGAATTCCCCACGAGCGCCAGCGCGGCGAGCTCACCGACAGCGCGCAAGGCCCGGTCAGCGAGGTGCGACGGGTCGACCTCGACCAGCTCGCGGCACAACTGCCCGGCGAGTTGGCCCCGGTCTACCTCGACCTCATCGCCACCGACCCGCCGGTCGTCGCCACCGACCCCGATCCCGTCCCGGTCCCCGATCTGACCGAGGGATCGCACTTGTCGTACGCGTTCCAGTGGTTCATCTTCTCGGTGTGCGTGGTGATCGGCTGGGTGCTCGCCGTGCGCCGCTCTGTCGCCACACGCCGCCGCCCCGCGGGCGACGTCAGTGATGTTCCAGATCGGCCATCCGCCGAAACTGCTCGATCACGTCAGGCGTCTGATGCGCTGGATCGAGCGTCCGATACACCGTCTCCACGTTGACAGCGATCCGCCCGAACTCGCCGAGCTCGGCGAAGCGCTCGTCGGCGCCGAGGGCGCGGCCGATCTCACGGGCGGCGTCGAACGCGTCGATCCCCGCGGCGTGGCGCTCGCTCGCTTCCGATTCGACGAATGCCAGGTAGTCGCGCACGACGCGGATGCCGGCGACATCGGTGAGCGGGCCGTGTCCTGGTACGACGGTCTCCGGATCGAGATCGATCAGCAGGTCACAGGCGGCGATCCAGTTCGACAGCGGACCGGCCCACACGATCGGGGTGCCGCCGATGAACAAGATGTCGCCGGTGAAGACGGTGCGTGCGTCGGGCACGTGGACGATCACGTCGCCTCGGGTGTGCGCCGGTCCGACCTCGATCAGCTCGACCGGGCGACCGGCGACGTCGAGGTCGAGGCGACCGTCGAACGTCCGCGTCGGCGCCGTCAGCTCGATGCCATCGAAGTCGAACTCGCCGAAGAACGTGCGGAACAGGTCGCCGACGTCGCCGGGCGCCTTGTTCAGCGCGGCGAGCATCGACGGCGGCACCTCGGTCATCTCGTGGGCCGCCGCCGTCGAGGCGATGACCGCCGCGTCGGGGCGGCGCCGCAACAGCTCGGGATTGCCGTAGCAGTGGTCGCCGTTGGCGTGCGTGTTGACCACCGTGTCGATCGGCGTGTCGACGGGCACCGCGTCGAGCATCGACGCGGTCAGGCCCAGGTCGAACAACGTATCGACGAGCAACGCTTCGCCGTCGCCTTCGATCAGCCCGGCGTTGCTCCATCCCCATCCGCCGGTGCCCTGGAGGAAGGCGAAGCAGCCGTTCCCCAGTTCGTTCCACGTGCGGGCGATGTGGTCGTTTCCCCTCGTCATGTCGCCATCATGCCAGCGCCCGTTCCGTCGCCTCCCAGCGCGCCGTGAGTCGCTCGGCGAGCATCGTGGTCGGCAGATGGGTGTTGACATCGGGGATCGACGGGAACACGGAGGCGTCGCACACGAACAGCGCGTCGTAACCGACGACGCGCCCGTCGGCATCGACGACCGAGCCCATCGCGCAACTGCTCGACGCGTGGACGTAGTCGCCGACCGATCGTCGCACCCACTCGGCGATGTCGGCGGGCGACCGCAGTGACTCCAGCGGCGTGCCGACGGCATCGACCGCCACGGACTCGACGATCGCCCGAAAGGGCTCGCTGTCGAGCAGGCGCCTCGCCTCGTCGACGCCGGCGACCATCGCCGTGAGGTCGCGCTCGTCGTCGAGCAGCGCGAAGTCGACGAGCGGTTCATCCGCCGGGTCATCGCTACGCACACGTACCGTGCCGGCGCGGCCGAACGGTCGCATCAGCGCCACCATCAACATGCCCAGCCCGGGCGCCGACCGACCGAGGTGGTTCATCGGGAGGAACTGCAGCGGGTCGCGGCGCAGCAGTGAGCCGATCGCCAGCCGACCGGGATCGGTCACCGCATCGGGCCGCAAGATGAGCGCCAGCGGCGCTGACGGGTGATCCTGCAGACCCTCGCCGAGGCCAGGCACCACGATGCCGGAGCGCAGCAAGATTGCCGGCGAGTGGATCGCGCCGGCCGACACCACCACGCGGTCGGCGTCGATCGTCTCGCCCGTCGCGGTCTCGATCCCGACCGCTCGCCGCCCGCTGAGCCGGATGCGGGCAACCGTGGTATCGGCCCGAACCTGGAGTGACGGTCGGTCGAGGATCGGCCACAGCATCGCTTCAGCGGCCGTGACGCGCCGTCCGCCTCGACGCGCCAGCACGGCGCGCTCGGCGTCAGGTGCAGCCGCCAGCAGGGCTCGGTCGACGGCGCCGAGCTCGTCGACGGCGACCTGCTCACGCGGCGCGGCCACACGAGCCCACGCATCGTCGACATCGCTCCACCCCCACGACCGGTACAGGTCGGGGTCACCGGCGAGGGCGACCATCGCGTTCACGGCCGACGATCCCCCGATGCCACGTCCACGGCGATAGGGCCGCTCGATGCCGCCCGCCGTGTGACGGGCGGTGAGCGCGGTGTAGATGCGCCCTGGCTCGTCCATCGCGTCGAAGAAGCTCGGTCCGCCGATCGCTGCCGGGACCTCCCCGGGAACGAGGTCGGGGCCGGACTCCACGAGCACCACCTCGACGTCGTCAAGGGCGGAGAGCCTGGCGGCAACCACACACCCGGCCGAGCCCGCGCCGACGACGATCCATCGTCGCGACGTCATCGCACGCCCCGCGACTCAAGTAGCCATCTGCGCCGGTCGATATGGACGATGGTATGCACAGCACGATGGAACCGCCGACGTTCACGGTGGCGACGCTCCCCCCGCCGACGTTGACACGTCCCAAGGCTCCGCCGAACCTCGTCAGCCAGGCGCCGGTGCTGCCACTCGTGGTCGCATCGGTCCCCCAGCCGGCGACCACGACGGCGATGCCGTTCGCCACATCGCTCAACCCGGCGCCACCGACTCGGCCGGCGCACAAGAAGAGCGGTGGCGGCGGTCGCCGCTTCTTGAGCTGGCTGGTCCTGCTCGCCGCCATCGGAGGTATCGCATTCGCGGCGATCACGTACGGACCCGAACTGATGGACCGCGCCGACGGCGACACCGTCGATGAGCCGGACGCACCCATGTCGTTCCCGATCGCCGCGGTCGCGCCGGCACCGATCCGCACCGCGACCTATACGGTCGAGCGCACCGACGCCAACGGGTCGATGAGCTACACGGTGACGACCGACTTCGA
>CAZQCP010000089.1:6603-12548 GCA_964592115.1 uncultured Ilumatobacteraceae bacterium
CGGCGCCTGCGCCCGATGTCGCCCCTGCTCCGCCTGCTGTGCTGCCGCCCGGCATCGCCCTCGCCGCGGACGCCGACATGAGCGTGCCGCTCAAGGTCGAGATGTGGATCGACGACACCGGCCTCGTGCGTCAGCTGATCTTGCCGGCCGCGCTCGGCGGCGAGACGATCCGAGTCTCGGCGGTCTCGTCAGAGCCGCTGCAGGCGACGTACCCCCCGCCTGAGCAGGTGCAGCCGCTGACGGCGAACATCCTCCTCTCGCTCGGCGGCTGAGCTGCCGCGCGCCCGCAGCACGGCGCGGTCTCGGCGAACAGACATTTCGTACAAGGACCCCGCGGGCGGCGCACGCGCTCCGTAGGGTCGACGCAGTGGGCCAGCGGCATCGACTGACCATCACCACGATCGAAGCCGACCCGCGAGCAGCGGCGATCGTCGCTGCTGCGGACCACCTCGGCATCGCGCTGGGCGGAACCGTGCGCATCTCGGACATCGTCTTCGTCGAAGCGTCGCTCGACACCGATGCTCGTCAGCGCCTCCACGGCGTACTCGTCGACCCGCTGCTGCAGCGTGGGCACTGGGAGCTGGTCACGGATCCAGCGGCCGGTTCGGCGGTCGAGATCACGCTGCTTCCCGGTGTGACCGACACGGCGGCGGACGCGGTCGTCCACGCCGCCGGCCAACTCGGCATCGCTATCACCGCGGCAGCCACCGGGCGACGAGTCGAGTTCGACAGCACGATCGACCAGGCCGTCCGCGACGAACTCGTCGCGCGGTTGCTCGCCAACCCGGTGATCGAACGATGGGCAAGCGGCACGATCGAGCCTCCCTTCGTCGAGATCGCGCCCACGCCTGCGCCGCCCGAGGTCATCGTCATCCGCGGCCTCGACGACGACGGGTTGCAGGAGCTCAACGAGGCGCGATCGCTGTACCTCGATCCCGATGAGCTGCGCGTCATCCGAGACGAGTACGAGCGCCTCGGCCGCGACATCACCGACGTCGAGATCGAGATGTTCGCCCAGACATGGAGCGAACACTGTGCCCACAAGACGTTTCGCGCCCGCATCAAACATGACGGTGACACCGACGACGAGATGGCTACCGGATCGCTGCTCGGCCGGTTGCGGGCATGCACCGACTCGATCGATGCACCGTTCGTACGGTCGTCGTTCGTCGGCAACGCGGGAGTCGTGGAATTCACGCCCGGCACGACGATCGCGTTGAAGGCGGAGACCCATAACCATCCCTCCGCCGTCGAACCCTTCGGGGGCGCCAACACCGGCGTCGGCGGCGTGATCCGCGACGTGCTCGGCATCGCCCACCGTCCGATCGCGATCACCGACATCTTGTGCTTCGGCCCGCCCGACCTCCCGCTCGACGAACTGCCCGCAGGTGCACTCCACCCCCGACGGATTCGCGAGGGCGTGATCGACGGCGTGGCCGACTATGGCAACAAGATCGGGCTCCCGACCGTCGCCGGCGCCGTGCTCTACGACCGCGCCTACACCACCAACCCGCTCGTGTTCGCCGGATGTGTCGGCACGGCGCCGACCCGCGAGCTCCACGACGGGCCGTTCCCCGGTGATCGTGTCGTCGTGTTGGGCGGCGCCACCGGGCGCGATGGCATCCGCGGCGCGACGTTCTCGTCGGCGACGATGGATGCCACGACCGGGGCGGTCGCCGGTGCCAGCGTGCAGATCGGCGACCCCGTCGTCGAGAAGCTGCTGATCGACGCGCTCATCGGCGCCGAGGATCTCTACTCGGCGATCACCGACTGCGGCGCGGGCGGGCTGTCGTCGGCGGTCGGCGAGATGGCCGAAGCCGTCGGCGCCGATGTCGAGCTCGACCACGTGCCGCGCAAGTACCCCGGCCTCGAAGCGTGGGAGGTGTGGCTGTCGGAGGCCCAGGAGCGAATGGTGATCGCCGTGCCGCCGACGTCGCTCGCCGCGTTGACCGAGCGATGCGAGCGCGTCGGCGTGGCCGTTGCCGACATCGGCACGTTCACCGGCGACGGCCGCCTCGTGGTGCGTCAGGACGGCGCTGTTGTCGCCGACATCGACACGGCGTTCTTGCACGACGGTCGGCCCCAACGCACCATGCGAGCCGCGCTTCCGACACCGGAGCGCGCCGGGACCGGCCGCAAGATCGACGACCCCGCGGCGATGTTGCGGCGCCTCCTCGCCCACCCGAACATCGCCTCCAAGGCCACGACCATCCATCGCTACGACCACGAGATCCGCGGCGCCACCGTCGTGCGTCCGCTCGTCGGCGCGCTGGGCGATGCTCACGCCGACGGCGTCGTGCTCGCCGAACCGGACAGCTCGACCGGCATCGCCATCGGCATCGGCGTCAACCCGTGGTACGGGCTCCACGACCCTGAAGCGATGGCGTACGCCGTGGTCGACGAGGCGATCCGCAACGTCGTCGCCGTCGGCGCCGACCCCGCGAAGGTCGCGCTGCTTGACAACTTCTCGTGGGGCGACCCGCGCCGACCGTCGACGCTCGGCGAGCTCGTCGCTGCCGTCGACGGATGTTGCGGCGCCGCCCGCATGTACAGCGCACCGTTCGTGTCCGGCAAGGACTCGCTGAACAACGAGTACGTCGGCGCCGACGGCCAGCGCCACGCGGTACCGCCGACGCTGGTGATCACCGCCGTCGCCCACGTGCCCGACGCCGACCGCTGCGTCACGCCCGACCTCGCGACGGCCGGGGACGTGTTGCTGCTCGTCGGCGACACCCATCCCGAGTTCGCCGGGTCACACCTCGACATGGTGCTCGCGGACACGGCGCCAGCGGCGAGCGACATCGATTCCTCCCGAGCCGGTGCCGTGCCGGCGCCCGACCCGGACGCGCCCGAGCGCTACCGCAGGTTGCACGCGGCGATGCAGGCAGGGCTCGTCGCCGCCTGCCACGACGTGTCCGAGGGCGGGCTGGCCGTGGCACTCGCCGAGATGTGCATCGGCGGTCGCCTCGGTGCGACGATCGACGACCTCCCCGCTGCCGACCTGGCGACCGCCCTGTTCAGCGAGTCGACGGGTCGGCTCGTGGTCGAAGTCGCCGCCGCAGACGTCGACGAGTTCGTCGACATGCTGAGCGGTGGGGTCACCCGACTCGGCGTCGTCACCGCGGAACCGCAACTGTCCTTCCCCGGCGTCGAACCGATCGACGTGCACGAGCTCGCCGCCATCTTCAACGGCGGCGACGGCGACGAGGGGGAGGGCGCGCCGTGAGTGCGGTCCCCGCCATCGTCATCGCCGGGCCCGGCACGAACCGCGACCCCGACGCGAGCGCGGCGCTCGAACTGGCGGGTGCAGCACCGCGTACCGTGCTCGCCTCCGAGCTCGTCGCCAACCCCGCCGTGCTCGACGAGGCGCGACTGGCAGTGATCGCCGGCGGGTTCAGCTACGCCGACTCGCTCGGTGCAGGCCGCATGCTGGCGCTCGACCTGGCACTCGGCGTCGGCGACGAGCTGCGGGCGTTCGTGGCCGCCGGGCGCCCGGTGATCGGCATCTGCAACGGGTTCCAGGTGCTGACGCGGGCACGGTTGCTGCCCGGCGCGCTCGGCCACAACGTGCAGGGACGCTTCGACTGCCGCTGGGTCGTACTCGATCCCGTGCCGACGAGCAACTCGATCTGGACGGCGGGCATCGACGATCCGATCCACTGCCCGATCGCCCACGGTGAAGGGCGCTACGTGCACCCCGACCCCGACTCCCTCCACGCCGCGGGCCAAGTTGCGCTGCGCTATGCGGGCACGAACCCAAACGGCTCGGTCGCCGACATCGCCGGAGTCAGCGACACGACGGGGGTCGTGCTCGGCCTGATGCCTCACCCCGAGAACCACATCACCGCTCGCCAGCATCCCCGGCACCATCGCCGCGGTGGCGGAGCCGAGCACCTCGGGCTGCGACTGTTCGTCAACGGTGTGCGCCACGCCGCAGAGCTGTGATGGTGACACCGTGACGATCACCCTCCCCGCACCACTCCTCGACATCGACCTGCCGCTCCCCGACCGCCGCGACGGCAAGGTGCGCGTGTCGTACGCGCTCGACGACGAGCGGCGCGTCTTCGTCACGACCGACCGGTTGTCGGCGTTCGATCGCATCGTGGCGGGCGTTCCGTACAAGGGCCAGGTGCTCAACCAGCTGTCCGCATGGTGGTTCCGCGAGACCGCGGACATCGTCGCCAACCATGCGCTGGGCACACCCGACCCCAACGTGCTGATCGCTCGCGCCGCGACACCGCTGGTGGTCGAGGTGGTCGTGCGCGGCTACATCACGGGCGTCACCGACACGTCCCTCTGGACGCGCTACGCCGCAGGCCAACGAGTGATCGACGGTCACCGCCTGCCCGACGGCCTCGCCAAGAACACCCGGCTCGCCGAGCCGATCATCACGCCCACCACCAAGGCCGACGCGGGTGGGCACGACGTGCCGCTGTCGTGCCAGGACGTCGTCGACCGCGGGCTCGTGGAGCGCGACCTCTGGCAGCGCGTCGAAGCCGCTGCCCTCGCCCTGTTCGCCCGCGGCACCGAACGCGGAGCGGCCGCCGGGCTGGTGCTCGCCGACACGAAGTTCGAGTTCGGCACGACCTCCGACGGCACGCTGTTGCTGATCGACGAGGTGCTGACCCCCGACTCGTCGCGCTGGTGGCTGGCCGACACGTACGCACAGCGCCTGGCAGCCGGCGACGAACCGGAGAGCCTGGACAAAGAGGTCGTGCGCTTGGCGCTCGCGGCGAGCGGCTACACGGGTCAGGGCCCGGCGCCCGAGCTGGGCGACGAGGTGTGGGCGGCCACGTCGGCACGCTACGTCGACGCCTTCGAGCGACTCACGGGCACCAAGTTCGCGCCCGGCGCATACCCTGCAGGACCGAGGATCACCGCTGCGCTCGAGGCTGCACTCGCAGCCGAAGGCGCCGGAGAAACTGGAGCAACCCCATGACCACCTCCCGCCCGATCCCGGTCCGCGCCGCCGACGTATCGCGGGCCGACGCTCCGTTCGCCGACGCTCCTTTCGCCGATTCGCCGCGGGAGGAGTGCGGGGTGCTCGGCATCTCGACCCCCCATGGCGATGGCGTCGCCCAGTTGGCGTTCTTCGGGCTGTTCGCACTCCAGCACCGCGGCCAGGAGGCGGCCGGCATCGCCGTCAGCGACGGTCGTCGGGCGCGGGTGCACAAGGAGGCCGGGCTCGTCTCCAACGTGTTCACGCCCGAGACGATGGCCCCGCTGAGCGGCTACCACGCCATCGGCCACAACCGCTACTCGACCACGGGGTCGAACGCCGAGCGCAACATCCAACCGTTCCTCGTGGAGACGATGCACGGCCCGCTCGCCCTCGCCCACAACGGCAACATCGTCAACGCCCCGGCGCTGCGTGACGAATTGCTCCAGCGCGGGTTCGGGCTCACGGCGACGAGCGACTCGGAGGTGATGACGCTGATGCTCGCCGCCGCTGGCGGCCAGACGTGGGAGGAACGCCTGGAGCGGACGCTGCCGGCGTGGAAGGGAGCGTTCTCCCTCGTGTTGCTCGCTGCCGACCACGTGATCGCGGTCCGTGATCCGTGGGGCTTCCGGCCGCTGTCGATCGGGCGGCTGCCGCACGGTGGCCACGCGGTCGCCAGCGAAACGTGCGCGCTGTCGACGCTCGGCTGTGTCGAGATCGAGGAGGTCGGTCCCGGCGAGATGGTGACGCTGCGCGGTGCCGAGGTCCACCGCAGCCAGGTGCTCGCACCGCAACCGCGCAGCGCCCGCTGCACGTTCGAGTTCGTCTACTTCTCCCGTCCCGACTCGGTGTGGGACGGCCACAACGTGCATCACGTGCGCCAACGCCTCGGTCGTGTGCTGGGCGAGGAGTCGCCCGCCGACGCCGATGTCGTCATCCCTGTGCCGGACTCCTCGATCCCCGCGGCGATCGGCTACTCGAACCAGACCGGCATTCCGTTCAACGA
>CAZQCP010000090.1:0-9695 GCA_964592115.1 uncultured Ilumatobacteraceae bacterium
GGATGCAACTGCCCTCGTGGTCAGTCGAAGCAGAGGCTGCGGAGGTCGGCGACGGTGTCGGCGTTGACCTCGGTCGGCGGCACGACGATCAGCGACGGCACCTCGGGCTCGACGAGATCGGAGAAGCCCTGACCGAGCGCGATCAGCCGCGCCATGTTCACGGCCGAGCCGGCCATCGTCGGGCTGTACAGGTACGTCGCGGCGTACAAGCCGCCCGCTTCGATCTGGTCGAACGCGCGGCACGATCCGCCGGCGCCCGTGAGGAACATCTCGTCCTCGCGGCCCGCGTTCTGGATCGCTGCGACCACACCTTCGGCCATGTCGTCGTCGTGCGTGTACACAGCGTCGATGTCTGGGTTCGCCTGGAGGATCGCCTCCATCACCTCGAGGCCGAGGTCCGGCGCGAAGTCGGCCGGTTGCTGGGCGACGATGTCGATCCCGCTGCCGCACAGTGCCTCGATCGTGTCGGCGAACCCCTGCGTACGGTCGTTGGTGACCGAGATGCCGGCGATCCCCTGGATCTCGACGACGTTGCCGCTGCACCCCAGGCGGTCGGCGATGAAGGCACCAGCCTTCGCGCCGATCTGGTAGTTGTCGCCGAGGATCGTGGCGCGGGCGGCCTCGGGCGTGGCGAAGAGCCGGTCGACGTTCACGACCGGGATCCCCGCGGCCATCGCCGCCTCGGCGATCGGCGTGAGCTGATCACCGTCGTAGGGGAGCACGACGAGCGCGTCGGGCCGTTCGTTGATCACCGTCTGGATCTGCGACGCCTGGCTGTCGGCGTCGGCTGCTTCGAGGAGGCGGAATTCGACGTCGTCGAACCCGTCTGCTGCTTCTTGTGCCTTCGCCGCGATCTGGCCGAGCCAGCCGTGGTCGGTCGGGGGCACGCTGGCGACGATCGTCACCGTCTGCCCGGAACCGCCGCCGGAGCTGCCGGAGGCGCCCTCACCGGTCGTGTCGTCGACCGCCGGCGACGTGGTGTCGTTGCTCCCGGCATCGCCGTCGTCGCCGTCACTACTGCACGCCGCCGCGAGGAGGGCGGGGACCGCGATGACGGCCATCAGCTTCCTGAATCTCATCGTGTGGTTCCTTTTCTGTCGGTGAGCCCACGCGGTGTTGCGTCGGACTGCGCTTGCTGGTGTTGGTGGTTGTGGTGCTGTGACTGGATCGGATGCGACTCGATCGGATGCGACTGGATGGGATGTGGAGGAAGCGGTCGGCGCCCGGGAGCGGCGAACGGAACATGGCGCACGGCGATCAGATCCGCTCCGGGCGCTGGATCAGCGCGGCGATGAGGATGATCCCGCCCTTGACGATCTGCTGCCACTCGGTCGCCAGGTTGAGCTGGGTCAAAAGGTTGAAGATGATCCCGAAGACGATCACCCCCATGAACGTGCCGATGACGGTCGCTCGCCCGCCGGCGAGGCTCGTGCCGCCGACGACGGTGGCGCCGATCGCGTCGAGCTCGAGCATGTCGCCCGACACCGGCGAGGCGCTCGCCAGGCGCCCACACAAGAGCACCGCGGCGAACCCGGCGAGTAGACCGGAGAGGCAGTAGACGGAGAAGATCGTGCGCCGCACGGGCACACCGGCGATGCGAGCGGCTTCGCGGTTGCCGCCGACGGCGACCACGTGGCGGCCGTAGCGCGTCCGGTTGAGGAGCAGCCATCCGAGCGCGGTGACGCCGACGAAGAAGATGATCGACACCGGCTGCCCGAGGATCCGCCCGGTGCCGAACCAGCGCACGCCATCGGCTCCGAGCAGGCTGATCGGCTTCTTGCCACTCATCCGTAGTGCCAGTCCGCGGGCGATGGCCAACATCGCCAACGTGGCCACGAACGGGACGACCTTGCCGTAGGCGATGGCGCTCGCGTTCACGGCGCCGAGCAGCAGCCCGAACCCGAGGGCGCCGAGCAGGAACATCGCCGTGCCACCACCGACCCAGAGCCCGCCCATGATGCCCGCCGCGGCGACGATCGACCCGACCGAGAGGTCGATGCCGGCGGTGGCGATGACGAACGTCATGCCGATGGCGACGATGCCGACGACGCTCGCCTGCGTCAGGATCGCTCGGGCGTTGGCGGTGGTGGCGAACGTCTCCGGCTTGAGGATCGCGCCGATGACGCACAGCGCGACGATGACGCCGAGCAGCACCCATGTCTGGAACTCGACGGCGCGCACGAGCTGGTGCCGGCGCGATCCACCAGGCGGGGCGACGACGGTCGGCGGTGCGGTCAGGGGGTCGGTCACAACTGGCCTCCTGGGTTCGAGGACTCGTCGCTGTTGCTGGCGTGGTCGGCGCTGGGGTGGGGCGGACCGGCGTCCGCGGTCATCTGCTGGGTTCCGGGCATCGCGTGCCGGAGGAGCTCGAGCTCGGTGGCCGACTCGCCCTCGAGCTCGGCGACCAGTTCCCCCTCGCGCATCACGAGGATCCGCGTGCACAGGCCACACAGCTCTTCGAGCTCGGACGAGACCATGATCACGCCGAGGCCCTCGTCGGCGAGTTCGGCGACGATGCGGAACAGCTCGGCCTTCGCGCCGACGTCGACACCGCGGGTCGGTTCGTCGAGCAGCAGCACGCGGCATTGGTGCAACAGCCAGCGGGCGAGCACGACCTTTTGCTGGTTTCCCCCGGACAGGTTGCGCGCCAGACGGTCGCCGTCGGACGGAGTGGTGCCGAGGGCCCGCAGTTGCTCCTCGGCCGCCTCGCGCTCGTCGCGCACGGAGATGAGGACACGCTGGAAGCGGTCGACGTCGGCGATCGTCACGTTCTTGGTGAGGCTCCAGTCGAGCAGCAGGGCCTGCGACTTGCGGTCCTCCGGCGCGAGCGCGAGCCCGGCGGCGATCGCCGGGCCGGGCCGTCCGTTGGGCAGCTGGGTGCCGTCGATCGTGACGGTGCCACCGTCGCGACGATCGATGCCTGCGATCAGGCGCAGCAGCTCGCTGCGACCCGAACCGACGAGGCCGGCGATGCCGACGACCTCACCGGCGCGCACGTCGAACGACGCCGGCGCGACCACCGGCTGGCGAGCGACATCGCGGACCGACAAGACGACGTCGCCGCGGGCGCTCGGTCGCGCCGGGAAGAGTTGTTCGAGTTTGCGGCCGACCATGCGCGTGACGAGTTCGTCGGGTGGCGTGGTGGCCGGGAGCCCCGAGGCGACCGTGGCACCCTCGCTGAGCACCGACACGCGATCGCCGATGCGGGCGATCTCGTCGAGACGGTGGGAGATGTAGATCACGCCGACGCCGTCGGCGGTCAGCCGCCGGACGACCTCGAAGAGGGTGTCGATCTCGGCGTCGTCGAGGATCGCTGACGGCTCGTCCATGATGAGGAGCCGCACGTCGTGGGACAGCGAGCGGGCGATCGACACGATCTGCTGACCGGCGGGGCTGAGGTCGCGGACCGGCGTGGTCGGCTCGATGTTGGCGTGGTCGACCCGCTCCAGCAGCGCCGTCGCCCCCTGGCGCATGCTGCGCCGGTCGAGGAACCCGAATCGCCGCTGTTCGTGGCCGAGGAAGATGTTGTCCGCCACCGACAGGTCGGTGACTAGGTCGAGCTCCTGATAGATCGTCGCGACGCCCCTGCCGATCACCGCGCTCGGGTTGGCCGGGAGCGGCTCGCCGTCGAGGAGGACCTCGCCACTCGTCGGCGCGACGACACCGGCGATGCACTTGATGAGCGTGGATTTGCCCGCACCGTTCGGCCCGACGAGGCAGTGGACTTCGCCGGGGTACACGTCGAAGTCGACGCCGCGCAGGGCGCGCACGCCTGGATACTCCTTCGTCAGCCCTCGAACCTCCAGCACGGGTGGCGTTGCCATCAGTCCGGACCCGTCACTCCACCATCAGCGGTCGCAGCGTGTCGTGGGCGATCCGCAGACCCACTTCGACCTTGTCCTCGGTCCCACCCCACACCGGATCCTCGTGCTCGACCGACAGCACACCGGTGAATCCGCCCTCGTACATCGCGTCGATCAGCGAACGCCAGTCGACCTGGCCGCGGCCCGGCACGCGATAGCGCCACCAGCCGACATCCCACGGGTCGTCGCGCTCGACGGCGCGGCCGGGCCAGCCGAAGCGGTTGCGCGCCGCGGGGTCGAGTTGGATGTCCTTCGCCTGGGCGTGAGGGATCCGGTCGACGTACGGCCGCAGCGCCTCGACGGGATCGATCCCCATCCACAGCAGGTGCGATGGGTCGTAGTTGAGATACAGCCCGATCGAGAACATCCACTCCCACAGCTCGGGGGAGTAGGCGAGGTTGCCGGGGTAGCCGTCGGGATGCCAGCCCTCCATCACGCAGTTCTCGATGATCAGCTTGACGCCGGCCTCACCGGCGCGCTCGACGAGCGGCGCGAAGACCTCGGCGGCCTCGCGGAGATTGTCCGCGACCGACTTGCCGGGATCGCGCCCGACGAACGTGCCGACGGTCGGGCAGCCGAGACGCTCGGCGGCGTCGATGCAGCGCAGCACGTGGGCGTTGATCGCTGCCCGCTCGGTGGGGTCCGGATGCAGGTTGTTGTCGTAGAACGCGATCGACGAGCACTCGAGGCTGTGCTCCGCGAACAGCGCCAGCGTCGCCTCCGCGGCGGCGTCGTCGAAGCCGTCGACGTCGAGGTGGGTGGCGGTGAACGGCCGGTCGCCGAGGTTCGGCCAGGCGGCGACCTCCAGCGCTTCGAAGTCGTGCGCCGCGGCCCACGTACAGATGTCGGCGAGGCTGCGCTGGGGCAGGCAGGCGGTGAGGAAGCCGAGCTTCACGGGATGCGTCCTCCTTCGTCGGATGGCGTCGTGCGAGATGGCGTCGCGTGAGATGGCGTCGGGTCTGGCGGTGCGACGTCGACCCAGCGGTGCGCGGCGGCCGACTGCACCACGGCGTCGACGATCTGCGCGGCGCGGACTCCGTCGGCGAACGTCGGCAGCCCGTCGACGGTGGCGGTGCCCCCGGCTGCGATCGCGGCGTACGTGTCGGCGACGAACAGATCGAAGCACTCCTGGTAGCCCTGCGGGTGGCCGACGGGCACGGTGACGTATCGCGTCGCGGCGTAGTCGAGCACGGCGGCGTCGCGGGCGACGATCTCGCTCGACCGACGTCCGCCGATCCACAGCGTGTCCGGTCGCTCCTGCTCGAAGACGATCGTCGAATCGGTGCCGGCCAGTTCGAGGCGCAGATCGTTCTTGCGCCCGTTCGAGACTTGGCTGATGACGACGTTGCCGAACGAGCCGCCGGCGGTGCGGAACGTGACGATCGCCGCGTCCTCGGTGTCGACCGCTCGCAACGCACCACCGCCGCCGCTGCGCTCGAACGCGTGAGTCGCCCCGGTGCGACGCTCGGGGATCACTCGGATCAGCTCCGCTGACACGGCGGCGATGCGGTCGCCGGACACGAACTCGGCGAGGTCGCACCAGTGCGACCCGATGTCGGCGAACGCCCGCGACGGGCCGCCGCGGTCGGCGTCGACGCGCCAGTTGTCGTCGTCGGGGCTCGCCAGCCAGTCCTGGAGGTAGGTGCCGTGGATCAATCGCAGCGGCGCCGCGTCGGCTGCCCGTCGAGCGCGCGCTTCGCGGACCATCGGGTAGAAGCGGTAGGCGAACGGGACCGTTGCGATGCGGTCGGCGTCGGTGGCCGCGCGGTGGAGGGCGCGAGCGTCGTCGAGCGAGGTCGCCAGGGGCTTCTCGCACACGACGTGCTTGCCATGTGCGAGCGCCATCTCGCTGAGCGGGCGGTGCAGGTGGTTTGGCGTGCAGACGTGCACGACGTCGATGTCCCCAGCGGCGATCAGCGCGTCGGCGGACTCGAACTGGCGCTCGGCGTGTAGCGCGGCGGTGGCAGCGGCGGTGGACGATGGGGTCGAGCCGACGATGCCGACGATCTCGGCGCCGGCTCGCCGCGCGGCATGGGCGTGGACGGCGCCGATGAACCCGGCGCCGACGATGCCGACGCGCACGACGTCCTCCCGTGCTTCCCCCACGGTTCACATGATCGCGGCACTTTCGCCGATTGTCAAGCAGAAGTACTGTGCTGCACGTCAGAAGATCGGAGGTTCAGGATGGCGATCGCCGGAAGCGCGGAGTTGCGCAGGCGCGGACGCGGCGGCCAGGTTTCTGGTTCACTAGCACCCGTGCACGACCTCACCGCCATCGCGAGCAGGATCGTTCGCGTGCCGTGAGCGGGCTCAATCTGCCACCGGCGGTGATCGCTCCCACGGCCGGGGTCATCCTCGATCTCGTCCGCCAGGAGGGCGCGGTCACCCGTGCCTCGCTCGCCGCCCGGACCGGCCTTGCCCGTTCGACGGTGGCGCAGCGCGTCGACACGTTGATCGCGAACGGGCTCCTCATCGCCGGTGCCGACAGCGCGTCGACCGGTGGGAGGCCGCCCGGCACGCTCGAGTTCAACGTCGCCTCTGGGGTCGTGCTCGCTGGCGACATCGGCGCCACCCACACCCGCGTCGCGGTGACCGACCTCGCCGGTGCCGTGCTCGCCGACCGCGTCGAAGACGTCGCTGTCGCTGCCGGCCCCGACGTCGTGATGAAGTGGGTCGAGCACGCCTTCGACGAGCTCCTCGTCGAGGTCGGGCGCGATCGCTCACACGTCCGCGGCGTCGGCGTGGGGCTTCCCGGTCCGGTCGAGTTCGCGACGGGACGACCGGTCAGCCCGCCGATCATGCCGGGCTGGAACCTGCATCCGGTCGGCCAACGGCTGTCGCAACGGTTCGGCGTGCCGGCGCTCGTCGACAACGACGTCAACATCATGGCGCTCGGCGAGTACTGGCGGCACTGGCGCGATCAGGACTTCGTGTTCTTCGTGAAGATCGGGACTGGCATCGGATCGGGGATCGTTGCCGGCGGTCGGGTCCATCGCGGCGCCGACGGTGCGGCGGGCGACATCGGCCACATCCACGTTCCGGATCACGACGACATCGTGTGCCGCTGCGGCAACGTCGGCTGCCTGGAGGCGGTCGCCGGTGGCGGCGCGATGGCGAGCGCGCTCCGTGAGCGCGGATTGCCGACGACGACGGGCCGCGAGGTCGTCGATCACGTCCTCGCCGGCGAGCGCGACGCGGTGCGCTTGGTCCGCGAGGCCGGACACACGATCGGCGGCGTGCTGGCGAGTTGCGTCAACGTGCTCAACCCGGCGGTCATCGTGATCGGCGGCGACCTCGCCAACGCGGGCGAGCCGCTCCTCGCTGGGATCCGCGAGGTGGTGTACCGGCGGTCGCTGACGCTGGCGACGGGCAGGCTGAAGATCGAGCTGAGCCGGCTCGGCGACCAGGCGGGAATCACGGGTGCGGCGGTGATGGTGATCGAGACCGTCCTCGCCCCAAGCGCCATCGACTCGTTGCTGATGAGCTGACCCGATTGCATCCGGGGTCAGACCCCAGATGCAACAGCACGCAGCGATTGCATCCGGGGTCAGACCCCAGATGCAACGGCACACATGATGCTGGCCGGTCTGGCGGTGGTGCGTGGTTGCATCTGGGGTCTGACACCGGATGCAATCGGGTCGTGGGGGAGCGGTACGGTCGACGCGATGGAAGTGGTCGTCACCCACGGACACCCTGACTTCCTCGACCTGCCGTGGGATGTTCCGCTCGTGGAGTGGGACGATCCGCGCCTCGTGAAGCTGGCCCACGGCATCAGCCGTCATGTCGTGCGCTTCGTGCGCTACGACCAGCGGGCCTACGCGCTCAAGGCCACGTCGGAAGCGGAGGCGCGCCGCGAGTACCGGATGTTGCGCGACCTGCATGCCGACCACCTGCCCGTCGTCGAGCCCGTCGGTGTCGTCGCCGACGCGCCGGTGCCGGGCGAGGCCGTGCTGATCACTCGCTATCTCGACTACTCGCTGCCGTACTGGTACCTGATCGGTCAGGCGGACAGCTGGATCCGGGAGCGGCTGATGGACGCCGGCGTGGCGCTGCTCGTGCGGTTGCATCTCGACGGCGTGTTCTGGGGTGACTGCTCGCTGTCGAACATCTTGTGGCGACGTGATGCGGGGGCGATGATGGCCTACCTCGTCGATGCCGAGACGACCGAGCGTCACGGCACCATCTCCGACGGCATGCGCGCCCACGACGTGCAGATCGCGATGGAGAACGTGGTCGGCGGCCTGCTCGAGCTCCAGGCGCGCGGACGCGTCCGCGGCGACATCGATCCGGTGGAGATCGCCGAGGCGGTGCAGGCGCGCTACGAGTCGCTGTGGAACGAACTGACTCACGTCGACGAGTTCCCGGTCGACGAGCGCTGGCGCATCGAACAGCGCGTGCGGCGGATCAACGAGCTCGGCTTCGATGTGGAGGAGCTGTCGATCAGCCGCGACGGTGATCACCTGCGGGTCAAGCCGGTGCTCGTGGAGGAGGGCCATCACGCCCGCGATCTGCGCGCCCGCACGGGGCTCGACGTGCAGGAGAACCAGGCGCGGCGCCTGCTCGCCGACATCGAGGGGTTCGGCGCGTGGCTGGAGCGGACCGAGGGTCGACCGTTGCCCCAAGCGGTGGCGACGGCACGGTGGATCCTCGACGTGTATGAGCCCGTGGTGGAGGCGATCCCCGCCGAGCTGAGCGACCACCTCGAGCCGGCCGAGGTGTTCCATCAGTTCCTCGAACACCGCTACCTGTTGGCGCAGCGGCTCGGGCGCGACGTGCCCAACGACGAGGCGATGCGCTCGTACCTCGACTCGGTGCTGCGGCCGCTCCCCGACGAACGACATCTACGGCTCGAAGTGACCGACGACGACGGCGGTACGGTCTGATCTCGTGAGTGACACCGCTCGCCGTGCCATCGCCAGTCGGGCGATCGGACTGATCGACCTCACCGACCTCGCCGACGACCACGCACCCGACGGCATCGACACGCTGTGTGAGCGGGCGGCCGAGCACGGCACTGCGGCGGTGTGCGTGTGGCCGGAGTTCGTGCGGCGTTGCGTCGCCGAGCTCCCCGGTTCGGACGTGCGCGTGGCGACCGTCGTCAACTTCCCGAGCGGTGATGAGCCGGCGGCGGAGGTGCTCGGGATGACGGAAGCTGCGTTGAACGACGGCGCCGACGACATCGACCTCGTGCTGCCCTACCGCGCCTTCCTCGCCGGCGATCGCGCCCGGGCGGAGCGACTGATCAGCGATGTGGCCGCGCTCGTCGGCACCGATGGTCGAGTCTTCAAGGTCATCCTGGAGACGGGCGAGCTCGGCGACGAGGCGCAGATCGTTGCGGCCGGCCGACTCGCCGTCGACCATGGCGCGGGCTTCTTGAAGACGTCGACCGGGAAGACCGCGATCGGGGCGACGCCCGAGGCAGTGCGGGCGATGCTGGGCGTCATCGCCGAGGCGACCGACGGTACCGAGCGCAGCCGCCCGATCGGCGTCAAGCCGTCCGGCGGCATCCGAACGCTCGACGACGCGGTCGTCTACCTCGACCTGGCCGATGGCGTGATGGGGGACGGCTGGGCGACCCCAGCGACGTTCCGCTTCGGCGCCAGCGGCCTCCTCGACGCCCTCCTCGCCGAGCTCACCGACGCCCCCGACGCGCCGGCCCAGCCGCCCACCGCCTACTGACCCGCGCCCGCCCGGACTCCCACCGCCTACTGACCCGCGCCCGGCCAGCGATGAGTTTCGTGTGCAGGTGTCGCGCGGGAATCTCATTGGTGGGTGTGGTCGTGTGCCGGCGATGAGTTTCGTGTGCACGTGTCGCGCGGGAATCTCATCGGT
>CAZQCP010000090.1:9795-12284 GCA_964592115.1 uncultured Ilumatobacteraceae bacterium
TCGTGTGCCGGCGATGAGTTTCGTGTGCACGTGTCGCGCGGGAATCTCATCGGTCGCCCGCGCCGAGCCGTGGGCACGGGTTGTCGTTGCTGGGTTCGGGGCTATGGTCGTCGGTTCACCTGTTGGCTTGCTGAATGTGGGGTAGCGGGATGGTTTCGGTGTGCGAGCGGCACGAGCGACGGATGGTCATCCGGCGCATCGATGCCCGGCGTGAGCGATGGTGGGCGGTGCTCCTGGGAGCGCCCCCGGTTCGTGCCGTCTTCGCACCGAGATCGTCGAGGAGGTGAACCATGGCGAAGCAGACCAAGAAGCCCGGCAAGGACGTGCTCGAGAAGCGTCGCGAGAAGAAGGCCAGGCAGGCCGACGCTCCCAAGCAGCGCAAGTCGGCGCGGGCGGGCGCCCGGTGACCGCAACGGCGGGGCCGTCGCCGGGGAAGAGCCCGGCGTCGGCCCGCCGGTGGTGCTGGATCCATCGCTGTCGCGGCCCGGTCGTCGAACGAGCTGCAGCGGCGGCTATCGGGCGCGGGCGGTGGTCGAGCGCACCACGAGCTCGATCGGTGCATCCTGTGCCATCGGCGCGCCATCGGTGCTGCGCCGTTCGAGCAGTTCGAGCAGCCCCCGTGCCGCGGTAGCACCTTGCTCGGCGACGTCCTGGCGGATGGTGGTGAGGCCGACGACCTTGGCGAACTCGTGGTCATCGACACCGATGAGGGAGACGTCCGGGCCGGCGCGCAGCCCGGACTGGTTCAGCACCATCAGCGCGCCGTACGCCATTTCGTCCGACATCGCGAACACCGCGGTCGGAGGATCGCTGGCGGCGAGGAGTGCCGTCATCGCCTCGCTGCCACCATCGATCCCGAAGTTGCCGCTGGCAACCAGTGCTTCGTCGAGCGAGATTCCGTGTCGTTCGAGCCCGTCGACGAACCCTTCATGGCGGAGGCGGGGCACCTCGACGTTCATCGGATCCTCACTCGTGCCACTGATGAGGCCGATGCGGCGGTGGCCGAGCTCCGCGAGATGGTCGGCGGCCATCGCCCCGACGGCGCGGTCGTCGACGCGCACCGACGGGCAGTGCCCAGCCGACGATCCGACTGTGGAGATCGCCACGCCGCGGGCGGCGAGCGAGCGGACCTGGGCTTCGGTGGCGAAGAGGTTGACGAGGATGATCCCGTCCGCGCGCCGTTCGAGGTGGTGGCCCTCGGTGAGCAGGCGGTGGCACTCCTCGAGGCTGCCGACGCCGAGGATCAAGAAGTCGTACCCGGCGTCGGCGCAGATCGCTTCCGCACCGGCGACGACGTTGGAGAAGTACCAGCTCGACAGGTGGGGCACGAGCACGATGACCGTGCGGGCGCGCCCCGCGGCGAGCCGCGACGCAACTGGGTCAGGCCGGTAGCCGAGCTGCGCGGCGACCTCCTGCACCCGCTCGCGCGTCGACGCGGCGACGTTCGGCAACCCACGCACGGCCCTCGACACGGTCGCCACCGACACGCCCGCGGCCGCGGCGACGTCTTCGATGCGCGCGCGGCCCGGGCGAGTCGTGGTGCCGTTGCTCGTGTCGTTCGTCCCCATGTGGCCTGCAGATCATGGAGCATCGGCCGTCCCGGTCGACGCCCCGGAGCCGCAGTGTAAGCGCTTGCAGAGCGGACCGCCAGGGAGACCCACGGTGGCGGGTGGGTGACAATTCGGGGCGGCGGCCGCATCGTCGGATGGCAAGCTGGAGTTCGTGACGGCTGACTCCAAGGCGACCCTGCTGCGGTACCTGCAGCGTGGCCGCGAGGCTCTCGTGTGGAAGGTCGCGGGCATCTCGGAGTACGACGTTCGTCGACCGCTCACGCCGACGGCCACCAACCTGCTCGGACTCGTGAAGCACGTTGCCAGCGTCGAGGCCGGCTACTTCGGCGAGGTGTTCGGCCGACCGTTCCCCGAACCGATCCCGTGGTACGACGAAGACACCGAGGCGAACGCCGACATGTGGGCGACGGCCGATGAGGAACGCGACGACCTGATCGCGTTCTACCAGCGCGTGTGGGCGCACTCCGACGCGACGATCGCCGAGCTCGATCTCGATGCTCCGGGTCGTGTGCCGTGGTGGGGCGACCGGGGAGACGTGACCCTCCAGCAGATCCTCGTGCACATGATCGCCGAGACCGACCGCCACGCCGGCCACGCGGACATCGTGCGTGAGTTGGTCGACGGTGCTGCGGGCTACCACACCGATGTCAGCAACATGCCCGACGAGGACGCAGCATGGTGGGCGATCTACCACGAGCAAGTCGAAGCGGCCGCCCGCACTGCGGCCGCCCGCACCGACGGCTCCGCGCCCACCTGACCTCGGCGCACCGCCTGTTCGCTACCGACGCCAATCGCTCGCCCGTACCTCGTCTGCGTGAGGGCGGCGCACGGTAACCTGCTCGTCCCCGCCCTCGTAGCTCAGGGGATAGAGCATCGGCCTCCGGAGCCGTGTGCGCAGGTTCGAATCCTGCCGAGGGC
>CAZQCP010000091.1:0-12135 GCA_964592115.1 uncultured Ilumatobacteraceae bacterium
GCGCGGCGGGCGCGGCTCGGTTGGACGCGGGGTGCCTCGTTCGGCATCTTCGGGTAGACGGGAGGCCACGGGGCGTCGGGGATGCCGTCGGCGAGGTCGGCGGCGAAGCGCTCGACGAGCGGGACGATCGAACACGGCGCGTCGTCCATCAGTTCCCACGGATCGCCACGCTCGTCGAGGCGGGACGGCACGGTGTCGATCGTCAGCTCGTCGGGTTCGATCGACTCCAGCTCGTCCCAGAAGAACGGCGTCGACACCTGGGCACCGACGCGCGGTCGCGCACCCCACGCGCCGAACATGTTCTTGTGCGGCGCGTTCTGGTTGAAGTCGACGAACACCCGCGTCCCGCGCTCCTCCTTCCACCACTTGTCCGTGACCAGATCAGGGTGGCGGTGGGCGAGCTCGCGTCCGAGGGCGACCACGGCGCCGCGCACGGCGAACGAGTCCCAGCCGGGCTCGACGCGCACGTAGATGTGGATGCCCTTGCTGCCCGTCGTCTTGGCGAAGCCGAGCATCCCGAGCTCGGCGAGGAAGTCGCGCACGTGCGCCGCCGATTCGCGCACCATGTCGAACGTGACACCGGGCGACGGGTCGAGGTCGATGCGCATCTCGTCGTGGTCCTCCGGCACCGACGCGTGGAACGGCCACACGTGCAGCCCGAGCACGCCCATGTTGACCGCCCAGAGCACGTGCGCGAGGTCGGCGATCACGAGCGCTCGCGACGGCGTGCCGTTGATCGTCTCGACGGTCGTCGTCGCCAGCCAGTCGGGGGCGGAGTCGGGGATGCGCTTTTGGAAGAACGACTTCTCGCGCACGCCGTTCGGGTATCGCTCGAGGAGCACGGGCCGGTCGCGGACGGTCGGCATCAACGCGTCGGCGACGGCGACGTAGTAGCGGGCGAGGTCGAGCTTCGTGCGCGGCTCCTTGGCGGCACCGACCGATGGGAACATCACCTTGTCAGGGTTGGTGATCGTGACGGTCCGTGTACCCGCATCGACTTCGACCGGGTCGCCGAACTCGCCGGACGTCGCCATCAAGGTGACGCTAACCGCAGATTGCATCCGGGGTCAGACACCACATGCAACCGCGCACCAGCGTCAGACCTGCTCACGTCACGCGTGCTGTTGCATGTGGTGTCTGACCCCGGATGCAATCTGACCCCGGATGCAACTACTGGGCGGAGTGGAGGTCCTCGTTGAGCGTGCCCCACGCGGCGAGGCGGGCGCGGGCGATCACCTTGCCGGACTGGCCGTCGCGGATGAACATCAGGTTGCTCCGCCCCGACAGCTCGCGGGCTTTGACGACGCCGTCGGGCGTGAGCACCGGCGTGCCGGCAGTGACGTAGAGGCCGGCCTCCACAACACAGTCGTCGCCGAGGCTGATCCCGATGCCGGCGTTCGCCCCGAGCAGGCAGCGCTCGCCGATCGTGACCTGCTCGGTGCCACCACCGGACAACGTGCCCTGGATCGATGCGCCGCCGCCGATGTCGGAGCCGTCGCCGACGACGACGCCGGCGCTGATCCGGCCCTCGACCATCGACACACCGAGCGTGCCGGCGTTGAAGTTGCAGAAGCCCTCGTGCATCACGGTCGTGCCCTCGGCGAGGTGGGCGCCGAGGCGCACCCGATCGGCGTCGGCGATGCGCACACCCGACGGCACGACGTAGTCGACCATCCGCGGGAACTTGTCGATGCCGAACACCGTGACGGTGCCGCCCGTCTGCCGCACCCGTAACCGCACGTCGTCGAGGTCGCCGACCGCCACCGGACCGAGGTTCGTCCACGCCACGTTGGACAGCGTGCCGAAGAGCCCGTCGAGGTTCAGGGTGCGAGGTTTGGCGAGGCGGTGCGACAAGAGGTGCAGCCGGAGGTAGGCGTCGGAGGCGCCGGTCGGTGCCTCGTCGACGTCGACCGTCACCCGCACCGGGCGGATCGTGACACCGCGCACGTCGTCGGTCGAGTCGCGCATCCCGAGGCTCGACCCGATCTCCTCGGTCGGGCACGAGTCGTCGCCGTACTCGCCCCAGCCGAGCCAGCGATACCACGTATCGAGCACCGTCCCGTCGGCGGCGATCGTGGCCAGCCCGGCGCCCCAAGCGGTGCGTGTCATGTCAGGACCTCCCTCGGTCGTCGTGGGTGAACACCTCAGGTCGCAGCGTCGGGAACAGGATCACCTCGCGGATCGAATCGACGCCGGCGAGCAGCATGGCCACCCGGTCCATCCCGATCCCGAGGCCACCCGTCGGTGGCATGCCGTACTCAAGCGCCCTGATGTAGTCCTCGTCGACCGTCCCCGCCTCGGCATCGCCGGCGTCCTTGGCCGCCTGTTCGTCCTCGAAGCGCAGCCGCTGCTCGACGGGATCGTTGAGCTCGCTGTACCCGTTGCCGAGCTCGCGCGAGTCGACGAAGATCTCGAAGCGTTCCGTCAGCCACGGGTCGTCGCGGTCGGTCCGGGCGAGCGGTGAGATCTCGGTGGGATGCCCGGTGACGAACGTCGGACGGACGATGTCGGCCTCGCACAGAGTCTCGAACAGCTCTTCGACGAGCTTGCCGCCACCCCAACGCTCCTCCCAGCGGATGCCGTGCTCGGCGGCCAACGCTCGGAGCTCGCCGACCGGCTGGCTCGGATGGACCTCACGTCCGGCCTTGGCGGACACCGCGTCGACCATCCGCAGCCGGGGCCACGGCTCGGCGAGATCGACCTGCTGGCCGCGGATCTCGATCACGGTCGTGCCGATCGAGTCACGGGCCGCCTGTGTGACCAGTGCCTCACTGATCTCCATCACGTCGTTCCAGTCGCCGAACGCCTGGTACAGCTCGATCATCGTGAACTCGGGGTTGTGCCGCGTCGACATCCCCTCGTTGCGGAAGATCCGCCCGATCTCGAACACCCGCTCCATGCCCCCCACGATCAGCCGCTTGAGGTGCAGCTCCAGCGCGATGCGCAAGTACAGCGGCATGTCGAGCGAGTTGTGGTGGGTGGCGAACGGCCGGGCGTGAGCGCCGCCCGCCTCGGCGTGGAGGACCGGCGTCTCCACCTCGATGAAGCCGCGCTCGTGCAGCGTGCGACGGAAGCTGGCGATGATCTCGTGGCGGATCTCGAACGTGCGCCGCGCCTCGGCGTTGACGATGAGGTCGGCGTAGCGCTGGCGGAATCGAGTGTCGACATCGCTCAACCCGTGCCACTTGTCGGGAAGCGGCCGGATCGCCTTCGAGAGCAGGTCGATGCGCTCGGCGCGCACGGAGAGCTCGCCCTTGCGCGTGGTCATGACCGTGCCGTGCACACCGACCCAGTCGCCGAGGTCGAGCGCCTTCACCTCGGCGAACGCGTCGTCGCCCACGACGGCCTTCGACACGAAGAGCTGGATGTCGCCGGAGCGGTCGCGCAGCGTGGCGAACACGAGCTTGCCCGAATCGCGCAGCAGCATGACCCGCCCGGCAACGGCCACCGCGGCGTCCGTCTCGACGCCGGCTTCGAGATCGCCCCACCCAGCACGGATGTCGGCGACCGAATGGGTGCGGTCGAAGCGGTACGGGTACGGCGTGCCGCCCGCGGTGCGGATCTCCTCGACGCGTTCGAGGCGACGGGCGCGCTCCGCGTTGAGCCCACTGCCGGTGGGTTCCTGCGGGGCCTCGGGGTCGTTGGTGGGGTCGGCGGTCACGGAAACCCGACCGTAGCGGACAGCCCGGGTGATGCCCCTGGTGCGTTCGCGGCCCCTACGCTCGTCCGGGTGCGTCTCCGAACCCCTCTCGTGATCGGGCTCGCGGCCGTCGCGCTGGCTGCCGTCCCCGTCGCCGCACTCGGCCCGAACGATCCCGTCGCCGGCCCCGCCCGCGCGGCCGCACCCGCGGTCAACACCACTCCAGGAGCGACCGACGTCATCACGGTCTACAACTCCGGACCGTTGCGCGGTGACGTTGCCGCGGCCGCGATCAACGCCGCCCGCCAGTCGGGCGCGGCCATCGCCTTCGGTCGCTCGGCGAGCGTCGGCATGGTCGGCATCTACCGCGGCGCGAACGCCGTGCAGCTGGCGGACTCGGGCTTCGCGTTCCCGATGGGCGTCACGGCGCTGGCCCCCGAGGCGGTCGGCAACACGCTCGGTCGCAACGTGTCGCGCCATCTCGCCGACGACACCGTCGTCATGAACGCCACCTCGGCCACGATGTCGGGCCGATCGGTGCAGGCCGGCGATGTGTTGCACCTCGTGGCCGATTGGGGCGGCGTCGTCACGTATCGCGTCGCCGCAGTGATGCCTGGAGCTCAGATCGGCGGCGCCGAGCTGCTGATGTCGAACGCTGGCGCCGACCGCATCGGCATCCGCGACCTCAGCCGGGCGGTGCTGTGGAGCCCGTCGTCGCGGTCATCGCTCGACAACGCCGTCGCCGCCAACGGGCTCGTGTCGACGAGCATCCGTGTCCGCCGCAGCTGGGATGCGCCCGATCCGGACGACACGCTCGGCATGGTCGCGACGAAGTCGGCACTCGGCGAATTCCAGTACCGGGTCAACGGCAACGGTTCGGTGACCCAGCAGGCGAGCTGGCAGGCCGCCAACCTCCCGTCGGGCCGCCGCGATGTCGGGCTCGGCATCCGCGCTCGCTGCCACCTGACCATCGAGCCGGCGATCAAGGCGGCGCTCAACGAGGTCGCCGCCCGTGGGCTGGCCGGCACGATCAACGTTGGCGACGCCAACCTCGCCGGCGGCTGCCACTACCCACGATTCAACCGGTTGACGCCGAGCAGCTCGCTCGGATTCTTGTCGCGGCACTCGTGGGGCATGGCGCTCGACACGAACACGCGCGGGTCGTGCCAGGGCTGCGTCCCCGACTTCTCGCGCACCACCGCCGGATGTACGACCGTGCAGATCTTCCGCAAGCACGGGTTCGCGTGGGGCGGGAACTTCTTGACGCCCGACGGGATGCACTTCGAGTGGGTCGGCGAGCGACGCGACACCATGTCGTACCCGTCGCGGTTCTGTCAGAACACGGGTGCTGTCGCGCTCAGCACCGAGGAAGCTGGTATCGACACCTTCTTCGCCAGCGACGGCTTGGAGCTCGGCGAGGGCTGAGCCTGGCGCATCGCTCGTAGGCTGAGCGCGCATGGCGACGCGGTTCGTGATCCTCGGTGGTGGCCCGGCGGGCAACATGGCCGCCACGACCGCGGCGCGGCTCGGCGCTCAGGTCACGATGATCGAGCGCGACGTCGTCGGCGGCGCGGCCCACCTGTGGGACTGCATCCCGTCGAAGACCATGATCGCTACGGGTCGGGCGATCAGCCGCACTCGGGCGATCGCCGGGATGGGGTTGGCCAGCGTCGACACGAACGTCGACGTCGACAACCTCACGCTGCGCATCGAGTCGATCGTGGAGACGATGCGGCAGAACACGACGGAGCTCCTGCGCAGCCAGGGTGTACGCATCGTCCGTGGTGTCGGACGGTTCACGAGCCCCACGACGATCGTCGTCGACGGGAACGACGGTGTCGAGACGTTGGAGTTCGACGCCGCGCTGATCGCCACGGGTTCGCGCCCGCGCGTCCCCGAGTGGTGCCAACCCGACGGCGATCGCATCCTCACCACGCGTGACTGCTATCCACCGAAGATCTTCCCCGAGAGCGTCACGGTGATCGGCTCGGGCGTCACCGGCGTGGAGTTCGTGCACATGTTCTCCTCGTTCGGCTCGAAGGTGACTCTCGTCGTCAGCCGCCAGCAGGTGCTGCCGGGCAAGGACCCCGAGGTCGCTGCCGTGCTCGAGCACGAGTTCATGGGCCGCGGTGTCAAGCTGCTGATGGGCGCGCGGGCCGAAGCGATCGAGCGCACCGACGACGGCACGGTCGTGGTGCGGTGCGACGACGGCCGCAGCGTCACATCGACCCACGCCGTGTTGGCGATCGGTTCGATCCCCAACACCGAAGACCTCGGCCTCGATGCCGCCGGCGTCGAGGTGAACCAGTGGGGGTACGTCGACATCAACCAGCACTGCGTGACCAACGTCGGCCACATCTACGCCGCCGGTGACATCTCCGGCAAGTTGCCGTTGTCGTCGGTGGCGTCGATGCAGGGCCGCAAGGTCGCCGAGCACGCGATGGGTGGACACACTCGCAGGCACCGCCACCTCGACTACGACAAGGCAGCATCGGCGATCTTCACCGAACCCGAGATCGCCGACGTCGGTCTCGCCGAGGCGGAGGCGTTCAGCTCGGGTCGCAAGATCCGCGTCACGAAGGTGCCGTTCTCGTCGACCGCCAAGGCGATGATCAACAACGACACCACTGGGTTCGTGAAGATCATCTCCGACCCGGCGACGGGTGTCGTGCTCGGCGGGTCGATCGTCGGGCGTCAGGCGGCCGAGCTGATCTCGGTGATCGCACTGGCGGTCACGGCGGGCTTGACCGTCGTCGATCTCGCCGAGAGCATCCTCGTGCACCCGGCCCTGAGCGAAGCCCTCGCCGAAGCCGCCGAATGAGCAACGGAGTAACAGTGGGGACAGACCCCGCTGTTACTCGATGACCGCGAGGATGTCGCCGCCGCCGACGGTGTCGCCGGCCGAAACCTTGATCTCCTTGACCGTGCCGGCCTTTTCGGCGTTGATCTGGTTCTCCATCTTCATCGCTTCGAGGACGACGATGCCCGCGCCGACCTCGACCGCCTGGCCGACCTCGACGAGCACCTTGACGATCGTCCCCTGCATCGGGGCCTCGACGGAGCCTGAACCGGCCGCGCCACCGCCCCCGCCGCCGGCGGCGCGCTTCGGCTTCTTCGGTGCCGCACCGCCGGCGACGACCGGTGCCGACTCGGGCACCCACATGTTGACGTCGAACCGCTTGCCGTTGACCTCCACCGTGGTCGACCGCTTCACCAACGGCTCGGCCTCCTCGCCGTCGCCCTCGGCGGTTGGCGCGGAGCTCTCCGCCTTGCCGCCGACTCCGGTCAGGTCGAGCGTCTCTTCGACCCACTTCGTCGAATGCGTGACGGCGGCGAAGTCGGGATGCCGCAGGATCGCCACGTCGGCGGGAATGGTGGTGGCGACGCCCTCGACGACGAGCTCGTCGAGCGCTCGCAGTGTGCGGGCGATGGCGACGTCACGGTCGCGACCCCACACGATCAGCTTGCCGACCAGGTTGTCGTAGTACTGGCTGATCTCGTCGCCGGAGTGGTAGCCGGAGTCGAACCGCACGCCGAACCCGTCCGGCGCGAGCAGCTTCGTGATCGGGCCGGGGGAGGGGAGGAACTTGCCCTCGGCGACGTCTTCGGCGTTGATGCGGACCTCGATCGCGTGTCCCCGGCGGGCGGCATCGACCTCGGCCTGCGTCATCGGGAGCTCCTCGCCGGCAGCGACGCGGATCTGCCACTCGACGAGGTCGATGTCCGTGATCATCTCGGTGACGGGGTGCTCGACCTGCAGGCGGGTGTTCATCTCGAGGAAGAAGAACTCGCCGTCTTGGAAGATGAACTCGACCGTGCCGGCGCCGTAGTAGCCGACCGCCTTGGCCGCCTTGACGGCTGCCTCCCCCATCGCATTCTCGACGCCGTCGGGCAGGCCCGGTGCCGGCGCCTCTTCGACAAGCTTCTGGTGACGGCGCTGCGCCGAACAGTCGCGGGTCGACACCCACACGCAGTTGCCCTGCTTGTCGCCGACGAGTTGCACCTCGACGTGGCGGGGCTTGGTGAGGTAGCGCTCGACGTAGCACTCGTCGCGCCCGAAGAAGCTCTTCGCCTCACGCTGGGCGCTGGCGAACGCGTTCTCGACCTCGTCCGCGCTGTGGACGACCTTCATGCCGCGACCGCCGCCGCCGAAGGCGGCCTTGATGCACACCGGCCAGCCGTGTTCGTTGCCGAAGGCAGTGATGTCGTCGGGCCCCGACGCGAACTCGGTCGTTCCGGGCACGACGGGCGCGCCGCCGCGGATCGCCGCGAGCCGGCTCGACACCTTGTCGGACATCTCGTCCATCGCCGATGGTGGCGGGCCGATGAACTCGACGCCCATCTCCGTGATCGCCCGCGCGAAGTCGGCGTTCTCGCTGAAGAAGCCGTAGCCCGGATGCACCGCGTCGGCCCCGCTCTCGCGGATCGCGTTCAGCACGGCCTCGGTGTTGATGTAGCTCTCCGCCGCCGTTTGGCCGCCGAGGGCGTACGCCTCGTCGGCGAGCCGCACGTGCAAAGCGTTGCGGTCGAGCTCGGAGTACACGGCGACCGTGGCGATGCCCATCTCGCGGGCGGCGCGGATGATGCGGACGGCGATCTCGCCGCGGTTGGCGATCAGGATCTTCTGCAGCACGGGTGCCAATGTAGGTGCCGTGGGCGTTCCCGGAGACATCTGGTCGACGATGACGTGGCCTGCGGCTTGGAAGGTGGCCCATGTCGCCGAGACGGGCAGCACCAACACCGACCTGCTCGACCAGCTGGAATCGGGTGTGGCCGGCGATGGGTCGGTTCTGGTGACCGATCACCAGACCGCCGGACGGGGGCGCCTCGATCGGCGGTGGGACGCGCCGCCCGGTGCCAACCTGCTCGTGTCGATCGCCATCGCCCCCGTTCCCGACCCGCCGTCGGTGGCCACCCATCGTGTCGCGCTCGCCGCGGCTCGGGCGGCCGCGGTCGTGCGTCCCGACGCGACGATCACGCTGAAATGGCCGAACGACGTGCTGCTCGACGACGTGAAACTGGCCGGTGTCCTCGCCCAGCGGAGTCCGACGCGTGATGCGGTGGTCGTCGGTCTCGGGATGAACGTCAGATGGGCACCGGACGGCGCGGCGTCGCTCGGCTCCAGTCACCCTGCCGACGTGTTGGCGCTCGTGCTCGCCGCGCTCGACGACGGGCCGCGGGGCGGTCCGGCTCTCGATGCCGCCTACCGGGATGCGCTCGGCACGCTCGGTCGGCGCGTGCGGGTGGAGCTCGCTGACGGTGTGGTCGAGGGCGTGGCGGTCGACGTCGACGCCGCGGGCCGGCTCGTCGTGGACGTCGGCGACGGCGTCGGCGGTGGAGGCAGCGGAGGGACGCGGGTGTTCGACGTGGGCGACGTGGTGCACCTCCGTCCGGCGTGATCGGGGGAGGGTTCAGCCTGTGGAAAAGAAGCAACGGCTGGGGCCCGTCCCCATCCGTTGCTTGAGAGTTCGGTATGAGACGAACGTCGCTCTGCCGCGGCGCGGAGTGACGCTGCGGCGCCGGACACGGCCAGTAGCGTCGGTTCGATGCCGTCCACCTCCCACCGCCGCCGGCGCAGCTCGGCGCCCGCTGCGCTGGTGCTGGCACTCGCCGTCGGGTCGCTCGGTGCGTATGGCGTGATCCGTGCCGCCGACGCGACCACGGCGTCGGTCGAACGGATCGAGGGGCTCGAGCTCGTGTTGACCGCCCAGGATGGTCCGGCCCAGAACTACCTGCTCATCGGCTCGGACAGCCGGGAGAACGCCGACCCGAACGCACCCGACTACGGCGGCATCGGAGATACGAACGCTGTGCAGGGCCGGCGGTCGGACACGATCATGATCCTCCGCCACGAGGCCGACGGCAACGGCGCTTCGATCGTCAGCTTGCCCCGTGACCTGTGGGTCAACATCGCCGGCGGCGGCCAGAACCGCATCAACTCGGCGTACAGCAAGGGCACCGACGTGCTGGCGGCCACGATCACCCAGGAGTTCGGCATCCCGATCCACCACGTGGTGGACATCGACTTCACCGGGTTCAAAGAGCTCGTCGACGCCGTCGGCGGCACCACGATCTGCTTCGAGTATCAGACGCGCGACAAGAACACCGGCCTCGATCAACCACCGGGATGCCACAAGCTCGATGGCATGCAGGCATTGCAGTACGCCCGCAGCCGCTACTACGAAGAGTTCCGCGACGGCCAGTGGCAGACCGACCCGACGTCGGACCTGGGCCGCATCTTCCGGCAACAGACGTTCCTCCAAGAGACCGCCAACGCCACCGTCCAGCGCATCTCCGCCGACCCCTATCTCGCGTCCAACCTGATCGCCGCCGGCACCAAGGCCGTGCGGATGGACCCCGGCCTCGACCCCATCGCCGCTGCGGGGACCCTGCGCAAGGCGTTCAACACCGGGCTCAACAAGTTCCAGTTGCCCGTCGTCGGCGTCACCCGCAACGGCAACGCGGTCCTCGAGCTCGAAGGCGGCGCCCAGCCGATCCTCGACTACTTCCGCGGCGTGGGTCCGATGCCGGTCGTGGACTGAATCGACCAGCGGACGCCCGTACACTCTCGGCCGTCATGAAGGCGCTCATCCTGGCCGGCGGAGCCGGTACGCGGCTGCGGCCGATCACCCACACACGAGCCAAGCAGCTCGTGCCGGTCGCCAACACGCCGATCCTCCACTACGGCATCCGCTCGATGGTCGCCGCCGGCATCACCGAGCTCGGGGTGATCGTCGGTGACACGCGCGACGAGATGATGGCCAACCTCGGCGATGGATCGCAGTTCGGGGCGTCGATCAGCTACATCCCCCAAGACGAACCACTCGGCCTCGCCCATTGCGTACTCATCGCCCACGACTTCCTCGGCGACGACGACTTCGTGATGTACCTCGGTGACAACCTCCTCGAACAGGACCTCGAAGCGTTCGTCGCCGCGTTCACCGCCGCCCGCGACAGCGAGCAGCCGCCTTCCGCCCAGATCCTGCTGAAGGAGGTCGACGACCCGCAGCGCTTCGGTGTCGCCGCTCTCGACGCCGACGGCAACGTCGTCCACCTCGTCGAAAAGCCGGCCGAGCCGCCGTCGAACCTCGCGCTCGTGGGCGTGTACCTGTTCGACGCCGAGATCCACGAAGCGGTGGCGGCGATCGCCCCGTCGGCACGTGGCGAACTGGAGATCACCGACGCCATCCAGTGGCTGATCGACCAGGGGCGCCGGGTGCGTACGGAGATCTTGACCGGCTGGTGGATCGACACCGGCAAGTTGACGCCGTTGCTCGAAGCGAACCGCTTGATCCTCGAGACGCTGCCGCGGCGGATCGACGGGGACGTGGACGACGCGTCGGTGATCGACGGTCGCGTCGTGATCGAAGCCGGTGCCAGCGTCGTCAACTCCACCGTCCGCGGCCCGGTGGCGATCGGGTCGGGAACGCGGATCGTCGACAGCTTCGTCGGACCGTTCAGCGCCATCGGCGCGAACTGCATCGTGGACCACTCCGAGATCGAGCACTCGGTCGTGATGGACGACAGCCAGGTGCTCGACATCCCGCGCCTCGAAGACAGCCTGATCGGCAGCGATGCGGTCGTCTCGCGCTCGAAGCGCAAGCCGCGGGCGCTGCGCCTGATGGTCGGCGACCACTGCCAGATCGACGTGGAGTGAAGGTCGCGGAATGAAGATCGTCGACTTCACGTCTCGCCCGGGCGCGATCGACGGTTTGGTGATCGTCACGATGAAGCAGGTCACCGACGAACGCGGGACGGTGCGTGAGCTGTTCCGCCGGTCAGCGTTCGCCGACACCGCGATTCCGTTCGGGCAGATCGACCAGATCAACGTCACGGCGACACACGTCGGAGGTGTGCGCGGCATGCACGCCGAGCAGATGACCAAGCTCGTCGCTGTCGCCAACGGGCGCGCCCACGGCGTCTACGTCGACGTTCGCCACGGTTCGTCGACGTTCGGGCTCGTCGACGAGGTCGTCCTCGAGCCCGGCGTCCAGGTGCTCGTGCCGAGCGGCGTGGCCAACGGCTTCCAGGCGCTCGTCCCCGACACGCAGTACGCCTACTGCTTCGACCACGAGTGGCAACCGGGCATGCCCGGCTCGGCGTTCACCCCGCTCGATCCGCTCGTCGTCGAACGGTGGCCGCTGCCGATCGATCCCGACGATCCGGCGCAGATCTCGACGAAGGATCGTTCCGCCGTCACGTTCGCCGAACTCGAGGCCCAAGTTCAAGCCCAATCCGGTCAAGCCCGATCCAGTCAAGGAGTGCAGTCGTGAAGTTGTTCGTCACCGGAGCCGCCGGGTTCATCGGATCGAACTACGTCCGTCACGTGCTGGCGACGAGCGACCACGACGTGACCATCTACGACGCGCTCACCTATGCCGGCAACCTCGAGAGCATCCGCGACGTGCTCGACGACACGCGGGCCGACTTCGTGCATGCGGACATCTGCGAGCCCGACGACGTCGCCCGGGCGATGGATGGCCACGACGCTGTGG
>CAZQCP010000092.1:0-7711 GCA_964592115.1 uncultured Ilumatobacteraceae bacterium
CGGTGACGGCTGGGAGGTCCCGGGCATCGAGGCGCTCGGGGTTCCGGTGATCCAGGCGCCGTCGTCGGGTCGGTCACGTGCCGAATGGCTCGCCGACGACGCCGGCCTCACACCGTTGGAGGTCGCCTCCGGAGTCGCGATCCCCGAGTTCGACGGTCGAGTGATCGGACCGACGTTCACGTTCCGCGAGACCATCGACGACGACGGCGCACCGGGGTCGGAGATCGTGGTCACGCGGGCCGATCCGGAGCGCACCACGCGTCTCGCCCGGCTCGCCGTCCGGACCGCCCGGCTCCGGCACCTCGCCGTGACCGAGCGGCGCGTCGCGGTGGTGCTGTCGGCGTATCCGACCAAGCGGGCTCGGCTCGGCAATGCGGTCGGTCTCGACACTCCAGCGTCCGCGGTGCAGCTACTGCGCCGGATGCGCAACGACGGCTATGTGGTCGACCGGGTTCCCGCCGACGGCGACGCGCTGATGGACGAGCTTGCTGACCGCTTCACGTACGACCAGCCGCAGCTCACCTCGAGCCAGGTGGCGATGGCCGCCGGAACGTTGCCCACCGCCGCCTACGAGCGCTGGTACGCCCAGCTTCCCGAGTCAGCGCACGAGGGGCTCGAACCGCTGTGGGGGCCGGCGCCCGGCGACGTGTACGTCGCCGACGACCGGTTCCACTTCCCGGGCCTCGACCTCGGAAACGTGTTGGTGACGATCCAGCCGCCCCGCGGCTTCGGCGCCGACCCGATCGCCACCTATCACGCGCCCGATCTCCCCCCTCCACACCACTACCTCGCGTTCTACCGATGGCTGGCAACCCCGACCGCGGCGGGTGGGTGGGGAGCCGACGCGATCGTGCACCTCGGCAAGCACGGCACCGTCGAATGGCTGCCGGGCAAGGCGCTGGCGCCGTCGGCGGGCTGCTATCCCGACGCCGCGGTCGCCGACCTGCCGTTCTTCTACCCGTTCGTGGTCAACGATCCGGGCGAGGGCACGCAGGCCAAGCGCCGCACCCACGCGGTGATCGTCGACCACCTCCCTCCCCCGCTGACCCGGGCCGACACCTACGACGACCTCGCCCGGCTGGAGCAGCTGCTCGACGCGTTGGCCAACGCGGAGGCGATGGATCCCGCCAAGGCCCCGGTGCTGCGCGACCAGGTCTGGGAGCTCCTGGTCGCCGCGGAGATCCACCGTGACCTCGAGCTCGGTGATGCCGCACCCGACGAGGAGAGGTTCGGCGACATCGTGCTCGAGGTCGACGGCTACCTGTGCGCGTTGAAAGACGCCCAGATCCGTGGTGGATTGCACGTACTCGGTCAGGTGCCCACCGGCGAGCAGCTGGTGGACCTCGTGCTCGCGGTGACCCGTCTCCCCCAAGCCGACGTTCCCGCGCTGCGGGCGACCGTGGCCGAGGAGCTGGGCCTCGATCTCGCCGACGCGGGGCGTGTGCAAGTGGATCGCATCGAGGCGCTCGCCCGTGAACAGGTCGAGGCGCTGGCGGCAACAGGCTGGGACACGACGTCGACCGCCGACCCGACGCTGCGGTGGGTGGCCGCCACGCTCGTGCCGGCACTCGAACGGACGACCGACGAGATCGATCACCTGCTGGGTGGCCTCGCCGGCCGCCACGTCCCGGCAGGGCCGAGCGGCGCCCCGAGTCGCGGCGCGGCGAACGTGTTGCCGACCGGCCGAAACTTCTACTCCGTCGACCCCAAGGCCATCCCGTCACCGCTCGCCTGGCAGGTCGGCAGCGGCCTCGCCGACCGGCTGATCGAGCGTCAGCTCGCCGAGACCGGCGAGTACCCGACCACGGTCGGGCTCGTGTTGTGGGGAACCGCGGCGATGCGCACGGGTGGCGACGACGCCGCCGAAGCGCTCGCACTGCTCGGCGTGCGCCCGCGTTGGGACGATCAGACACGACGTGTGATCGGCCTCGATGCGATCCCGCTCGCCGAGCTCGGCCGCCCTCGGATCGACGTCACGTTGCGGATCTCGGGCTTCTTCCGCGACGCCTTCCCCCATGTGATCGCCCTGCTGGACGACGCGGTCACGCTCGTCGCCGGGCTCGACGAGGACGCCGCGTCGAACCCGATACGCGCCGCCGGATCGGCTGATGCCCGGCTGTGGGGTCCTCCACCTGGCGGGTACGGGTCGGGGATCCTGCCACTGCTGGAGCAGGGCTCGTGGCGCACCCAGGCCGACCTGGCCGAGGTGTACCTGGCGTGGTCGGGTTTCGCCTACGGCCGCCACCGGCACGGCGACGCCGATCCCACGGCGATGCGCCGCCGATTCGCGGCGATCGAGATCGCCGTCAAGAACCAAGACAACCGCGAGCACGACATCTTCGACTCGGACGACTACCTCCAGGACCACGGCGGCATGGTCGCCGCGGTGCGGGCGCTGACCGGGCAGGCACCCAAGGCGTGGTTCGGTGACTCGGCCGATCCCGCCGACCCGAAGGTGCGGTCGTTGCGGGAAGAGGCCGCTCGTGTGGTGCGCAGCCGAGTGCTCAACCCCAAGTGGATCACGGCGATGCAGCAGCACGGCTACAAGGGTGCGTTCGAGCTCGCCGCGACCGTCGACTACCTGTTCGGCTACGACGCCGTCACGTATGGAGATGGAGCCGAGATCGTCGAGGACTGGATGTACGAGCGGGTCACCGACGCCTACGTCGGCGACGCCGACATGCGCGAGTTCTTCGAACGGTCGAACCCGTGGGCGCTGAGGTCGATCGCCGAACGTCTGCTCGAAGCCGATCGGCGAGGAATGTGGGATGCGAGCGACGCGGCGCGCAAGACGCTGGCCGACGCCGTGCTCGAAGCGGAAGGGTGGGAGGAGTCCCGATGACACGATCGCCGTCGCCGGGCTCGTTCCCGTTCGACGCCGTCGTCGGCCACGACGACGCCAAGCTCGCGCTGCGGCTCGCCGCGCTGGACCCGCTGATCGGCGGCGTCTTGCTGCGTGGCCACAAGGGATCGGCGAAGACCACGTTGGCCCGCGGCCTCGCCGAGCTCCTCGACGGCGCGCCGTTCGTCGAATTGCCGCTCGGCGCAACCGAGGATCGGGTGGTCGGCAGCCTCGACACCCGCGCCGCCCTGTCTGGCGGCGAGATCGAGTTCCATCCCGGCTTGCTGGCTGCCGCCGACGGCGGGGTGCTCTACGTCGATGAGATCAACCTGCTGGCCGACCATCTCGTCGACGTGTTGCTCGACGTCGCCGTGTCCGGGCGCAACGTCGTCGAGCGTGACGGCGTCTCACACCACCACGACGCCAGGTTCGTGCTCGTCGGGTCGATGAACCCGGAGGAGGGCGAGCTGCGCCCGCAGTTGCTCGACCGTTTCGGGCTGTGCGTCACGGTGGAGACGACGAGCGACGTCGCGGCCCGAGCCGAGGCGGTCCGGCGCCGGCTCGCCTTCGACCGCGGTGAGCGCGTCGACGCGAGCGCTGCCGACGTGTCGGTGCTCGAACCGGCATCATCGGCGTCGATCGGCAACGAGGTCATCGACGCTGCGAACCGCCTCGCCGTGGCCGTCGGCGCCGAAGGCCTGCGAGCTGATCTGACCATCTGTCGTGCCGCCGCCGCGCAGGCCCGCCTCGACGGGCGTGACGAGGCCACCGTCGACGACGTCGCCCGTGTGGCTCCGCTCGTGCTGGCCCATCGCAGCCGGCGTGGACCGTTCGATCCCCCGGTGTTGCCACCCGAGACGATCGACGAGGCGCTGCGCGACGCGCTCGGCCAACCCGACACCGAGGACGATCAGTCGACCAATGACGTCTCCGACACCGACGGTCAGGAACAATCCGAGTCCGAACCGGACGGCCCACCCCCGAGCCGGCCGCTGCCGATCGGTTCCGCCCGCCGACCCGTCGACCCGCCGCGATCGCGGCCGGTGCCATCGGTACGCGGGCGGATGGTGGGCGACGCCGCGGCTGGTCCGAGCGACGCGATCGCGATCGTGCCGACCGCCCGCCGGATCGCCGAGGCCGGCACCCACGGCGCCGACGTAGCCCGTACCGCGGTGCGGGTCGCTCGGCCGCGACGCACCGTCGTGCTCTGCGTCGACCTGAGCGGTTCGATGGGTTCCACCGAGCGAGCAACGGCTGCGTCGGGCACGGTGCTCGGCCTCCTCGCCAACGCGTACGAACGGCGCGAGCGCGTTGCCCTCGTGACGTTCAGCGGTGATGGCGCTGATGTCGTGCTGACCCCCACCTCCAGCATCGAGGTCGCCCGCCACCGCCTCGACGACCTACACACCGGCGGCGAGACACCACTGGCCGCCGGCCTGTTGGCGGCCCTCGAGATCGTCCGTCGGGCCCGCACCGGCGACGACGATGCCATGATCGCCGTCCTCACCGACGGCCGTGCCACCGGTTCGCCCGACGCGCTGGACCATGCGCTCGACGCCGCCGCGTCGATCGCCGCGGCGCGGGTACCGGCGGTCGTGCTCGACTGCGAGTCCGGTCCGACCCGCCTCGGACTCGCTGGTCCGCCCGCAGAGGCGATGCACGCCCGCCACATGCGCGTCGACGACCTCGCGCCCGACGTGATCATCCGCACCGTCCGCACCTGACCAACGGACGTCACAGCGCCGCGAGTCCGACGGCGGCCAACGCACCGACCGTCGTGGTCAGCCGGATAGCGCGACGGGCGTCGGCGATGGTCGGGGCAGGGCCGTCGCCGAGGACGCCGCGGTGTTCGACTCGTCCGGCGTAGTTGTTGGTGCCGCCGAGCCGGATCCCGATCGCGGCGGCGACGGCGGCTTCGATCACTCCCCCGTTCGGTGACGGATGAGCCGGTGCGTCGTCGCGCACAGCTCGCCAGACCCGCTGTCCCCGGCGGGGCGTCAGGACGGCGACGGCGACAGCCCCGAGACGCGCCGGGACGTAGTTGACGATGTCGTCCGCCCGAGCCGCCGCCCAGCCGAACGCCTCGTAGCGGTCCGAGTGGTGCCCGACCATGGCGTCGAGGGTGTTGATCGCCCGGTGCGCCAGCACGCCTGGTGCCCCGCCGATCGCGGCCCAGCAGAGCGGAGCGACGACGGCATCGATCGTGTTTTCGGCGACCGACTCGATCGTGGCGCGCACGATCGCAGGTTCGTCGAGTCGGTGGCGGTCGCGGCCGACGAGTGACTGCGAACGGATGCGGGCGCCGTCGAGGTCACCGCTGGCGAGCAGGTCGAGGGTGACCGTCGCCTCGCGGGCGAGCATCCGCCCGGCGACGCACACCGTCGTGGCGACGGCAGTGGCGGCGCGAGGTCCGATCAGTCTGCGAGCGACAACACCGACGCCCACGGCGAGGCCGACGCCGGCTACGAGCTGGAGGGCTCCGGCGGTGCGGGTGGGCCGGTAGACGTGTCGTTCGAGTGTGGTCATCACCGAGCCGAACGCGGCGACGGGATGCCGTCGTGCCGGTGGCTCGCCGAGCACCTGGTCGCCAGCCCAACCGAGCGCCGCCGCAGCACCGGTGCCGGTCAACATCCGACGACGCGTCGCAGGTAGGAGGTGTCGAGGTGTTCGTCGACGGCGTCGGCGAGTTGATCGAAGGTGACGTCGAGCACGGGCGCCGGTCGGTGGCCGAGCACGGCGGCGACCACATCGGGATCTTCGAAGAGTCCGTGAACGGTGGTGACCATCACGTTGCCCGCTGCCCAGACACCGGGACCGATCGCCGGTGTGGCGCCGCTGACGACGCCGAAGCGGATCTCGTAGCCGGACGCGGTGAGCCCGTCGAGGGCGGCCCACACTCCCGAGTCGACGGCGAAGTCGACGCGGGTCGCGGTCGTGATCTTGGTGGCGTCCATCTCCGTCGACAGGTCGAGCAGTCCGAGGCCGTCGACGTCGCCACCTTCGACCGCGTGCGGGTCCGTGAGGTGCGTCCCGGCGATCATCGCCCCGCCGCACACGCCCACGATCCGCGTTCCGGTCGATGCGGCTGCACGCACCGCGGCATCGAGCCCGCTGGCGCGCATCCAGGCGATGTCGGCGGCGACGTGCTTCGAACCGGGCAGGATCACCATGTCGGCGGCATCGAGATCAGCGGGCACGGTCGCCCAGCGAACGTGGGCTGCATGTGCGATCAGGTGCCACTCGTCGAGGTTCGACGCGTACGGGTACCGGACGATGACCACGCGCGGCGCGCCCGCCGGCGCGTGGGCGCGGACGCTGCCGCCTTCCTCGTCGGGCAGTTCGTGGGTCAGCATCGGCAGTACACCGACGTGGTGCATCCCGGTCTGCTCGGAGACCAGCGTGGGTGCTGGCTCGAGCAGCGACGCGTCGCCGCGGAACTTGTTGAGCACGAACCCACCGAGGCGGGCGCGGGTCGAGTCGGGCACGAGCGTCCAGGTACCGACGAGATGCGCAAACGCGCCGCCGCGGTCGATGTCCGCCACGAGGATGGCGGTGGCGTCGGCGTGATCGACCATGCGATTGTTGACCAGGTCGCTGAGGTTGATCTCGGCTGGGCTGCCGGCGCCTTCGAGCACGACGAGGTCGTGGTCGCCGGCGACGCGCTGGTACGACTGGACGATCGGCGGCCACAGGAACGGTCCCCGGTCGCGCCAGGCCATCGCGGTGAGGTCGGGGCACGCGATCCCCTGCACGATCACCTGGCTGCGAGTGTCAGCCTCGGGCTTGAGCAGCACCGGGTTCATGTCGACGGTCGGCTCCAGGCCAGCGGCGCGGGCCTGGAGCCACTGGGCGACACCGATTTCGCCGCCGTCGACGACGCGGGCGTTGTTCGACATGTTCTGCGCCTTGAACGGGGCGACGTCGATGCCCTGACGGGCGAACCAACGGCACAGACCCGTGACGAGCAAGCTCTTGCCCGAGTTCGACGAGCAGCCGAGCACCATCAGCGGCCGCGGGCGGCTCATCGTCCCGCCCGGGGTCGTCCGTGGCCCGTGACTGCCGCCGCCGCGGTCATGAGCCGTTCGAACTGGTCGTCGGACGGCACGGCGATGCGGTGGACGTCGGGCAGGCCGAACGACGCGCAGCCGCGCACGACCACACCGTACGGGAGTAGCTCCTCACGCAGACCGGGCCGGTCCACGAGCACCCAGCAGGCGTCGGTGTCGGCGACCTCCATTCCGAGCGTCGCCAGTCGCTCGACGAGGTGGCGCCGGCGCCTGCGGATCGCCTCTGCCCAGCCGGGCAGGTCGGTGAGCTCCAAGAACCGTTCCGTCGCCGCGAGCGCGGGGCCGTTCACCGACCACTGTGGTTGGCGGCGACGCAGGCGCTCGGCACTGACGGCGTCGGGAGCGATCGCGTAGCCGAGCCGCAGGCCGGGACATGCCCAGAGCTTCGTCAGCGACCCCAGCCGCCAGCTGTCGTCGTCGCCGCGGCTCCACGTGCCGGCGGCGAGCGGCCAGAACGCCTCGTCCCACACTCGGGCCGTGTCGGAGGGGTCGGCGATCCGGCCGAGCGGGTTCGACGGGTTCGACCGCCAGCGCCCGCCGTCGGCCGAGACCCTCGCAAGGTGTCGCTCGTAGAGCGAGAACTCGGGCGCCACCACGTTGCCGACCGTTTCCAGCCCGGCCACCAACGCGATCGCCTCGGCGCCACCGTTGGTGAGGACGAGTCGCTCGGGATCCACACCGATCGCGGCGGCGAGCAACTCGGTCGCCGCCGCCGGGTTCGGATAGCGGTGGACCGAGTCGGCGACGTCGGCGACGATCGCAGCAGCGTCCGGGGAGAACGGGTTCAAGCTCGCCGACAGAT
>CAZQCP010000092.1:7721-12039 GCA_964592115.1 uncultured Ilumatobacteraceae bacterium
ACAGATCAACGACGTCGCCGAGCGGAACACCGAGCCAGCGGGCGAGCGCCGCGGCGTCGCCTCCGTGGGATCCGGCGGGGGGAGGCGGACCGTGAGAGGAGCGACCGGTCAGAAGTCGATTCCCTTCTTCGCCCGGTAGCCGGCCCGGTATGCGTGCTTGATGTCGGCGATCTCCGACACCGTGTCGGCTACCTCGATGAGCGCGTCAGCCGCCTTACGGCCGGTGCAGATGATGTTCACGTGCTCGGGCCGACTCCGGATCGTGTCGATCACGTCGTCGGTGGCGATCCATCCCCAGTTGATCGGGTAGGTCACCTCGTCGAGCACGACGAGCTGATGGTCGCCGGCGACGATCAACGCCTTCGCATGCGCCCACGCGGCGGCAGCGAGTGCCTGGTCTTGCGTCAGGTCTTCGGAGTCCCACGTGAACCCGTCGCCCATCGCCCACCAGTCGACACCGAGCTGGCGGCAGACCTTCTCCTCGCCCGTGTGCCACTTGCCCGACTTGAGGAACTGCACGACCGCGACGGGCCAACCGCGCCCGACGCCGCGCATCACCACGCCCATCGCCGCCGAGGTCTTGCCCTTGCCAGGACCGGTGTTGACGAGCACGAGCGACGGCGCCCGCTTGAGATCGTCGGGGCGAGGGTCGTCTTCGGGGATGTCGGTTGCTTCACGTTCCGGCATGGTCGTCTCCTTCGTTGGTGGCGCGGACCGGAACCACGACCGGGTGTCCGCGATGGTGGATGACATCGACACGAGCCCCGTAGTGCTGGTGCAGTTGGGGGCCGGTCAGCACTTGGATGGGCGGTCCTTCGGCCACGATCCGTCCACCAGCGAGCAGCACCAGATGATCGCCGTACTGGGCGGCCAGGGTGAGATCGTGCATCGTCGACACGACGCTGAGGCCGAGGCGGCGGCGGAGGTCGTCGATCAGCTCCAGCACCTCTTGTTGGTGGCCGACATCGAGGGCCGACGTCGGCTCGTCGAGGAGGAGCAGCGTCGGTTCCTGGGCGAGCGCTCGGGCGATGCTAACGCGCTGGCGCTCGCCGCCTGACAGGGTCTCGAGCCGGCGTTCAGCGAGTGGACCGAGATCGAGCTGTTCGAGGGCGGCGTCGAGCCGTTGAAGGTCGGTGGTGCTCTCCGAACCGAACCGGCCGACGTGGGGGGCGCGGCCGAGCAGGACGTACTGGGCGACGCTCATCCCGACCGGCATCATCGGTTGCTGGGGAACAAACCCGATCAGCCGGCTGCGGGCGCGCAGGTCGAGGTCGCGGAGCGCGACGCCGCCGATGTCGAGGCGACCGGAGTGGCCGATGAGCCCGACGATCGCCCGCAGCAGCGTCGACTTGCCGGCACCGTTGGGGCCGATCACGTTGACCCAATCGCCGGCGCCGACGGTGAACTCGGTCGGGCCGAGCAGCACCTCCGCCCCGACCCGCACCGTCAGGTCCACCGCGTACACCGCCGGCCGTCGCCCGGTGGGCTGGTCGATCGTCGCGCCGATGGCGATCACGTGGCAACGACCCGACTCGTGCGCAACAAGAGCAAGAAGAAGGGCGCCCCGACGATCGCGGTGAGCACACCGATCGGAATCTCCGCCGGCGCCAACAACGTGCGGGCGCCGAGGTCGGCCAGGCACAAGAACGCCGCCCCACCGAACACGCTCAGCGGCAAGATCCGGCGGTAGCTCGGGCCCGCCCGGAGTCGGATGATGTGCGGGACGACGATGCCGACGAAGGCGATCAGGCCGCTCACCGACACCGCGGCGGCGGTCGCCAGGGTCGCGGTGACGACCACGATCAGCCGGAGGCGTGCCGGATGGACGCCGAGCGATTGCGCCTCGTCGTCACCGAGCGCCAGCAGGTCGAGGTGGCGTGCTGCGCCGATCAGCACGCCGAGCGTGATCGCGGCGATCGGGGCGAGGAGCGCGACCTCGTCCCAACCAGCGGTGTTGAAGCGCCCCAGCAACCAGGCGTACACGTCGCGGATCGCTTCGTCGTCGCGTTGCAGCAACAGGGTCTGCAACGCCGCGAAGAGGGCGGCGACCGCGACTCCGGCGAGGATCAGCGATGCGCCCGAGCGACCGCCGGCGGCGCTACCCAGCGAGTAGGCGAGCCCGACGGCGACGAGGGCGCCGACGAACGCGGCGGCGGTCACGACCGGCCCGGTCGTGCCGAGCACCGATCCCGTGTCGGTCAATGCGATCGTGACGCCGAGCCCGGCACCACTTGCCACGCCCAGGAGGTAGGGGTCGGCGAGCGGGTTGTGGAACGTCGCCTGATAGGCGCCTCCGGCGCTGGCCAGCACGGCCCCCACGGTCGCCGCGAGGAGCACCCGCGGCAGGCGAACCTCGGTGATGATCGCGGCGATCGTCGGCGACACGTCACTGGAGACGTGGATGCCGGGCACCTTGTCGACCAGCACCGCGGTCGCGTCGGCCGGGCTGATCCCGACGGCACCGAACGCGGTCGCGATCACGATCGCCACCAATGCGACCGCGGCGGCGACGACGAGCGCGAGTGGGCCCAGCCGGGTCGGATGAGCCCTTCCATTCACGATTCGCCGACCAGTCCGTCGACGATCTCGGTGACGAGGTCGACGACACGAGGCCCCCATCGCGAGGCGATCTCGGTATCGAGGAAGGTCACGTTGCCATCGGCGATGGCCCGCAACGTCGACCAACCAGGTCGAGACGCGAGATCGCCGAGCGTCGGCACCGAGCCGCCGGTGTGCGCGATGATCAGTTGCTCGGGGTCGGCTTCCAACACGTACTCAGCGGAGAGTTGCGGGTACGCGCCCGCGGACGGATCGACGCCGTCGGCGATGTTGACCATGCCGATCTCGGCGAGGATCGACCCGACGAACGTGTCGGAGGTCAGCGTCTTGTAGTCGTCGCTCATCTCGTAGAAGAACGTGACCGGCACGCTGACGCCGGCGAGCCGGCCGAACTGGGAGTCGATGTCCGATCGCATCTGCGCGGTCAGCGTCGCCGCTACCTGTGCGTGACCGGTGGCGGAACCGACCGTGTCGATCTGGGCGTACACGTCGTCGAGACTCCGGGCACTCGGCAACAGCAGGGCCTGGATGCCGACCTCCCCGAGTGTCGCCACGATGTCGTCGCTGTCGCGTGACACCAACACGAGGTCAGGTTCGAGCGCGCCGATCGCTTCGACGTTGGGCCGGAAGCCGGACAGGTCCGTCGTCGGCACACCCACCGGGTGGTTCGAGTAGCTGTCGACCGCGATGACCTGCTCCCCGGCGCCGACGGCGAACACCGTCTCGGTCAACGACGCCGACATCACGACGATCCGCTCCGGGCGCGCCTCGATCGTGACCTCACCGTCGCCGGCGGTGACCGTGACCGGAAACGCGTCGACCGCCTCGGCGGCAGCGGTGTCGGCGACGGTGCTCACGGTGTCGGCGAGCGAGTCCGACGCCGCCGGGCTCGACTCGGTGCTCGCCGGCGAGTGGTCGCCGCAGGCTGTCAGCGCGAGCGTGAGCGCGGCCAGCGCCGTGATCGTCCGTCGTGTTCGCGTGGTCATTCACCCTCCGGGTTCGTCGAGGGTGATGACAGGCCCGCGCGTCCGCGGGCGAATCGCTCCATACCTCGAGAGCTGCTGATTCGATCCCGTCGCGAAGGCGACCTGACTCACCGACCGTGATCTCCGGCCGGTACACAGTTGCGGGACAGCGCCGGAATCACACCGGCTTCGCTCCGCGACGAGCGAGGTCACCGTACCACCGGCACCGATTGCATCCGGGGTCAGACCCCAGATGCAACAGCAGACGTCATGCTGGCCGGCCTGGCGCTGGTGCTCGGTTGCATCTGGTGTCTGACCCCGGATGCAATCGGACGCTGGTCACCTGGGGCGTGCGCAGGCGCGGACGAATCGCTCGGCGGGGGCAGGGTCGGCGCCGAGGTGCAGGTGGAGATAGGTGGCGAGGAGCGTGGGCGTGGCGAACCCGTCGGTTCGCTCACCGAACCGTGACGACAGCGCCAGCGCGCCACCGCCCGGGTCGACGCGCGAGTAGTGGAACTCGTGGCCCCGCACCGTCGCCTCGATCGCCAGGACCGGATTCGGCTGGAGGACGGTGGCCTGCCGATAGCCGAGCGTCAACCGGTCAGTCATCTCCCCGACCGCCGGGACCACCCCGGCGAGCGATAGCCCGTCGAGCGATTCAGCCAGCCACAGCAAGCCGCCGCACTCGGCCCACGTCGCCAACCCCGACCGGACCGCCGCTCGAACCTCGTCGAGCAGGCGCCGGTTGTCGGCGAGACCGCTCACGAACACCTCGGGAAAGCCGCCGCCGATCA
>CAZQCP010000093.1:0-11878 GCA_964592115.1 uncultured Ilumatobacteraceae bacterium
CGAGCCACCGCTTGGCCGGCACGTCGAGGAAGTTGTCGGGCTCGTCGAGCACGAGCAGGTCGAACTCGCTGCGCAGCAGCGCCTCCAGGGCGAGCCGTTTCTGCTCACCGCCGCTGAGCGTGCGCAGCTCGCGGTCGGCGACGTCGTTGAACGATTCGCCGAAGGCCCGGCTGACGCATTCGTCCCAGGCCACCTCGAGGTCGTAGCCGCCGGCGTCGCCCCAGGACGCAAGGGCGTCGGCGTAGGCCATCGGCTCGCGGTCGAGCGCCGCCTCCGCGTGACGCAACCGAGCCGCGGCGACCTGCAAGCGGGGCGGCGCGATCGACTCCAGGAGCTCGCGCACCGTGCGCGCGGGATGGTCGGAGGTGCCGACGAGTTGGTGCATCACGCCGATCTGTCCGTCGACGCTGATCGTGCCCTCGGTCGGGCGCAGGTCGCCGACGATCAACTTGAGCAGCGTCGACTTCCCGACGCCGTTGGCGCCGACGATCGCCACCCGGTCGCCGTCGCCGACCCGGAACGTGACGTCGTGGAACAGTTCGTCGCCGCCCGGTCGGGACCAGGCGAGTTGGCTGACGGCGATCGATCCCACGGCGCGCAGCGTACGGATCGCCGCCCCCCGACGACGGCCGAATAAGCAACGGGTCGGGGCCCGTCCCCGAACCGTTGCCTATTCGCCCAGCGCGGCGGACGTCGCTCGGTCGATCACGACGCGGACGGGGAGGCCGAGGGCGCGGGCGGCGGTGGCGGCGTCGTCGAACTCGACCTTGATGCGGTGGTCGCCGACCTTGACCCGCACGGCGTGTCCCTCGACGGCGACCGTGATCTCCCGACGGCGCTGCGGCCAGCGCTGCATCGTCGAGGCCCGTACGCCGAGCGTGCCCGACTCGCGGACGAGAACCTCCCGGAGCGATCCGACCGACGACGGGTCGCACAGCACGCTGATCGTGTGCGCCGGCCGCCCCTTCTTCATCACGATCGGCGTCAGCCACGCGTCGTGGGCGCCGGCGTCGAGCAGGGCGGCGACCGTATGGGCGAGCACCTCGCCGGTCACGTCGTCGACGTTCGCTTCGAGGAGCGTGACGGCCGCGCCGTCGCCATCGGTCGAGTCAGCGGTCGACGTGCCGACGACGACCTGCACGACGTTGGCCCGCTCTGCGGGGTCGGCGGTGCCGGCGCCATAGCCGACCGATTGCACGGTCATCGGCGGCGCGGCACCGAACCTGGTGGCGAGCGTCGCCATCAAGGCCGCACCCGTCGGCGTCGAGACTTCCAGTGTCGTGTCGAGTCCGACGACGGGCGCCGCCACGCCGGCGAGCAGCGCCACCGTCGCCGGAGCCGGGTTCGGCATCACGCCGTGGGCGGCCCGCACGGTCCCCGTGCCGACGGCGACCGGGCTGCAGTGCACCTCGTCGACGCCGAGCGACTCGAGCGCCGCACACACCCCGACGACGTCGACGATCGCGTCGAGTGACCCCACCTCGTGCAGCTCGACGTCGTTCGGATCGACGCCGTGGATCGCGCCTTCGACCGCGGCGAGGCGCTCGAAGACCGCTCGTGCCCGGGCCGCCACTCGCTCGGGCAGCGTCGCGGCGTCGAGCAGGGCGAGCACCTCCCGCGCCGGCCGATGCGGGTGCGCGTGACCGTGTGCGTGATCGTGATCGTGATCGTGGATCACGACGTTCGCTCGGGTGGCGCCGACTCCGCAGCGCTGCACGCGCTCGAAGTGCAGTGCGTAGCCATCGACGCCGAGCGCCGCCAAGGTGTCGGCGATGAAGGTCGGGTCGGCGCCGGCATCGACGAGGGCGGCCAGCGTCATGTCGCCGGCGACGCCCGCGTGGCAGTTGAACCAGGCGATGCGACCGGTCACGCCGCGGCCCTCACGGTTCGTGACGTTCCGTCGTTCGGTTGAACATGCGCGCCACCGCGCACGCCGCGCCGAATCCGTTGTCGATGCCGACGACGGTCACGCCACTGGCGCACGACGCGTGCATCGCCAACAGCGCGGTCACGCCATCGAGCGCCGACCCGTAGCCGACGCTCGTCGGCACGGCGACGACCGGCGCCCCGGTGACACCGCCGACAACGCTCGCCAACGCACCCTCCATCCCCGCCACGACGATCACCGCATCGGCTGCCCGCACGTCGTCGATGCGTGCCAGCAAGCGATGCAGCCCGGCGACACCGACGTCGACGATCGAGGTGGTGCGGTGGCCGAGGGCGCGCAGTGTCAGCTCGGCCTCGTCGGCGACGGGCAGGTCGCTCGTGCCGGCGGTGACGACGGCGACGGTCGCCGCGCCGAGCCGCTCGGGTAGCCGCCACACGAGCGTGCGGCTCGCTTCGACTGCGGGTCCGTGGGCGTCGACGCACGCCCGTCGCTGGTCGGCGTCGGTGCGCGTCAAGATGACCGCTCCGGTGCCGTGGGCGAGGAGCTCGCCGACGATCGTCACGCACTGTTCGGGCGTCTTGCCCGGCCCGTAGACCGCTTCGGGCATGCCCTGACGCAGGTGGCGGTGGTGGTCGACGAGCGCTCCTTCCACCTCGGCGTAGGGCAACGAGGCGAGCGCGGCGACAGCGTCGTCGGGTGACACCTCCCCCGACCGCACACCGTCGAGCAGGGTCCGCAGTGTGGGCTCATCCACGGCGGCATGCTCCGCGGGCGGTGACCAGGTTCTGCACGGATCCATCGTGGCATGCCATCGAACCGATCACGCCCTTCGCCAGCATCGAGCGCTCCGAGCGTCGAGCACCACCAGGATCGAACGCCCGGGCGTCGAACCGCCACGACCATCGAGACAGCCGAGCCGTAGCCTGGACGCCCATGAGTGGTGCCGGAACCGGAGACGTCGGAGTGAAGCGAGCCGGGTTCTTCGGGCCGTTCGGCACGTTCACGCAGCAGGCGATGCTCAGCCAGCCCGACCTCGTCGATGCCGAGCACGTCGCGTACCGCACCGTCCCCGACGTGCTCGACGCCGTCGCTCAAGGTGAAGTCGATGTCGGCGTCGTGCCGATCGAGAACTCGATCGAGGGCATGGTCAACTTCACTCAGGACGCGCTGGCCTTCGACTACGACCTGTTGATCCAGCGCGAAGTGGTCATCGACATCGAGCACTGCCTGCTCGCCAAGCCGGGCACCACGCTGGAGACGGTCGACACCGTGTTCTCGATCCCCGTCGCCACCGCCCAGTGCCACCGCTACCTGCGCCAGCAGCTCCCCGACGTCGAGGTGCTCGAGTCCCCCAGCACCGCGGGCGCGGCGCAACAGGTCAGCGAGTCCGACGGCACGCACACGGCCGCCATCGGGCCGCGGGTGGCAGCGTCGATCTACGGGCTCGACGTGCTCGCCGCTGACATCGCCGATCACGAGGGCAACCAGACCCGCTTCGTCGTCGTGGCGACCGAAGGGGTCCCGGCACCCACCGGCAACGACAAGACCTGCCTCGTCATCTACCAGCGCGCCGACGAGCCGGGCAGCCTCGTGTCGATCCTCCAGGAGTTCACGGCGCGGCGGATCAACCTGTCGAACCTCACGAGCCGTCCGATCAAGGCGGGCGGGCTCGGCGAGTACTGCTTCATCGTGTACGCCGAGTCGCACGTCGCCGACGAGCTGCTCGCCGACACGATGCGCGCCCTGCATGCCAAGCAGGGCGGCGTGAAGTTCCTCGGCTCCTACCCCGTCGGTGGCGATCACGCGGTGTCGGCTCGTGAGCACGCCGACGGCCGTTGGCGCGAGGCCGACGACTGGGTGGCGGCGATCAAGCGCACCGTGCGTCGCTGAGCGTCCGGCGCGAACGTCCCGTTGCCTACGCTCCGGGCATGTCGAGCGAAGAACGTCAGGTCAGCGTCGTCACGGGAGCGAACTCGGGGATCGGTCGGGCGACCGCGATCCACCTGGCTCGCGCCGGGCATCGGGTGATCGGCACGGTGCGCGCCGTCGGCAAGGCCGACAAGCTGCGGGCGATGGCCGGCGACGCCGGCGTCGACGTCGAGCTGTTCGAGGTCGACATCGCCGACGACGCCTCGGTGCGCGACGGATTCGCGGCGATCCTCGATGCCACGGGCCGCGTCGATCACCTCGTCAACAACGCCGGCGTCGGTGGCAACGCGGTCGCCGAGGAGTGCCCGCCCGAGCTGTACCTGTCGGTGATGAACGTCAACCTGTGTGGTGCCGTGCGGTGCCTGCAGGCCGTGCTGCCGCAGATGCGCGAGCGCGGGTCGGGCACGATCGTCAACATCACCTCGGTCGCCGGGCGGATCGCGGCGCTCGGGCAGTCGCCCTACGTGACGTCGAAGTGGGCGTTCGAGGGGCTGAGCGAAGGGCTCGCCCAGGAGCTGGCGCCGTTCGGCGTTCGCGTCGCCATCGTCGAGCCAGGGGTGACGAAGTCGGCGATCTTCGCCAAGAACGTCGACGCCCCCAATTCGTCGGGCGCCTACGACGCCCACTATCGCCGACTGTTCCAGTTCTACGCGGCGGGCATCGCCAACGCCACCGATCCGTTCGAGGTGGCCGAGGTCGTCCTCGAGGCGATCACCAGCGACGAGCCGCGGCTGCGCTACCCGGTCAGTTGGGGTGGGCCGGAGCTGGCCGCGTTGCACGACCGCATCGACGACGAGGACTGGGTCGGCCTCGGCGCCATCGAGGACGACGACGCGTACGCGGCGCGCTTCTTCGAGGTGTTCGGGTTGGACATCAGGGGATGACGACCGATCGGCCGACGCGCCTGCTCACCGTCTGCACGTACAACCGCACGCGCTCGGTGATGATGGCGGCGCTGCTCGGCCGCGCGCTCGACGACCGGCTCGGGGCGGGCGCGGTGGAGATCGGTTCGACCGGGTTCGTGCAGGCCGGTGTGCCGCCGATCGACGCCGCGGTCGAGGCGATGGCTCGCCGCGGACTCGACGTGTCGACCCACCTGAGCTCCGTCGCCAGCCAGCCGTCGGTGGACGTGGCCGATCTGATCCTCACCGCCGAGCGCGATCACGTCGTGCGCGTCGCCGCACTGTCGCCTCCGGCCTTTCGCCGTGCCGTGACGCTCCCTGAGCTACTCGACCGGGTCACCGACCCGTCTGTCCCGGCCGCACCGACCGACGTTCCCGACATGCGGGCCTGGGTGCAGGCGTTGACGGCGGGCCGAACGGCGCAGGGCTTCCTCCGCCAACCGGTCCCCGAGGTGGCCGACCCCACCGGCGCCTCGTCGCGCGAGTTCGAGCGTGCCGTGGCGGAGCTCGAGGCGCAGTGCAACGAGGCCGCCGACGCCATCGCCCGCGCCATCACCGTCCGCTGATCCCCGCACCGATTGCATCCGGGGTCAGACACCAGATGCAACAACGCACCAGCGCCAGGCCGGTCAACATTGCGTGTGCTGTTGCATCTGGTGTCTGACCCCGGATGCAATCTTCACCTTGCGCGCGACGCGAACAACACTTATTCTCGTCTCCAACGACGTCCGCTGGGGAGCGGATGACGCGATCGAACGGGGGGTTCGAGATCGATGGAATCGGCGGCTCAGGACGATCCGTTGCGCCACCGCCTGCTCGATGCCGCCCAGCGGGTGTTCGCCGAGCAGGGATACGCCGGTACGCGGATCGGCGACATCGTGCGCGAGGCCGGCTTGTCGACGGGTGCCGTGTACGGCCGCTTCCGGTCGAAGAACGACCTGCTGCGCGAGGCCGTCGTCAGCCACGCCAGCATCGCCGCCGGCGCTGGCGACCACGTCGAGCGCGTCGCCGAGCTGATCAGCCGCGGTGCCCGCTGGTCCGATGCCCCGTTGACGCTCGACGAGGCGGTCCGTCTCGAAGCGCACATGGCCGCCCGCCGCGAACCCGAAGTTGCTCAGGCGCTGCACGACGCGCAGGACGCGTGGCGCAACTCCGTCGAACCACTCGTGCAGCGGGCGCTCGTCGACGGCACGGTGGCCGACGACGTCGATCCCGAAGCGGTGCTGGCGTTCATCCGCACGCTCTCGCTCGGGCTGCTCGTGCAACGAGCCGCCGGTACCAAGGCGCCCGACGCCGCCGGTTGGAACAGCCTCGTCGAGCGCGTCGTCGCCAGCCTCGGCGACCAGTCCCGCCCGCCGCACCCATCACCGGACTCGTCACCCGATCAATCCGAACATCACCACAGCGCGCAGCATCACACGGAGGAATCACGATGACCGACACCCAGGACCGCCCCGCCCCGAGCGTCTCGTCCAGCGCGCCGCCGCCGTTGCCGAGCGACGCCGAGGTGCGCGAGACGATCCGCGTCGTCAACGACAACGCGCCGCGCGCATTCACGTGGGACTACGCCCGCGAGCGCCCCCAGCTCGTGACCCTCTACAACAAGGCGACGACGTCGCAGTGGTCGAGCGTCACTGACCTCGACTGGTCCACACCGGTCGACCAGGAGGCGATCATCGACTGGAACTCGCCGATCATGCTGCTCTCCAAAGCGGCCAAGGAGATGCCCGGTTCACCGATCAAGAACTGGGGCGACAAGGAGTTCACCCAGCTCGGCCTCGAATCGCTGAAGGCGTCACTCAGCCAGTTCGTGCACGGCGAGCAGGGGGCGATGCTCACCGCGGCGAAGATCGTCGAGACGGTGCCGTGGATCGACGCCAAGTACTACGCGGCGACCCAGACGATGGACGAGGCGCGCCACACCGAGGTCTTCCAGCGCTACCTCCACGACAAGGTCGGCGACATGTACCCGATGAGCCCCTTCCTCGCCGGGCAGGTGTTCGGCCTGCTCGAGGACAGCCGCTGGGACATCGCCTACCTCGGCATGCAGATCATCATCGAGAGCCTCGCCCTCGCCGCGTTCGGCGACATGCTGCGTCGCACCGACGAACCGCTGCTGCGCAAGCTGCTCCGCTACGTGCTCGCCGACGAGGCGCGCCACGTGGCGTTCGGCATCTTGACGCTGTCGGAGGTCTACGCCGACTTCAGCGAGGCCGAGCTGAAGGAGCGCCAGGAGTTCCTCGCCGAGAACACGCTGCGCAACCAGGCCCGCTCCACCACGCCCGAGATCTGGGAGCGGATGGGCGTCAAGGTCGACGAGATCGTGCCGTACCTGATCGAGGCGTCCGGCCAGCTGAAGCTGAACGCCGCCGCAGGGTTCCAGCGGGCGTTCTTCTCCAAGCTCGTGCCCAACGTCCGCAAGCTCGGCCTGCTCGATGCGAACAACGGCTACCTCCGCCAGCTCTGGGGTGAGGCCGGGCTGCTCGAGTTCGAGTTCGCCGACGACACGAGCGAGGACTACGCGCACTACGACGCCGTCGCCCAGGACCGCGCCGCGGACGCGCCCGCCTGACGGGTCGACCCACTCGATGCAAGACGTCACCGCCTGGGCCGCGCAGCGCCCCGACGCGCTCGCGATCATCACGACGACCGGCACCCGCACGTTCGCCGAGCTCGACGCCAACGCCAACCGCCTCGCCCGTGCCCTGCGCGCGAGGGGGCTCGTGGCCGGCGACGCCGTGGCGCTGCTGGCGCCGAACCAGCCGGTGTTCGTCGAGACCGTGCAGGCGTGCTTGCGTGCCGGGTTCCGGTTGACGCCGGTCAACTGGCACCTCACCGGCGACGAGGCGAGCTACATCGTCGACGACTGCGAGGCCAAGGCCCTCGTCACCAGCGCAGAGCTGGCGGGCGTCGCCGCGCCAGCATTCGCCCAGTCACCGCGGTGCACGGTCGGCCTCGTCGCCGACGGCGAGCTCGACGGGTTCGAGTCGTACGAGGCCGCGCTCGCTGCCGAGTCAGCCGATCCGCTCGACGACGCGACGCCCGGCTCGACGATGCTCTACACGTCGGGCACGACCGGTCGCCCGAAGGGGGTGTACCGCCCGCCGGCGCGTGTGGCCGCGGTGAACCTCGGCGGGTATCACGACGACGTCGGCGGCGACGTGCACCTCTGCACCGGGCCGCTCTACCACGCCGCGCCACTGGCGTTCTCGCTGTCGATCCCGATCGCCGCCGGGGCCACGGTGATCGTGATGGAACGCTGGGACGCCGCCCACGCACTCGAACTGATCGACACGCACGGCGTGACGCACACGCACATGGTGCCGACGATGTTCCACCGCCTGCTCGCCCTCCCCGACGACGTGAAGGCGAGCGCCGACGTGTCGTCCGTGCGTCACATCATCCACGGCGCCGCGCCGTGCCCAGTGCCGGTGAAGCGCGGGATCATCGAGTGGTTCGGTCCCGTGGTCATCGAGTACTACGCGGCGACCGAGGGGAGCGGCAGCTACGTCGACTCGGCGACGTGGCTCGCCCATCCCGGCACGGTCGGCAAGCCGATGCCGGAGGGCCAGGTGATCGTCGGCGATGAGGAAGGCAATCCGCTGCCGACCGGCGAGGTCGGGATGCTGTACCTGCGCGCTCCCGAGGTCGGGCGCTTCGAGTACTTCAAAGCGCCCGACAAGACCGATTCGACCTATCGCGGCGACTACTTCACGCTCGGCGACGTCGGCTACCTGGACGACGAGGGCTACCTCTACCTCACCGATCGCACCGCCAACCTGATCATCTCCGGCGGCGTCAACGTGTACCCGGCCGAGGTCGATGCGGTGCTGCTCGAACATCGCGCCGTCGGTGACGTGGCGGTGATCGGCGCGCCCGACGCCGAGTGGGGCGAGCGGGTGGTCGCCGTGGTCGAGCTGCGCGACGGGTCCGTGCCGAGCGGCGACGAGTGCGAGGCACTGCGCGCCGAGCTCGATCGACACTGCCGCGACCGGCTCGCCGGGTTCAAGTGCCCGCGCCAGTTCGACTTCGTCACCGAACTGCCCCGCGCCGACAACGGCAAGATCTACAAGCACCGCTTGCGCGCCCAGTACCGCGAGCAAGCCGCCGCCGGCGCCTGACGGCCGACGGCGTGGGTGCGCAGGAGGGTGGGCGGCGCGGCGTGCGTTTGACTCAGCGCGGAACGGGAATCTTCCTGGTCCAGGTCGGTTGAACATGGTGTATCGACCCCCACGCACGCGCTCATGAAAGGAGCAGCAATGCCCACCGCAACGAAGTCCGTCAAGAAGGCTGACGTCAAGAAGCCCGCTTCGAAGGTCGCCGCGACGGCCAGCCCGTCGGTCGCCGACAGCTACAGCCTCAATGGTGATGCACCGAAGGTGGTCGAGATCCTCCAGGACCGCCTCGTGTCGACGCTCGATCTGCATCTGACGTTGAAGCACATCCACTGGAACGTCGTCGGCATGAACTTCATCGCCGTGCACGAGATGATCGACCCGCAGGTCGATGCCGTCCGCGCCATGTCCGACGCGATCGCTGAACGCATCGCCACCCTCGGCGGCGTCCCGTTGGGAACGCCGAAGGCGATCGTCGACGGCCGCCGCTGGGACGACTACGACCTCGGTCGTGAGCCGTCCGTCCGCCACCTCGCCCGTCTCGACGATGTGTACTCCGGCGTCATCGCCGACCACCGTCAGGCCGCTGGCGAGCTCGCCGATCTCGACCCGGTGTCCGAGGACCTGCTCATCGGCAACCTCGGCGAGCTCGAGCTGTTCCAGTGGTTCGTCCGGGCCCACCTGATGGACTCCGACGGCGACGTCGTCCACCGCCACGTCGACGACTGACCACCAACCCCCACCCCCCATCAACCCCCCATCTCAATCCCCCATAGCCATCTGGGTCGGATTCGTCACGGAAAGCGCGATGAATCCGACGCAGATGCGCGTTCGGCGTGAGATCTCGGCCAGATCGCGGTCAGGTCAGGCTGCCGCTGGTCTGGGCCTTGGCGACCGAAGCCTTGACGACAGGGATGTCGTCGTCGGTGAGCGGCTGCATCCAGTCCTTGCGGGCGAGCGCCGCGGCCACGTGCGGTGCGAGCCGCTCGGCCTTGGACTGCTCGCGCCCGTCTTCGTCGGCGACGAAGTCCGGCATCACCTCGGCGGCGAACAGTTCGAGCGACGCGCAGATGTCCTCGTGCCGGTTACGGCCAGCTTGCTGGATGAAGATGATCTGGTCGACGCCGACGTCGCGCATCTGGGAGAGGTACCGAGCCGCGTCCGCGGGCGTGCCGATGCAGCTCGCGTAGTCCTCGCCCTGCGCCTCGGCGGCGGCGATCCGCCGCTCGGCGCTGTCCGGTGAACGCTTCGCCTGGAACTCCTCCCACACCGTCGTGCGCCCTGGCACCTGATCGTGGGCGACGAGCGCGTTGAGCGCGTAGCCGAAGAACTCGAAGCCTTCCTGCCCGCGGCGGATCGCTTCGGCTCGATCCTCGTGGCACGAGAACCCGGCGACGAGGGCGATGTTCGCGTTCACGGTGTGGCCGAGCGGGACGCACTCCTCGCTGGCGATGATGTCGTAGTAGATGTCGATCCAGGCCTTCGCCTCGTCGGGGTCGATGAAGCTGAACGCCAGCGCACCGACACCGTTGCGGGCGGCGACCTTGATCGTCTCGCGGTTCGTGCATGCCATCCACATCGGCGGGTGCGGCTTCTGGCGGGGCTTGGGCAACACGTTGCGGCACGGCATCGTGAACGTCTCCGACGTGTACCCGGGGTACGGGTCGAGCACGAGCATGTTGGCGATCTGCTCGGCCGCTTCGAGCGCCATCGCCCGCTTCTGCTTGGCAGGGATGTCGAAGCCGTGCAGCTCGAGCCGGGTGGCGCCTTCGCCGATGCCGAAGTCGACGCGGCCGTTGGAGATCAGGTCGAGCGTGGCGAGCGTCTCGGCGGTGCGTGCCGGGTGGTTGTACTTCGGGATCACCTGGCGGATGCCGTGGCCGAGCCGGATGCGCGACGTGCGGGCGGCGGCTGCGGCGAGGAACACCTCGGGTGCCGACGAGTGCGAGTACTCGTCGAGGAAGTGGTGCTCGACCTCCCACGCGTAGTGGAAGCCGAGCCGGTCGGCGAGCTCGACCTGTTCGAGCGCGTCGCGCAACAAGACGTACTCGTCGTCGTCGGACCACGGCTTGGGGAGCTGGTGTTCGTAGAAGACTCCGAACTTCATCCAGAGAGTGGAGCAGACTCGCGCCCCCGAACAGCAACGGAGGGGGACAGGCCCCAGCGTTGCTGATCGCCTGCCGTCGCCGATCTGGGGCAGAATTCTTCCGGGATCCGGAACAGATCCGACCCAGATCGTGGTGGGCCGGCGGGGAGGGGTACTCAGGCGATCAGTCGTCGATCGCCGCGAGCAGGTCGTCCTCGGAGCGCGATGCCGGGGGCTCGCCGGCGCGAGCCATCTCGGCGGTGACGTTCTGCAGCATGGAGTTGGCGGGGGTCGCAACGCCGTGGAGGCGACCGAGGAGCACGATCTCGCCGGTCAGGTAGTCGGTCTCGATCGTGCCCGTGGCACGCCGCAGACTCTGCCACGTCGACCCGCCGGACCGGTGCGCCTCGCCCTCGACCGGCTGGATCTTGAGCGCGTCACCGCGCCGGGCCAGGTCGTCCTCGCGGCTCACGACCGGGATCCCCGCCGCGGCGAGTACCGCCTCGCCTTCGGCTTGCACCAACTCCACGAGGCGTCGAGCGGGTCGGCCGCACACCGCTTCGATCGCGTTGCCGAGGTTCATCAGCAGCTTGCGGTACTTCCAGCTCATGATGTCGCTGCGAGGGATCGAACCGAACGTCGCCGCTTCGAGCGTGGCGGCCAGTTCCAGGCACACGTCGTCGACGCCGTGCGGATAACGGCCGATGTCGAGCAGGCCCGAGCTGGGCGCGGTCCACACGCGCACGACGCCGGGCGCGAGGTGGTCGGCCGGGAGCATCACGCAGATGCCGTACACGTTCGGGAACAGACGGAGTGCTTGGCGTTCGTTGTCGACGCCGTTCTGCATGCACACGATCGGCACGTCGGTGACGCCAGCGGCCCGCAGGTCGCTGAGCACGCCTGCCGTGTCCTGGCTCTTGACGCCCAGCAGCACCACGTCGCCGTCGTCGAAGTCGAC
>CAZQCP010000094.1:0-8247 GCA_964592115.1 uncultured Ilumatobacteraceae bacterium
GTTCGAGTCGTTCGAGGACTACGACGACCTGCTGGTGGCGATCACCGCTCACCTGTGAACGTCACCAACGTGCCTGGCACCGGTGTGACATCTAGTGTCGGGTGAGACGTGTGACAGGAGGACCGGTATGGCAAGCGTCCGCAGCGGGTTCAAGCGATTCACCGCGTGGATCAAGCAAGGAGCCGCCCGAAGGTCCCGGTCCCGGCGGCAGCCCGTACTCACGATCGTTCGAGGAGGCGCGTGCGCTCGGCGAGATCCACCGTGCGCAGGGCAGCTGGGGCGGCGGATCCGTCTGACGTCTCAGCCTGCGGCGGCGATGATGGCGATCTCGACCTTCCACTCGGGACGGACCAGCGCCGGGACGGTCACCAGCGTCGACGCCGCGCGGTGCGCGCCGAGCGCCGCATCGCGCGCCGCCATCACCGGCGCCAGGTCTTCGCCGACGACGGCGTAGGTCGTCACCGACACCACGTCGGACGTCGTCATCTCCGCCTCGCGCAACATGGCTGCGATGTTTGCCCACACCACCACCGCCTGCTCGCCGATCGTGGCCGGTACCGAGCCGTCGGGCGCGATCGGCACCACGCCGGACGTGTGCAGCCACCGTCCTGCTCGTTGCGTCAGCACGGCGTGGGCGTAGTTGGCTGCGGGCGGGGCGATGTCGGACGGGGAGATCACGGTCACGGAGCCGAGCGTAGGCAGGGACGGCGGGTCACGTTCGGGAGTACGGTTGATCCATGGCCATCACGCAAGACACGCAGGCAGCAGCGTCAACGCGCTCCATCGACGGCGTCGAGCTGACGCCGAAGGTCGTCGGTCTCGACGGCATCCCCACCTTCGACAACGTCGACGACGAGCGGTACTACCGCAAGACGCACCTCGCCGGGGCGCTGCGCCTGTTCGGCCGCTTCGGGTTCTCCGAGGGCGTCGCTGGGCACATCACCGCACGCGACCCCGAGTTCCCCGAGCTGTTCTGGGTCAACCCGTTCGGCATGAGCTTCCGCCACATCAAACAGAGTGACCTGATCCTCGTCGACCACGAGGGCAACGTCGTGTACGGCACCAAGCCCGTCAACCGCGCCGCCTTCGTCATCCACTCGGCGATCCACGAGGCGCGCCCCGACGTGGTGGCCGCCGCTCACTCGCACTCGCCGTACGGCAAGTCGTTCAGCTCACTCGGCATCCCGCTGGCGCCGCTGACCCAGGACGCGTGCATCTTCTACAAGGACCACCGGGTGATCTCCGAACAGGGCGGCGCCGTCGTGTTCGACATCGAGGCCGGCAAGGAGCTGGCGTCGCTGTTCCCCGACGGCAAAGCGGCGATCCACCAGAACCACGGCCTGTTCACGGTCGGTGAGACCGTCGACGAAGCGGCGTTCTGGTTCATCTCGATGGAACGTTCCTGTCAGGCCCAGCTGATGGCGATGGCCGCCGGCAGCCCGATCGAGATCAACGACGAGTACGCGACCTACACGCGCGACAACACCGGCTTCCACGCCGCCGGCTGGTTCAGCTTCCAGCCGCTGTGGGACGAGATCTCGCAGTCCGAACCCGAGCTGTTCGACTGACGATTCCGCCGGATCGGCCGTCGTTGGACGACCCTCGCGCGCAGGGTTCGGTCGGGCGCTGGCTCGACACCGCCCAACCCGAAGCCCTCTTCGTCCTCTCGGCGATCGCTCAATACGTCGGCGCCGTCATCGCCGTCGCTCTGTTCGACGAGGTCGAGCCGCAGACCGTCGCCTGGTTCAGGGTCATCGGCGCGGCGATCGCACTGGTCGCCGTCGCCCGCGCCTGGCGAAGCCGCTGGACCCGCGAGCAGCTCGTCGCCGCTGGCGTGTTCGGCATCGCGACCGCGTTGATGAACCTGTTCTTCTACCTGGGGATCGATCGCCTCGACCTCGGCAAGGCGGTCACGATCGAGTTCATCGGGCCGATCACGGTCGCCGCGATCGCCACGCGGACCGGCCGCAACGCCGTGGCCCTCGTGTTCGCGCTCGCCGGCGTCGTCGTGCTCGGCGGCGGAGAGATCGGGAGCAACACCGCCGGGCTCGGGTTCATCCTTGCGGCCTCGGCGATGTGGGCGGTCTACATCGTGATCGGGTCCCGCGTCGCCCGACTCGATCGCGGAGTTGCAGGCCTCGGGATCGGGTTGGCGATCGGTGCCCTGGCCATCGCTCCCGCGGGCGCGCCGTGGAGTGGCGACGTGTGGACATCGCCCCGTCTGCTGGCGTTGTGCCTGCTCGTCGGCGTGTTCTCCAACGCCATCGGCTACGGCATCGACCAGTTCACGATGCGCCGCATCCCGATACGCCGCTTCTCGCTCCTGCTCGCGCTGTTGCCGGTCACGGCGGCACTCATCGGATGGCTGGCGCTCGACCAGCGACCGAGCGGGATCGAGATCGTCGGGATCGGGCTCGTGCTCGTGGGCGTCGCGGTCCAAGAGCGCGAGGAGCGAGCGCCGCTCGAAGCCGAAGTGCTCACCGAGCCCGCCTGACCGACCTCCTGGCACGGGCGGTGCGGATCCGGCGTTCCGCGGCCGGCCACCACTACGCTCCTGCCGACCTTCGACCGGGACCGTCGCCCGGCCCGTCCTTTCAACGCACGGAGCACCTCGTGACTCGATTCCGCCGGAGCGAACGCTCCGGTCCGACCTACCTCGTCGAGATCTTCGCCATCAGCGCGGCAGCGTTGCTGCTCGAGATCGCCTACACGCGGATCATCTCGTTCAAGCTGTACTACTACTACACATACCTGGTGATCGGACTCGCGCTGCTCGGGCTCGGGTCTGGCGCAGTTGTCGTCGCCGTGTCACGCCGCCTCGACGCGGTGCCGACGAAGGCGCTGCTGGCTCGGTGCGCGCTGGCCTCGGTCGTCGGTGTCGTCGTCGGCTACCTCGCCGTCGCACTCACGCCGCTCGACACCATCGAGATGTGGACGGCAGGCCGGCGGGCGCAGGCCGTCGGCATGGGTCAGCTGCTCCTGATCTCGCTCGGCTTGTACGTGAGCTTCTTGCCGGTCGGGATGTGCGTGTCGGCGCTGTTCGCCCGCCGCTCCGACGACATCAACCGGCTCTACTTCTCCGACCTCGCCGGCGCCGCCGCGGCATGCCTCGTCGTGGTGCCGCTCGTCGCCTGGATCGGCCCGGTGGCGATCATCGCCATCGCCGGCGTGTTGCTGCTCGCCACTGCGGTGTGGCTCGCCGATTTCGACTGGCGGTCGAGCGCCGGTCGGGTGGCCGCCGTCGGTGCGGTGGTCTTCGCGGCCGTGCTCGCCGTCGTCGTCATCGCACCCGACACGGCGCCGGCGATCCGCGCCGAGGAGAGCAAGGGCGTCCGCCCCGGCGACAAGATGGTGGCCACGAAGTGGAGTGCGCTGTTCCGCGTCGATGCGCAGGAGCTCCCGGACATCGTGATGCTGTACCACGACGGCACGTGGGGGTCGGCGATCTGGCCGTGGGACGGCGACCCGGCGTCGTCGACCCGGTTCGACAACGACGTCCGCTCCGTTCCCTTCGCCGCGCTCGGCGAGCCGCCGGAACGGATGCTGATCATCGGCGCGGCGGGCGGACACGAGATCGAAGCGGCGATCCACTTCGGAGCGCGACAGATCGACGCCGTCGAGCTCAACCCGGCGACCGCCACGCTGTTGCGCGGGCAGTTCGCGGACTACACCTCGAACATCACCGAGTACCCCGGCGTCAACTACGTGGTCGGCGATGGTCGCAGCTACCTCGCCAACGCCGACGGTCGCTACGACCTCATCTGGTTCGTCGCCCCTGACAGCTACGCCGCCTCGAACGCTGCGTCGAGCGGCGCGTTCGTGCTGTCGGAGAGCTACCTGTACACGCAGGAGATGATCGAAGAGGCGGTCGGTCACCTGTCCGCGAACGGCATGGTCGTGATGCAGTTCGGCGAGGTCGACTACGAGAACTACCCGAACCGCACGGCCCGGCTGGCCTCGACGGCACGGGCCGCGTACGAGTCGATGGGCGTCGACGACCACACCGATCGGGTGGCGGTGCTCACGACCGAGGAGGGGGCGCTCCTCGGGTTCGCCGGTTACAACTTCTCGACGACGATCATGAAGTCGTCGCCCCTCACCGACGACGAGCTCAGGCGGATCGAGGAGCAACTGACGGTGGTGCCCGGCGGTGTCGGCCGCTACCTGCCCGGCCGACCGGGCGACGACACCGGCGTCGTCAACCAGATCATCACGTCACCAGACGACGCTGTCGGCGCCGTCGTCGACGCGTATCCCTTCGACGTCCGGGCGATCGACGACAACCGACCGTTCTTCTGGCACTTCACGCCGTTCACCGACGTCATCGGCGACCTCGGTCAGCCCGCCGGCTACGACATCGAGATCGGGATCGGCGAGCGTGTGCTGATCGTGTTGCTCGGGATCGCCGTGTTGATGGCAGCCGTTTTCTTGCTGCTCCCGTTCGTACTCGTCCGCGACACGTGGCACCGATTGCCGAACAAGGCCAACTCGGCACCGATCTTCGCCGGGCTCGGACTCGCCTTCATCGCCTTCGAGATCACGCTGATCCAGCGGTTCTCACTCGTGCTGGGTTACCCGACGTACTCGCTGACCGTGACGCTGATGGCGATCCTCCTGTCGACCGGCATCGGCGCGCTCGTGAGTGAGCGCTGGCACGATCGACCGCGGCGGATGCTGGCGTCGCTGACCGTGGCGATCATCGGACTCGGGCTGTTCTACGCGTTCGTCAGCCCGTCGATCGAAGATGCCCTCTTGAGCTGGCCGCTGCTCGCCAAGGCGGTCGCCGTCGCGCTGTTGTGTGCGCCGCTCGGGTTCTGCCTCGGCATGTTCATGCCGTTCACGATCTCGCTCGTCGCCCGTGACAGCGAACACTCCCGCGAGTACGTGGCATGGGGCTGGGCGATCAACGGCTTCTTCTCCGTGATCGGGTCGACGCTGACGACGATCGTGTCGATGTCGTACGGCTTCCGCACCGTGATGACGGCCTCGGTCGTGATCTACCTGCTCGTGATCGCCCTGCTCGTGCGCCTGTCAGGGCGAGTCCGCACCGCTGACGTCGCCTGACTCCGAGAGCGCGGACGGCCGGCCCCGTCGCGACGAGTGACCCGCACCAGCTCGGCTCAGTGGAGGCCGGGGGCGCAGAGTCCGTCCAGCTCTTGGATCAGGATGCGGTCGCGGTTCGCGTACGTGACCTCGTTGGCGGGGTCGACCTTCAGGTTGAAGGTCCGGAACTCCATCTCCGTCGTCTCGACCGTCAGGATCCGACCGATCAGCGGGTCCCCGAGGCCGAGGAGCAGCTTGGCGGTCTCGATCGCCTGGATCGTGCCGACGAGGCCCGGCAACATGCCGAGCACACCGGCTTCGGCGCAGCTCGGGGCGAGCTCGGCTGGCGGCGGCTCGGGCACCATGTCGCGGTAGGTCGGGCCTTCTTTTGGATGAAAGACGCTGACCATGCCCTCGAAGCGGAAGATCGAGCCGTGCACGACGGGGATGCCGAGCTTCACGCTGGCGTCGTTGAGGAGGTATCGGCTCGGGAAGTTGTCCGCGCCGTCGACGATCACGTCGTAGCCGGAGATGATGTCGATGATGTTCGACGCGTCGAGGCGCGTGTCATAGGTGACCACGTTGACGTCGGGGTTGAGCAGGGTCAGCGTCTTCTTCGCCGAGTCGACCTTGCGGTCGCCGATGCGGTCGACGTTGTGCATCACCTGACGCTGGAGGTTCGACGCGTCGACCTCGTCCATGTCGACGATGCCGATCGTGCCGACGCCGGCGGCCGCGAGGTAGAGCCCCGCCGGTGAGCCGAGCCCGCCGGCGCCGAGCAGCAGCACCTTCGACTCGAGCAGCTTGACCTGGCCCTCGACACCGACCTCGGGCAGCAACAGATGGCGCTTGTAGCGAATCGACTGTTCCGGGGTCAGCGACACGGGCTGCGACCATGGGCGTCCCTCGTCCTTCCAGCGACCGAAGCCGCCGTCCATCGAGGCGACCTGCTCGTAGCCGAGCTCGCCCAGCGTCCGTGCGGCGAACGCGGAACGCACGCCACCCGCGCAGTACACGACGATCGGCGCGGTCTTGTCGGTGATGCGGTTCTCGACCTGCGCTTCGAGGTGGCCGCGCGGGATGTGGATCGCGTCGGCGAGCGCACCTTCCTCGTACTCGTCGGGCTCGCGCACGTCGAGGACGACCGCGCCGGCGGCGATCTCGGCGGCGGCGGCGGCGGTGTCGACCTCACGGATCTCGGACTTGGCGGCACTCAGCAGGTCACGAAACGTTGCCATGCCGAAAAGCCTACCCAACAAGTCGGGAATCGTCATCCGATACCGCGGGCGGTACGTTGCCGCGGTGTCCAGCACGGCGCCCCGATCCGACATGACACCGCCAGCGGCGCCCGTCGACGATCGGTTCTCCCCGCAGGACTGGGGGCTCTTCGTCACGGTGTCCGCGATCTGGGGCGCGTCGTTCCTGTTCATCGACATCGGCCTCGACGCGATGCCGCCCGGGCTGATCACCCTCGCCCGCGTCGGCCTCGGCGCGCTGGCGCTCGCCGCGCTGCCGCTCCCCCGCCAGCGCGGGCCGATCGACCGCGCTGACCGCGGGCGCCTCGTGGTCCTGTCGATCCTCTGGGTCGCCGTGCCGTTCACGCTGTTTCCGATCGCCGAACAGCACATCAGTTCGGCGGTCGCCGGGCTGCTCAACGGAGCGACGCCGATCTTCGCCGCGCTGTTCGCGGCGCTGTTCCTTCGCCAGCCGACTCGTGGCGCACAGCTCGCCGGGATCGTCACCGGGTTCGGCGGTGTCGTGCTGGTGAGCGCACCCTCGATCGGTGAAGGCGCGAGCCAGGCCCTCGGCGTGGCGCTCGTGGTGCTCGCCACGATGTGTTACGGCGTCGCCGTGAACCTCGCCGGACCGCTGCAACAGCGCTACGGGTCGGTGACCCTGATGGCGAAGATGCTCGCCCTCGCCACGCTCTGGACCGCGCCGTACGGACTGTGGGAGATCGGCGAGGCGCGCTGGGAGGCCGGGCCGATCGCCGCGGTCGCCGTGCTCGGCGTCGTCGGCACCGGCATCGCGTTCGCGTTGATGGGCACGCTCGTCGGGCGCGTCGGGCCGACCCGGGCGTCGTTCATCACCTACCTCGTTCCGGTCGTCGCCCTCGGGCTCGGCGTCGCCTTCCGCGACGATCACGTCAGCCCGGTACAGGTCGCCGGCATCGCGCTCGTCATCGCCGGCGCGCTGCTCGCCAGCCGCCGCACCCGATGAGCACGTGATGCGATCCGGTGCAACCGCACGCTCAGCCAACTCTCGGCTGTCTCCCAGCGCACCTGGAGTCGACGACGGCACCCTGACAGGCATGGTCCACAACACCGGAAGCTCACCGACCGCCGGCTCCTACGAGGGGCGTCCGTTGGCTGATCCCGACGCCGAGCTCGTCGACCAGGGTCTGCAGTTCGACATCGGCACGCTCTTCACCCGACGGCGCTTGTTGTCGCTGCTCGGCGCCGGCGCGGGAGCGGTGGCGATCGCCGCCTGTTCGAGGGGAGGTTCCACCGCCACGGACTCCACCGCCGTCTCCGCCGGATCGCTGCTGGAGATCCCGGACGAGACGAACGGTCCGTACCCGGCCGACGGCACGAACGGCCCTGACATCCTCGAGCAGTCCGGCGTCGTGCGCAGCGACATCACGTCGAGCTTCGGCGGTGCGTCGGGCGTCGCCGATGGTGTCCCGCTCACGTTCTCGTTCGAGGTGATCGACATGGCGAATGGCAACGTCCCCTTCGTGGGCGCCGCCGTGTACGCGTGGCACTGCGATGCCGAGGGCGGCTACTCGATGTACTCGTCGGGGTTGGAGAACGAGAACTACCTCCGCGGCGTGCAGGTCGCTGACGCCGATGGCCGGGTGACGTTCACGTCGATCTTCCCCGGCTGCTACGCGGGACGCTGGCCGCACATCCACTTCGAGGTCTATCCCGACGTCGACTCGATCGTCGATCACGACAACTGCATCGCCACCTCCCAGGCGGCGTTCCCCGAAGGAGCCTCCAGCGCGGTCTACGAATCGTCGGCGCTGTATGCGGCATCGATCCGGAACTTCGCCAACGTGTCGATCGAGAGCGACGGGATCTTCACGCCGGACACGATCGACCAGCAGATGCTCGAGCTGTCCGGTGATGTCGAGCGCGGGTTCGCCGGTTCGTTGGTCGTACCGATCGACACCACCACGACGCCATCGTCATCGGGCATGGG
>CAZQCP010000094.1:8347-10997 GCA_964592115.1 uncultured Ilumatobacteraceae bacterium
GGCGGCGGTCCGAGTGGCGGTCCTGGCGGCGGACCCGGCGGGGCGCCGCCCGCTGGCGGGCCCGGCGGGAACGGCTGAGCAGTCAGGCGACGATCGCCGGGAGGATCTCGCCGATCTGGCCGGTCAGCAGCCAGTCGGCGTGGTGATCCATCGCCGTCGCGTCGCCGTTGACGATGATCACCGACGCGCCCGCGGTCCGAGCGATCGGCACACAGTTCGCGGCCGGATACACCGACAGCGTCGAGCCCACGGCGAGCATCAGATCACACTCCTCGCTCACCCGCATCGCCCGGTCGATCACCTCAGGAATCAGGTTCTGGCCGAAGCTGATCGTGTCGCTCTTGACGATCCCGCCGCACACGAGACACGGTGGATCGGCTTCTCCCGCCCGTACCCGATCGAGCGTCTCGGCCATCGGGCGGCGGTCGTTGCAGTCCCAGCAACGGCTGAACCACACGGTGCCGTGGACCTCGATCACCCGGTCGGGATCGTTGCCTGCCTTCTGGTGGAGGCCGTCGATGTTCTGGGTCACGACGGCGAGCAGCCGTTCGCTCGTCTCCAGTTCGACGATCGCTCGGTGGCCATCGTTCGGCTCCGCGGTCCACGCGCCCATGTCGAGCCGGCTCTGCCACGCGGCGCGGCGTACGTCGGGGTCGGCGAGGTAGTGCTGGATGTTGCTCGCCTTCTCCGCGCCCGGGTTCTTCGTCCAGATCCCGTTGGGCCCACGGAAGTCCGGGATGCCCGAGTCGGTCGAGATCCCCGCCCCCGTCAGCACCACGATGCGCTCAGCGCCGCGCACCGCCTCCCGCGCGGCAACCACCAGATCCGCTTTCATCTCGCTCACTCTGTCGCAGGTCGTCCCCGTCCGCCACACCGACCGATGAGATTCCTGGGCGACAGGTGCACGCGAACCTCATCGATGCCCGCAACCAGTCTCCATCGATGAGATTCCAGCGCGACAGGTGCACGCGAACCTCATCGATGCCGGGTCACGAGGATGTCAGGGCCGCGACGGCGGCGGTGAAGACGGTGGTGTGGCGCTCGACGTCGGCGGGCGTGTGGGACGGGGAGAGCAGCGCCATGTTGTGGAACGGGGTCATCAGGATCCCCCGGTTGAGCGCCCACAGGTGCATGAACGCGTCGAGCTGGTCGTCAACCGCCGCGGCGGCCTGTGCGCCGGACGCGGGAGGCGGGCAGAACCAGTACTCGGCGCGGCAGCCGAGCTGCTGGACCGACCACGCCAACCCAGCGTCGTCGATCGCCGCCTGCACGCCAGTGGTCCACGCCGCTGCCAGCGGGATCATGCGGGCGTAGTCCGCGTCGAGCAGCGTCGAGCTGAGCGTCGCCCTGATCGCCGCGGTCGCCATGGCGCTGCCGGCCAACGTGCCACCGACGCCACCGACGTCGGCTTCGTGGCCATGGAGCAGCGGGCCGAGGCGAGCCGCGACGTCGTCGGTCATGCCGTACGCGGCCACCGGAAAGCCGCCGCCGATCGGCTTGCCGATCACGAACAGGTCGGGGTCGAGCCCCCACGCGTCGGTGCAGCCACCGGGGCCTGCCGAGATCGTGTGTGTCTCGTCGATCACGAGCAGCACACCGTGCCGACGGGTGATGTCGCGCACCGCGTGGTGGTATCCGGGTTCGGGCAGGACGATGCCGATGTTGGTCAGCGCCGGCTCCATCAACAGCGCGGCGACGTCGCCGTGGGCGAGCGCGGCGTCGAGCGCGTCGAGGTCGTTGAACGGCACGACCCGCGTCGTGAGCGCAGGCTCCACCTGCGGACCGATCGCCCCAGGCCGGCTGACGACGTTCCCGTCGGCATCGAGGATGGCCAGCGTCTCGTCGACCGTGCCGTGGTAGCACCAGTCCATCACGGCGATCTTCGGACGACCGGTGAGATGCCGGGCGAAGCGCAACACGAACCGGTTGGCGTCGGTCGCCGAAGTCGTCAGCTGCCACTTCGCCATCCCGAACCGTCGCGACAGCTCCTCGGCCACCCACACCGCGTCGGCGCTCGGCAGCATCGTCGTCGATACGCCGTCGGAGGCGGCGGCGATGGTGCCGTGTCCGGCCATCGCGCCGGTGTCGCCGAGGCAGAAGTCCACGTACTCGATGCCATCGACGTCGACGAAGCGGGCACCGTCGGCGGCGGAGACGTGCACGGGGAAGGCGCCGGGCCAGCGGGTCATCCACGGCATCGGTACGCCTTCGAGGAGGTGCGCGCGGCCCGCTGCGGCCAGCTCCGCAGACTGCGGATGCAGGTCCACGAACCGCCGCTCCTCGGCGGCCATCAGGCCAGCCAGTCGATCCCGATCGATCACGGCCACCGACGGTAGTCATCGAGGCGGTCGGTCGTGAGGCTCGACCAGCGTCGATCGGTAGCGTGAATCCGATGTCCGCCCAGGTCCTCGATGCAGCAGCGCGCCGTCGCACGTTCGCCATCATCAGCCACCCCGACGCGGGCAAGACCACACTCACCGAGAAGTTCCTCCTGTACGCAGGGGCGATCACGTCCGGTGGCGCGGTCAAGGCGCACGAGGGTCGCCGAGCGGCCACGTCGGACTGGATGGAGATGGAGCAGACCCGCGGCATCTCGATCACGTCGACGGCGCTCAACTTCCCCTACCGCGACCACGACCTCAACCTGCTC
>CAZQCP010000094.1:11007-11732 GCA_964592115.1 uncultured Ilumatobacteraceae bacterium
CACGCCGGGCCACCGCGACTTCTCCGAGGACACGTACCGCGTGCTCGCTGCAGTCGACGCCGTGGTGATGGTGCTCGACTCGGCCAAGGGCATCGAGCCGCAGACCCTCAAGCTGTTCGAGGTGTGCCGCTCGCGGAGCCTGCCCGTGCTGACGTTCCTCAACAAGCTCGACCGGCCGGGCATGGAACCGCTCGAGCTGCTCGATCAGATCGAAGCGCAGATCGGTCTTCGGCCGACGCCCGCCACGTGGCCCGTCGGCTCGTTCGGCGACCTGCGTGGTGTGCTCGACCGCCGCACCGACGTGTTCACCCGGTTCACCCGAGTGGCCCGCGGATCGCAGATCGCTCCCGAAGAGGACGTGCCCGCCGAACGCGCCGCCGACGAGGAGGGTGCCGCCTGGACGAAGTGCGTCGAGGAGACCGAACTGCTCACCGCGACCGAGGCCGACGTCGACCTCGACTCGTTCCTCGCCGGCGAGTCCACGCCGGTGTTCGCCGGCTCGGCGCTGACCAACTTCGGCGTACGCCACCTGCTCGATGCGATCGTCGACCTCGCCCCCGCGCCGAGCCCGCGCCTCGACGTCGACGACAAACCGCGCCACCTCGACGAGCCGTGCTCGGCGTTCGTGTTCAAGGTGCAGGCCAACATGGACCGCAACCACCGCGACCGGATCGCGTTCGCCCGCATCTGCTCGGGGCGCTTCGACCGGGGGATGGTGCTCACGA
>CAZQCP010000095.1:0-11724 GCA_964592115.1 uncultured Ilumatobacteraceae bacterium
ACGTGGCGAGCGTGTTCGAGCAGTTCCAGCGTCAGGTGCCCTTCGTCGCCCTCACGACGCTGCAGATGCGCGACTCCGTGGCCAACGACACCGGCACGCTCGACACGTTCGTGCTCGAGTGGCAGACGTACGTGAACACCGACTCACTCGACTCGGGCTACGAGTTCATCCCGTTCGGGGTTCGTCACGACAACCCGCTGTACGCCGTCGGTGAGCTGACCGCCGATCAGAGTGAAGCGCTCGAACTGTTCGCCGAGTTCGTGGAGCGGCCCGAGCAGCAGGCGTCGGCGTCCGACTTCGGGTTCGATCCTCCGCCGTACGACGCGACGGTGGAGACACCCGACGGCGAGACGCTGATCGACGTGCAGAACGTGTGGAAGGACAAGAAGGACGGCGGGCGGCCGGTGTCGACCGTGTTCGTCGTCGACGTCAGCGGATCGATGGAGGGCAGCCGCATCCAGTCGGTGCGCCAGGCGATGCAATCGGCGCGCGAATTCATCAAGCCCGAGACCCGCGTCGGGGTGGTCGAGTTCAACGACACCGCGTCCAAGCGCCTCGACATCGCCCGGTTCGACCTCAATCAGCAGGGTCGCTACGCCGCCATCGCCGAAGATCTCAGCCCGGGCGGCGGTACCGCGATGTACGACGGCATCGTCCTCGGCTTGCAGATGCTGCAGGATCAAAAGGCGGTCGAGCCCGACCTGAAGACGCTCCTCGTCGTGCTGACCGACGGCATGACGACGAACGGCTTGTCGTTCGACGACGTCGACAACGTGGTCGCCGGCTTGCGGGTGCCGATCTACACCGTCGGCTTCGAAGCCGACCTCGCCGAGCTCGGCCGGGTGTCGTCGCTCGTGGAAGCGGCGAGCATCAACGCCAGCGAAGACGACGTGGAGTTCAAGATCGCCGCCCTGTTCAACGCCGGCGGCTGACCGGGCGGGTCGATGAAGCCGTTCGCCATCTGGCTCGCGATCGTGGCCGTCGTGTTCGGCGCCTACGCGCTGATCACGGTGGCCACGCGCGACACGACGCGGGTCTTCGTCTACCTCGACGCGTCGAACCCGATGACGCCGGTGTGGGGCGATGCCCGCCGCGAGCTCGACCGCATCGACGACCGCGACCATGCCGAGTTCGCGCTCGCGATCGGGCGGCGGAACACGAACCAGCTCGTGCACTCGTGGCAGTCGTCGCTTCGCCTGCCGGCGGCCGAGCGACCGTTCGCCCCGTGCGACCTGTCCGGTGCCGACTCGTTCGCCGAGGCGGCCGACGCCGACGAGCGCATCCTCGTCACCGTCGCCGGCAGCTGCGACACGTCGACGCTCGCCGATTGGACGATCGTCTCGCTCGACTAACGAACGAAGGGGACGGGTCCCGACGTTCGTTACTCTCGGGCGCCGTGAGCCTCCCCGTCCCGATCGTCCAGCTCGACCCCGACCTGCCACTTCCCGCCTACGCCCACGACGGCGACGCCGGCCTCGACCTCTACGCCCGCGAGTCGGCGACGCTGGCAGCGGGCGGCGGCCGGGCACTCGTGCCGACGGGCATCGCCATCGCCATCCCGATGGGCCACGGCGGCTTCGTCCTCCCGCGCAGCGGCATGGCGGTCAAGCACGGGATCAGCGTCGTCAACGGCCCGGGTCTCATCGATGCCGCCTACCGCGGCGAGGTGAAGGTCGTGCTGATCAACACCGATCCGAGCACGGACTATGTCGTCGAGCGCGGCGACCGCATCGCTCAGCTCGTGATCCAGCGCGTCGAGTCGGTGGCGTGGCAGATCGTCGACTCACTCGACGGAGTGGATCGCGGCGGCGGCTTCGGCCACTCCGGTCGGTGATGTCACGGCGGTGCCTGGCACCGTTGTGACGTCTTGTTCGCCGAGCCCGCGCCTAGCCCCAGGCGAAGACGGGTTGTTCGAACTCGGCGACGCGTTCGTTGGCCCGCCCGTCGAGGCCGACCCAGCGGAACTGCACGAGCAACGCCCCGGTCGGAGCGTGGATCAGGTCGCCGCCGAGCGGCACCTGTACCACCGGCCGGTCGCTCTCCGGGATCGACACGAACCGCGGCGAGTCGTCGCGCACGAGCTGATGCAACCCGATGCGGTACATCGCGCGGACCTCGGCCGGATTCGGCACGAGCTGCGCGTCGGCGCCGCCCCACACCACGACCGGTGTGATCACGTATCCCGAACGTGTGGCGTAGTCGTCGAGCACGCCGAGTACGGCGTCTTCCTGCAATCGCAGGCCGACCTCCTCGTCGGTCTCGCGGAGCGCGGCTTCGATCGGTGACTCGCCGGCGTCGATGCGACCGCCCGGCAGCGCCCACTGCGAGGCGTGGCTGTTGAGCCCGGCGCTGCGCCGGCACAGTACGAACGAGGCGCCGCCGGCGACCCCCGCCATCTGACCGTCGAGGCCGCGGACGTCGGAGGGGATGACCGTCAGGTCCTCGGCGGAAGCGCCGTGCGGATCGTCGGCATCGGATCCGGCGACGGAGTCGACCACGACGATCGCCACCGCCGCGTGCCGGCGCTCGCCGACGTCGAGCTCGAGCCGTTCGTGGCGGGTCAGGTTGCTGGCGATGCGGTCGCGTAGATCGTCGTCGAAGCGGATCACGATTCGTTCGACGCTAGGCGATCGCTCGCTCCGGAGGCCTGGTCGGCGCACCCGGGATCGGTGGGCGACGCATGCTGAGCGTGGCTCGCGTCGTGCAGGTGACGATGCCCGAACTCGGCGTGCTCGCTGTCGCGTGGCACGCCCGCAACGTGGCCCTGACCCGCGTGATCATGGTCGTGACCGTGGCCGTGATCGTCAACGAGCACGGCGGCATCGCCGACGGTGAGCACTCGCCCGCCGAAGGCCAGTGCCAGGTGTTCAGGTCGCAACACCTCGCCGGGCGTTCCGTCGGCGATCACACAGCCGGCGAGGAGCATCACCCGTGTTGCCCGCCGCGCCTCGTCGAGGTGGTGCGTGGAAAAGACCACGGTCGCCCCGCGCGCCACCTCCTCGTCGACGATGCGCAGGATCGCCTCCTGACTCGGGATGTCGAGCCCGGTGATCGGCTCGTCGAGCAGGAGCAGATCGGGCGCACCGATCAAAGCCTGGGCGACGAGCACCCGCTGACGTTGACCGCCGGACAACTCGCCGAACGGGCGGCGGCGCAGGTCGGCGACCTCGAGGCGATCGGCGACGTCGGACATCTCACGGCGGTCCTCCGCGGTGATTCGCCCGAGCAGCCCGCGACGTCGGTAGCACCCCATCTTCAACACCTCGGCCACCGGGATCGGGAGCCATGGGTGGTGGGACTGTTGTTGGGCGATGAACACGACGTTGTCCGAATCGCGGGTCACCACTCCGGTCGTCGGCGTGAGCAGCCCGGCGAGCACGTTGAGGAGCGTGCTCTTCCCGCTGCCGTTGGCGCCGACGAGCGCAACCGAGCTCGCCGGCTCGAACGTGGTGGTGGTTCGGTCGAGGGCGAGCAGTTCGCCGAACCGAACGCTCACCGCGTCGAACGCTGCCCTCGGTCGCTGCACCCCCTCAGGTTATCGGCCACGTCGGTGGAACTGAGAATCGTTCTCACTACGATTCTCAGCGTGCATCGCAACCGCCCGAGATCGAACGACCATCCCCGCACTCGCACTCGCCTCGCCCACGCGGCTGCCGCCGTCCTCGTCGTCGGCACCGTGGCGGCGTGCGGCAGCGACACCGAGCCAGCCACCGGCAGCTCCACGACCGACGACGCGGTGTCCGTACTCGCGACCACCACCATCTGGGCCGACGTGGCGCGCAACGTCGGCTGTGGTGGGATCGCCGACGTCGACACGCTGATGCCGGCCGGCGCCGACCCGCACGCCTACGAGCCGTCGCTGCGCGACCGAGCGCGGATGGAGGGCGCCGACGTGATCGTGGCCAACGGGCTCGGCTTGGAGATCGCGCTCCTCGACACGCTCGACACGGCCGAAGCCAGCGGCGTGACGGTCGTGCGCGCCGGTGATCACGTCGACGTCCTCGACAGCGAGGGTGACCACGACCACGACGAGCACGACGATGGCGACGACCACGACGATGGCGACGACCACGAGCACGACGGGCACGACCATGACGGCGTCGACCCGCACATCTGGTTCGACCCGACGCGGGTCGCGGCGACGCTGCCGGTGATCGGTGACGCGCTCGTGGACGCTGGCGCCGAACGCGGTGCGGTCGATGACTGCATCGCCGCCTTCACCGACGAGCTGAGCGCACTCGATGCCGACATCGACTCGACGGTCGAGGTGCTGCCCGCCGAGCGTCGATCGCTCGTGACGAACCATCACTCGCTCGGCTACTTCGCCGACCGCTACGGGTTCGAGGTGATCGGCACGGTGATCCCCTCCCCGAGCTCACTCGCCGCGACGAACCCGGCCGACCTCGAAGCGCTCGCCCGGGCGATCGATGACGCGGGAGTTCCGGCCGTGTTCGCCGAGACACAGCACTCCTCGACCGACACGAACGCGCTCGCGGGCCGCGTCGGCAACGTCGCGGTGGTCACGCTGCAGACCGACACGCTCGGTGAGCCTGGCAGCGACACGGCGACCTACGTCGAGTGGCTGCGGGTGACCGCGCAACAGATCGTCGACGCGCTCGCCTGACGGCGCGGACTCGGCTCCCCGTAGCGTGACAGCGATGGAGATCCTGACGGATCCGTGGGCGTGGTGGATCGAGCCATTCGCCGACAACGGCTTCATGCGCTCGGCGTTGGTCGCCGCGCTGTTGACCGTCGTCACGACATCGGTCGTCGGCACCTGGGTCGTCCTCCGCGGGATGAGCTTCCTCGGCGACGCGCTCGCGCATGGCGTGCTACCCGGCATCGCCATCGCGTTCATCCTCGGCGTCGACACGTCGCTCGGCGCATTTGCCGCCGCAGCAGCCATGGTCGGCGGCATCGCCGTCATCCGCCGCACGTCGCCACTCCCCGACGACACCTCGATCGGCATCCTGTTCGTCGGCTTCCTCGCACTCGCCGTCGTCGTGATGTCGAGCCAGCGGTCGACCTACGTCGGCGATCTCAACCGGTTCCTGTTCGGCTCGATCACCGGCATCGACAACGCCGACCTCGTGCGTCAGGCGATCGCCGCGGCCATCGCGGTCGCCGGTGTCGTCGTGCTGTACCGCGCCTTCCTGGCGATGACGTTCGACACCACGCTCGCCCAGATGCTCGGCTTGCGCCCTGCGCTCGCCCAGACCGCGCTGCTCGTGCTCGTGGCGGTCTCGATCGTGTCGTCGTTCGAGTCGGTCGGCAACCTGCTCGTGTTCGCCTTCCTCGTCGCTCCGCCCGCGGCGGCGACGTTGCTCGCCCGCCGCGTGCCGATGATCATCGTCGTGTCGATCCTCCTCGGCGCGGTCGCCGCCGTGCTCGGCATCTTGATCAGCTACCACCACGGCAGCGCCACCAGCGCGACGATGGCCCTCGTGTCGGTCTGCTTGTTCTTCGTCGTGCTCACCGCGACCGCACTGCACCGGCGGATCGGCTCGCGTCCGAGCTTTTCGTGATCGTGGGCGGCAACAGCTGCCGCGCACGATCACGAAAACGAGCCGACGGGGCCGGCAGGTCTGCGAAGCTCGCGGCGTGGAGCCGGACGATCGGGCGATCCGGGTGTTCGTCTCGTCGACGTTCCGGGACATGCAACTCGAGCGCGACGAGCTCGTGAAGCGGGTGTTCCCGCGTGTGCGGCGGCTCTGCGAGCAACGAGGTGTGCGCTGGAGCGAAGTCGACCTGCGCTGGGGCGTGACCGACGAGCAGAAGGCGGACGGTGCCGTGCTGCCGATCTGCCTCGCCGAGATCGACCGCACGCGGCCCTACTTCATCGGCTTGCTCGGCCAGCGGTACGGATGGGTGCCCGACGAGCTGGCGCCGCCCCTCGTCGCCAGCCTCGGATGGTTGACGGACGACGTCGGGCGATCGGTGACCGAGTTGGAGATCCTTCACGGCGTGCTCAACGACCCCGAAGCCGCCGGGCACGCCTTCTTCTACCTGCGCGATCCAGCGTGGGTCGACGCGCTCGCGCCCGATGAGCGAGCGCTGTACGTGGAGGAGTCGCCCGAGGGCGTCGAACGACTCGCCGCCCTGCGCGCACGCGTCGCCGCCAGCGGCCACTCGACGGCGACGTACAGCGATCCCGTGGCACTCGGCGAACGAGTCCTCGCCGACCTCACCGCGCTCGTCGACCGCCTCTACCCGGCGAACGAGACGCCGGATTCGCTCGCCCACGCCGACGCGCTGCATGCCGCGTACGGTCGGGCGCGCTTCGGTCTCGACATCGACCGGCCGGATCTCGCCGCCGAGCTCGACCACCACGCCGCCGGCAGCGGTCCGCCACTGCTCGTCACGGGCGATCCGGGCATCGGCGCGTCGTCGCTCGCCATCCGCTGGGCGTGGTCGTGGGCCGCGGCACATCCGGACGCACACGTTGTCACCCACCACGTCGACGCCGACACGACCGCCGGCGACCCCCGGGCCCTCGTCAGCAGGCTGGTGGCCGCATTGACCTTGGACGGCGCGCCCGACAGCGGCGCGCTCGATGGCGCGGCGCCGCCCGCGCTGCGCGCCGCGCTGCGTCGCGCGATGCGCGCTACACGGACTCCGACCGTCATCGTGATCGACAACGTCGACCGCCTCGACGACGTGGATGGAGCGCCTGACCTGCGGTGGCTGCCGACCGACGTCCCCGCCGGTGTGCGCATCATCATGACGGCGAGCGGATCGCGCCCGCGCACGGCGTTCGAGCACCGCGGCTGGCCGATGCTCACGGTCACCGCGCTCACCGGCACCGAACGCCGCGCCATCGCGACCGTGGTGCTCGCCGCCGGCGCCAAGGCACTCGATGCCGACAACGCTGCTGTCCTCGTCGCGTCATCACGGACCGGCAACGCCCGCTTCTTGCGCACGGTGCTCGACGAGCTGCGCCAACACGGCGACCACTTCACATTGCGACCGCTGATCGAGCGACTGACGGCGGCTGCCACCGTCGACGACCTGCTCGAGCTCGTGCTCGCCCGCTACGAACGCGACTTCGATCGCGACCGACCCGGCCTGACGCGCGACGCTTTCACGGCGTTGTGGGCGGCGCGGCGCGGACTCGCCGAGAGCGAGCTGCTGGAACTGCTGGCAGCACCCGGTGACACGCAGCTCCCACAGGCGGTGTGGGCGCCGCTGCACCTCGCCGCCGAGCACGGGCTCGTCGCCCGCGGTGGGCTGTTGGGTTTCGCCCACCCCGATCTGCAGCGCGCCGTCGAGGATCGCTACCTGCGCACCGACGACGCGCGGCGCGCGGCCCACGCGCGCCTCGCTGCGTTCTTCGCCGCCCGTCCGCTGTCGGGCCGCGTGACCGACGAGCTTGGCTGGCAGTACGCGGACGCGGGCGACGCCGCAGCCTTGCGGACGACGCTCGCCGATCTCGACTTCGTGGAACTCGCCTACACCCGCGACGCCGCCGACGTCCGGCGCTTGTGGAGCCGTCTCGCCGGAACGGGCGACGATCTCGTGGGCGCGATGACGGCCGCCTATCGACCGGTGATCGACGATCCCGCGGCGCACGACGCATCGACGTCCGAGCGGCCCGTGCGCCAACTCGTGTGGGGCGTCGCACGCCTGCTCGGCGATGCCGGCGCTCCCCGGTTGACCCTCGGACTGCAACGCCATCTCGTCGCCGCGGCGCGCGAAGACCCGGCCGGGAGCGACAACGAACCCGGCGGCGATGCCAAACTCCGTGCGGCACTCGTCAACCTCGGTGCCGCCCAACTCGCCCAGGGCGACCTCCCGGGCGCAGAGACGACGCTGCGTGAGGCCGTCGAGCGCTGTCGCGCGGCGCGTGCTGACTCGATGCTCGTCGCCGCGCTCGGCAACCTGGCGATGACACGCCGCGACCTCGGTGATGCCGGCGAAGCGGCGGCGCTGTTCGCCGAGGAGCAACAGCTGTGCCGCGCGACCGACGACGAATACGGCCTCCAAGCGAGTCTCGGCAATCACGCCCAGCTGGCGCGCGACCTCGGCCGCCACGACGAGGCCATGGCCATGTTGCGCGAGCAGGAGCGGATCTGCCGCGACCTCGCCGACCCGGCAGCGGTCGCCCGCTCGCTCGCCGGACAGGCGACGGTGCTCGCCGATCGCGGCGACCTCGCCGCCGCGATCGCGCTGACCGAACAGCAGGTCGCCGTCGCGCGCGACGAAGGCGACGTGCGGGGACTGACCGAGGCGCTGCTCAACCTCGCGGTCAACCGGACACAGGCGCTCGACCACGCCGGTGCGGACGCGGCGGCGACCGAGTCGGAGACGCTGGCACGGCGACTCGCCGACCCGGCGCTGCTCGCCCGCGTGCTCGTGACCCGTGCCAGCAATCTGGCCGGCACCGGCGACTGGTCGAGCGCCGAACGCGTCGCCCGCGAGGCCGAGCTCACCGCCCGTGACTGCGGCGCGGATCGGCTCGTGCCGGGAGCCTTGAGCATCATCGGGACGGCACGGCGCGAACAGGGCGATCTGCACGGCAGCCTCGCCGCCCACGAGGCCGAGCTCACCGCGGCGACGGCGATCGCTGACGAGGCGGCGATCGCGACCGCACAGACCAACCTCGGCAACGTCGCGATCGCCGAGCAGCACTACGACCACGCGCTCGACTGGTATGACGCGGCCGTGCCGACCTTCGAGCGACTCGACCTGCCGATCAAGCTCCTCCCGGTACTTGCCAACCGCGGCCAGCTGCACCAGATGGCCGGCCGGTTTCCCGAGGCGGTGGCCGACCTCACCGACGCCGCGGACGCGGCGGCGCGGTTGGGCCAACACGCCGCGGTCCGGCAGTGGGCAGAACCAGCGCTCGGCCTCGCCTACCAGCTCGGTGACACGGCCCGCGCCGAGACGCTGTGGCATCTGCTGGCGGGCGCGGCGCGAGCCGCCGGCGACGACGCGATGCTGCAGAAGGCACTCGGCGATGGTGCACTGCTGTTGATCAACCGCGCCCAGAGCGCAACCGGTGACCCGCACGCGTCCGACCAGCAGTTGCTGGGCAGAGCTGCGGCGATGCTGGACGAACAAGAGGAGATCTGCCGGCGCATCGACGACGCTGTCGGCCTCGCCGCGTGCATCGGCAACCGGGCGATCGTATTGCGTTACCAGGGCGACCTCGCAGGATCGCTGCGCTGCCTCGACGAGCAGTTGGACATCGCCACCCGCTCGGGCAACGCGCACGGCGCGCTCTTCGCCACCGCCAACCGCGGCGAGGTCCTCGGCCTGCTCGGCCACATCCCCGAGGCCCTCGAAGCGCTCTCCCGAGCGCGGGAGGCGGCGACGAGCTACGGCCTCGCTCCGATGGTCCAACAACTCGACGCAATGATCGCCGCGCTCAGCTGACGTCCCACCGCGCACGGTGCGAGACCCCAAATGTGTCCGTCGCGTCGCGCTCAGCGTGATCAGGCGGACAGATTTCGCCCGGCGAATCGAGCGGGTTCGAAACATGTCGCGTACGTCACGCTCAGCGTGATGACACGGACATTTTTCGGGGTGGGCGGCGGTCAGCGCCGGAGTACCTCGAACCCGGCGCGGGCGAGGAGGTCGGGCAGCGCGGCGGCCGACGCCATGTTCTGCTGGCGCGAGGTGGGGTCGAGCTGATCCCAGTCCACGAGCAGCGGGTTCGCGCGCGCCGCGTCGTCTCGCGTCGCACCCCATCGCCAGCCCGCGGCCTCCCGTTCGGTGCGCCAACGGACGTGCTCGGCGGCGGCGAGCTGCTCGATCTCGGCAGTGGTGAACACCTGCTCGACGGCTCCCCACCGGCGCAGCGGCACGAGCTCGCATCCGAGCGCCGCGAGGCGGTCGACGATGGCGTCGGCGGCCGATCGGCTCGACTCACGCTCGGCGTCGGTGAGGTCCTCCCACGGTCGCACGAACGTCGGAGCGGAGCCGCCGGTGCCCGACGCCTGTCGGCTGGACACGTAGTCCTCGTGGATCGAGCGCGCCAGCTGCTCGCCTGCCCCACCGTCGATCAGGTCGACCGAACAGGCGTTGGCGAACACCGGGAACGACAGGACACGGCCGAGGTGGTCGCCGTGCTCGTCGCTCCCGACCGTCTCCTGGAGCTGCTGACCGAGGCCACCGTCGGAATCGGTGCGCACCACGATGTCGGTCTGGCGCGTCAGCCAACGGCGCACGAACAACCCGCTCGTCCATGCCTTGGTCTCGTCTTCGAACGCGATCACCACGAGCGACGGCGGGCACTCGGCGAGCCGGCGAGCGAGGATGTCGACGGCGGGCGCGTTCGGCGCGTCGACATCGAGCTCGATCGTGACCGGGTCGATCGCCGATTCGAGTGCCGGGTGCTGCATCGTCAAGCCGAGCACGCGACCGGTGGCGGTGCGATCGACGACGGTGACCGGGAGCGGCCCCGTGCCATTCTCGGCCCAGCGTTGCGCGGCAGCAACGGTGACCGCACCGCCGAACTGGCCGAGGCCGAACACGAGCAGGTGGGCGGGCGTGGCGTCGCCGCCCGGCAGCACAGGATGGGCAGCGAGCAGTGCGTGCGCGGCGCGCTCGTGGACGTTGAAGAACTCCACCCGCACGGCGTCGCCGTGACGCAGCGCGATCGACCGCAACAGGCCGGCGAGCTCGCCATCGCTCAAGCGGACCGAACACCGCAGCGGTGAACGTCGCGACCGTGGGGCCAGGTCACGCAGCGTCGATGCGATCGCCACGTTGACGCCGTCCGCTGGCGTGGCGGCGACCACCCGCGTCGCACGTTCGACTCCCGCGGCCTGCAGCACGGACACATCCGTCGGGTCGCCGTGCACGACCGGCACGCCGAGCTGACCGACCGTGGCGACTCCCGCGGCCGACGTGTCGGCCTCGACAGCGACGACCTTCCGACCATCATCGACGAGTGCTTCGACGAGGCGGCTGCCGACACCGTCGAGCCCGCACACGATCGTGTGTGCCTGTGCCCGGCGAGCTCGCAGGCGATCGAACTGCTCGCGGAACACCACGCTCGCCGACTGCAACAACGTGCCGGCGGCGAGGACCGGCGCGGCGAAGCGAGCGACCTGCAGCTGCCAGTTGATGCTCTCGCCAGGCCCGTCGTACGACAGCGCCGCCAGCTGCAGCGTGAAGTACAGGTGATCGAGGAACGCCACGTCGATGCCGAGCTCATCAGCCTGGCGGATGAACCCCCAAACACCGAGCACGAGCAGCGTCAGCCACGCCGCTGCCAAGAGCCACCATCGCTGGCGGCTCGTCCACCCCACGTTCATCACGCAACGTTGCCACGTGTGACGGGCACGACGATCACATCGCGGCCGCGCCGCTCGGCGGCGGCGACGATCTCCGCCGATCCGCCGCGCCCGCGCGCCGGTTCACCGTCCCACAACGCGACCAGCACGCTGCAAGCGTCGACCACGGCGAGACCCGCCGCCTCGTAGGCGGCCTCGCGGTTCGGCAGGTGGGCGCCGACGACGACCAGATGCGACGACGACGTGAGCAGCTGCTCGAACTCACGGCGCGACACCGAGTCGGTGAAGTCGTCCGCGTAGTCGAGCGGGTCGAGCGGGAGCACGGCGACGAGCGCCGCGCCGCGGGCCACGAGTGCCGCGGCAACCGCCCGATCGGCGCCTTCGGCGAGCGACGTCCACACCTCGACCGGCGCCTCGGTCGCCGCCGCTCGCTCCACGAGCTCGTCGGCCACACGCGCCACGTGCGCGGCGACGCGCTCAGGTT
>CAZQCP010000096.1:0-3740 GCA_964592115.1 uncultured Ilumatobacteraceae bacterium
TCCGGGGTCAGACACCACATGCAACGACGCACCAGCGCCAGGCCGGCCAACGTCACGTGTGCTGTTGCATGTGGTGTCTGACCCCGGATGCAATCTGCAGTGGGCTACGTCAGCGCGGTGTGGGGCGGCTGATGGCAGCGAAGGCGACCGCGGCTGCCTGAGCGACGTTGAGCGAGTCGACGCTCGACGCGATCGGGATGCGGACGCGAGCGTCGGCGGCCGCGAGCACCGGGGCCGACAGCCCGGGTCCCTCGGCGCCGAGCATCAACGCCAGCCGGGCCGGTGGCTCGAGCGACCAGAGGTCTGCTGCGTCTGGGTCAGGCGTCAGCGCCCACGTCGTCACGCCGGTGCCGGCAAGCGTCGCCAGTGCGCCCGGCAGATCCGTGGCTCGAGCAACCGGCAGGAGCAGGATCTCGCCCATGCTCACCCGCACCGAGCGACGGCTGTACGGGTCGGTGCACGTCGCGTCGATGAGCAGCCCGTCGAGGTCGAACGCTCGAGCGGCGCGGGCGATCGCCCCGAGGTTCTCGTGGTCGTTGAGACCCTCGAGCACGGCGAACCGTCGGCCCGTCGTGAGCAGGGTCTCGACGGAGATCGCGGGGCGGCGGTCGGCAGCAGCGAGGACGCCGCGGTGGAGATCGAACCCGACCACGTCGGCGATCACCCCCCGCTCGGCGACGAAGATCGGGACGTCACGTTCGCCGAGGAGCCCCACGTGGGCGAACCGTGCGAGGCGCGACGTGGAGAGCAGCACGGAACGCACGCGGTGGTCGCTCTCGACCAGGCGATCGATGGCGACGAACCCCTCGGCGACGAACAGCTCGCCGCCCTCGAACCGGCGGCGAAACGGCTGGTCGTTGAGCTGCCGATAGTCGTCGAGCCGCGGGTCGCGCGGGTCGACGATCTCGATGACGCCCGAACGGTCCGCCGCCGTGTTCACCGGCTCGACGCCGGGCTCACGTGGCGAACACCTGGTCGTCGTCGGCGAACGCCTTGAACTCGAGCGCGTTCCCCGAGGGATCGAGCAGGAACATCGTCGACTGCTCGCCGACGGCGCCGGCGAACCGCGTGTGCGGCTCGATCACGAACTCGGTGCCCGCGGCGCGGAGCCGGTCAGCCAGATCGCTCCAGTCGTCGGGCGTCAGCAGGACCCCGAAGTGGGGCACCGGCACGTTGTCGCCGTCGACCGGGTTCGTCATCGCCGCTCGACGTCCGCCGCTGCGATCGAGGTGGGCGACGAACTGGTGGCCGTACAGATCGAAGTCGACCCACGTCTCGGCGCTGCGCCCCTCGCGGCAGCCGAGCGTGTCGCCGTAGAACGAACGCGCCGCGGCAAGGTCGTCGACGGGCATCGCCAGGTGGAACCGAGCTCGCGGCGCCATGTGTCCGCCGGTGTGCGTCCCGGTGCCGGGTGTCGAGCTCATGGTCGTTCCTCGGTCGATCAGTGGGGCAGCACGTACGTGCCCTGGGCGGTGGCGGTCGGCTTGTTCTCGCGGTCGTCGCACCACACGCGGACGGTACCGACGACGTTGCGGCGTCCGGCGACGTCGAGCGTCGCGCGGGCCCACAACACCGATCCCTGCGCCGGTCGCAAGAAGCGGATCGACAGCTCGGACGTGAGTGCCATCGGTTCGATGCGGCCGGTCGCGCCGAACAGGAGGTACCACAGCGCGGCGTCGGCGAGCCCGAACTGCGTCGGGCCGGAGATGAAGGCACCGGGCCGCAGCTCGGCTTCGGACACCTCGCGCCGGGCGACGGCGAAGTCGGGACCGATGGCGTGGCAGGGGTTGTTGGACCCGGGGAACAGGTGCCCGATCATCTCGTTGATCGACTCGGGTGTCGGGAACTGAGTCGTGTCGTCGACACCAGCTGCGGTCGAGGAAGGCATGGCGCGACGCTAGCGAGCTTCCCTGCAGAGCGTCCATCGTGACATCGTGGCGGCGATGACCGATGTCACGCCCACGTCTTCAGCCAACGAGCGCCATGATGACCCTCAGCTCGGGCGGGTGGTTGTGGTCGGCGCGTCGCTGGCCGGCTTGCGCGCCGCTGAGACGCTGCGACAGCCCGGCATCGCCGGGGACACGGTCGGTGAGGTCGTCGTGATCGGCGCGGAGACGCACCGTCCGTACGACCGCCCGCCACTGTCGAAGAAGTTGCTGTCTGGCGACTGGGAACCCGACCGGATCGAGCTCCGCACCGCCGACCTCTTCGACGACCTCGACGTGGAGTGGCGTCTGGGAAGCGCGGCGACCGCGCTCGACGTCGCCAACCGGACGGTGACCGTCGCCGACGGGTCGACCGTGCCGTTCGACGGATTGATCATCGCCACGGGTGCGCACCCGAAGCGGCTCCCGGGGCAGACATCACTCGCGCGAGTCCACGAGTTGCGCACGCTCGACGACTCGCTCGCGTTGCGTGCCGAGATCGCTTCGGGCGGCCGGCGGGTGGTGGTCGTCGGTGCGGGGTTCATCGGCTTGGAGGTCGCCGCGACGGCCCACCTGCTCGGCAACGACGTCGTCGTGCTCGAGGGGGCGCCCGCCCCGCTCGTGCGCGGCATCGGCGCCGAGATGGGCAACGCGATCGCCGACCTGCACCGCGAGCGTGGCGTCGACGTCCGCGTCGGCGCAATGATCGAGCAACTCACCGACGACGGCGTGCAACTCGCCGGTGGCGAGCTCGTCCCCGCCGACGTGATCGTCGTCGGCGTCGGTGTCACGCCGGCGACCGACTGGCTCGCCGGCAGTGGGCTCGTGGTGCGCGACGGGGTCGTGTGTGGTCCCGGCCTCGACGCGCTGGACCCGACGGGCGCAGCGGTGCCCGGCGTCTTCGCTGCGGGTGACGTGGCACGCTGGACGAACCCGCTGTTCGGCGAGGAGATGCGCGTCGAACACTGGACGAACGCCGCCGAGCAGGGCGCCCACGCGGCGACCAACCTCGTGCGTTGGGCGCGCGGCGAGGATCAGGAGCCGTACGCCCCGCTGCCGTTCTTCTGGAGCGATCAGTTCGACCATCGCATCCAGTTCCTCGGGCGCGCCGGTGCCGACGACGAGGTGCGCATCGCCGCTGGCTCGGTGGCCGATCGCAAGTTCTTGGCGTTGTTCGGCAACAACGGCCAGCTGCACGGGGCGCTCGGCGTCAACGCGCCCCGTTGGGTGATGCCGATGCGCAAGCTGTTCATCGAGCACGCCTCGCTCGACGAGGCGGTCGCGGTGGCGATCCAGGCGGCGAGCTGACTCGATGGCCCGGCTCGACGCCAACCGCGTCGCCGCATGGCGAGGGTTGCAAGCGCTCGTCGGCCAGATCGAGCGCGGCATCGACGAGGAGCTGCGCGCCGACTGGGACATCCAGCTCGGCTGGTTCGACGTGCTGGCATCGCTCCAACGCCTCGGTGGTCGTGCCCGGCCGCTCGACGTCGCCGCTGACCTCCGGCTCCCGCCGTCGAGCCTCAGCCGGCGACTGGATCGGCTGGAGGAGGAGGGGTGGATCGCACGGCACCGCACCGCGTTGGACGACCCCACGGGGGCCGATCGGCGAGCGGTCGACGTCGAGTTGACGCGCACCGGCCGGCGCCTGTGGCGGGAGATGAACGTGAGCTATCGACGGGCCTTGCAGGCGCAGTTTGCCGTGCACCTCAGCGACGAGGACATCGCCGACATCGCCCGCGTGCTCGACATCTTGTTCGACATCGCCGACCCGGAGGACGAGCGACAGACACCGGACGAGTTCACGGCGTTCCTGTA
>CAZQCP010000096.1:3840-11621 GCA_964592115.1 uncultured Ilumatobacteraceae bacterium
AGGAGCACACGGCCGGCTCGCTCGTCGTCGGTAGCGTGGCAGCGTGCCCGCTCCGTCGACGATCATCTGGGTCGGATTCGGCGTGCTGTTCGGAGTCGTGCTGTGGAAGGCGGGGATCGCCTTGTTGCGCGGCATGACGTCGATGCCGCCGGAGCCTCCGCCGACCGGTGAGCTGCGTCGGGTCAACCGCCGCTACCGATGCGACGTGTGTGGCGTCGAGGTGCGGCTGACGATGGCGCCCGACGAGGATCCGCCGCCGCCCAGGCACTGCCTCGAAGACATGACCGAGATCGCTCCGCTGTACGACTGACGCGCCAGCGCGCGGTTATCCACAGGTTTCCCCCACCCTGGGGGTGAATAACAGCTGTGTGATTCCCGGTGATCTGATTCCGGATGGTGTGATTCCGGCTGTCGAGCGGCGTTCAGAGCGCGGCTAACGCCACTTGGTCGCCGCCCACAGACCACACAAGATGCACAGCAGCCCGAGCAGCGTGGGAATGTTCGTGTCCGTGAACACGAGGTAGCGCGCCATGATCAACAGCCCGCCGATGACCAGGAGGGCGACCATGATGATCGGGATCCATGTCGGCGGCACGAGCTCTCGGCGTTGCGCCTTGGGCGTGTATCGCGACGACGCGGCGACCTCGTGAGTCACCTCACGGTCCGACGCCGGGGTGGTGACGCGGCGATCCTCGGGGCGAGTGCCCTTCGGCGTGACCCGTCCACCACCCGTTTTTCTCTTCGGGGGAGCCATGCAGTGCCCGAGCATAGGGCAAGAGAGCCCGGCGGCGCTCACAGAACCCAACACCGCGGGATCCGTGCGCTGCCTCCATACTGGTTTCGTGCCGCGTGTGCTCGTGATCGACAGCTACGACAGCTTCGTCTACAACCTGGTCCAGTATCTCGGTGAGCTCGGCGCCGAGCCGATCGTCGTGCGCAACGACGAGGTCACGGTCGCCGAGTCGGTGGCGCTCGCGCCCGACGCCGTGTTGTTGTCGCCCGGCCCGGGGCGGCCCGAGACGAGCGGGATCATCTGCGAGTCGATCGTCGAGTTCGCAGCACTCGGCACGCCGGTGCTCGGCGTGTGTCTCGGCCACCAGGCGATCGGGCACGTGTACGGCGCGGACGTCGTCGGCGCGCCGGAGCTCATGCACGGCAAGACGTCGGCGATCGAACACGACGGCGAGGGCGTGTTCGCCGGGCTCGTCTCGCCGCTCACGGCCACGCGCTATCACTCGCTCACGCTGGCGCCCGAGAGCATCCCTGACGTGCTCGAGGTGACGGCTCGCACCGTCGACGGTGTCGTGATGGGTGTGCGCCACCGCGACCTCGACGTGGAAGGCGTGCAGTTCCACCCCGAGAGCATCCTCACCGGCCAGGGTCACGACCTCCTGCGCAACTTCCTCCGCCGCGCCCGCTGACGAGCGACCCTCCCGAACGAGTGTCGCGTGGGGACGCGTTCGGTGGGACTGGTGCAACGGAGCGCCTCCGCCCGAGCGTCGTGCGGCGCGGCAGGGCGCTACGGCGTGGTGGCCGGCGGCGCGGTGGTGGTCGGATCCGGGATCGTGGTGGTGGTCGACGTGGTGGTCGGCGCGATGGTGGTCGGCGGCGCGGTGTTGCGGGCGACCACGATCTCGACCTCGGTCCCGGGTGGCACGAGCGTGCCGGCGGGCTGGCTCTGGGAGATGACCCGACCGTCCTCGGCAGGCCCGAACGTACCGTCTTGGTAGGACACGACCGGGCGGAGACCGAGCTCGGTCAACGTGTTGCGCGCCTGGGCCTCGGTGCGACCGCGGACGACCGGCACGCGTACCGGTTCGGGTCCGCTCGACACGGTGATGACCACGTCGCTGCCCTTCGGGACCAGCTCGCCGGGACCAGGACGAATCTGCATCACCATGTTCTCGGGCACGGTCGGACTCGACGTGACCGTCGCGGTGACGACGAACTCGTAGGGCGCCGCGGTGAGCACGGCGCGGGCGTCGATCTCACTCATGCCGATGACCTCACCGGGCACCTGCACACTCGCCGGCGGAGCAGCCACGGTGAGGTCCACCAGCGTGCCCTGCTTCGCCGGCGTCTCGGCGAGTGGGTTCATCTTCGTCACCGTGTTCTCGGCGACGTCGTCGCGTTCTTCGGTCGTGACATCGCCGACGTCGAAACCCTCGGCGGCGAGACGTGCCCGTGCTTCTTCGAGCCCCACGCCGACGACGTTCGGGATCGGCACGAGCTGCGGATCGGGGTTGTAGTACACGTCGACCGTCTGGTCGGGGAGGATCAGCGTCCCTCCGATCGGGTCGGTCTTGTGCACGAACCCGACGGCGACGAGGTTGTTCTCCTCGGCGATCGTGCGGAAGCGGATCTCGTTCAGCGTGAGGTCGGCGGTGACCTCGGTCAGCGGGCGGTTCGTGTAGTCGTCGAGCACGAACGTGGTCGGCTCGTCGTTGCGCGCATCGCCACTGAGCGCTTGGAACAGCAACACACCGCCGATCACGAGCAGGATCAGCGCGACGAACGCACCGAGCGCATACCAGCCGGTGCGCGACGCGGTCGAGTCGTAGTAGGCGGCGTCGGCGGATGCGCCAGTCGGGTACCCGGCCTCCAGCATCCCCGCCGACGGAACCGTGGACGCACGGGGCGTACCGGTGGGCATCACGCCCGTCGGCGCCACGGTCGGATTGACCGTCGTGGCTCCCGCCGCAGCGCCCGCGGCGGCCGCGCCAGCGAGTGTCGCGGCGTTGCGGTTCTGGGCATTGGCGATCGCCGCGAGCGCCTGCACGGGCTCGTCGTTGCGGAAGCGGCGCAAGTCGTCGCGCAGTGCGGCGGCGCTCGGGTAGCGCATGCGCGGATCCTTGGCGAGCAGCTTGGCGACGATGGCCTCGAACGACCTCGGCACGTCGGCGACGATCTGCACGAGTGGCTGGGGGGCGTCGTGCACCTGCTTGTAGGCGATCGACACGGGGTTCTCGCCGGTGAACGGCGGTTTGCCGGCGACCATCTCGTACATCACGATGCCCAGCGAGTACAGGTCGGTGCGGGGGTCGGGCTGCGCGCCCTGTGCCTGTTCGGGCGAGAAGTAGGTGGCGGTCCCCATCACGGAGCCGACCTGTGTGAGGTTCGACTCGGTCGGCGCGTTGAGTGCCCGGGCGATGCCGAAGTCGGCGACCTTCACCTGGCCGTTGGAGCCGATGAGGATGTTGGCCGGCTTGATGTCGCGGTGGGCGACGTGGTTGTCGTGGGCGAAGCCGAGCGCGGCGGCGACCTCGCTGGCGATCTCGGCGGCCTGCTTCGACGTCAGCTGCTTGTTCGTGCTGAGCACCTCGGCGAGGGTGCGGCCCTGCACCTCTTCCATCACGATGAAGTACGTGCCCTCGTACTTGCCCCAGTCGTACACGTTGACGATGTTGGGGTGCGACAGGCTCGCCGCCGACTGTGCCTCGCGGCGGAAGCGTTCGACGAAGTTGGCATCGGTGGCGAACTCAGGGAACAGGACCTTCACGGCCACCTGCCGGTCGAGCAGGAGGTCACGCGCGGAGAACACGTCGGCCATGCCGCCGCGCCCAATCCGTTTGTGGATCTCGTAACGGTCGTTGATGACCGTCGCCTCGCCGTTTTCTGTCACTGTGCTCTCTTTGCTCCGCGCCGTGCTCGATACCGGTGCGCTCGGCGCGCCGCAGCGCTGCGCCACGATACCGACCCGCCGGGCCAGCCGTTCGGCAGGGTGCGCCACGGCGACGGCGACGTGAGCGCCAGGCGAGGGGTGAGCGTGGCCATCATCCGCCCGTGCCACCGGTTGCTGGTGCAACGGTGGTGGTCGGGGGCCGGGTCGTCGACCGCGTCGTCGGCGCGATCGGCGCGTCGAGGTTGACCGACGCACCGGGGCCGGTGAGCAGGTAGTCGAGCATGCCCTTGGCGATCGGGCCGGCGAGGCGGCCACCGGTGGCCGCCACGTCGGGCGTCGACTCGACGTTGGTCAACAGGACCGAGACGGCGTACTGCGGGTCGTCGGCGGGGGCGAAGGCGACGATCCACGCGTGGGAGAGGTCGGGGTTGGACGGCACGCCGAGCTCGGCGGTACCGGTCTTGGCGGCAACGGGGATGCCGCCGTTGAGCGCGATGCAACAGCTCGCCGTGCCTCGCTCGGCGACGCCGATCATCAACTGCGTCTCGATCGCCGCGTTCTCCGGCGACAGCGGCGTCTTCCACACGCTGGGGTCGGTCCGGTCGAGGAGACGGCCCTGCGCGTCGTAGGTGGCCTCGACCGCGTAGGGCACCATCATCTGGCCGCCGTTGGCGACCGCCCCGGCGACCATCGCCATGTGCAGCGGCACCATCTGCACTTCGCTTTGACCGAACCCGCGGATCGCCAACAGGGGGAGCTCCTGGTCGAGTTGGTCGGTGTTGCCGAACGTGCTCGCCGCGGGCCGGGGCAGGTCGATCGGCACCGGCTCCTCCATGCCCCACGCGAGCGTGCCGGCGACCATCCCGAGCGGGCCGAGCGCGACGGAGGTCTTGGCGAACGGGATGTTGCACGAGCGAGCGAACACGGTGGCGAGGTCGCCGCCACACAGGCTGCCGTTGTAGTTCTGGATCGGGTCGTTCGTCTGCGGAGGCACCCACTCGCGCTCGTCGGGGAACCTCGTGTCGAGCCCGACCGCGCCGGCCTCGAGGGCGATGCCGGTGGTGATCACCTTGAACGTCGAGCCGGGCATGTAGCGGTCCTGGTAGGCGTGGGCGAGCATCGGGTTGCCAGGGGCGTTCTGGAGCTCCGTGATCGTCGTCTGCGCCTCCTCGAACGGCGCGTTCACGAACGTGTTCGGGTCGTACGTCGGGTTGCTGTACATGGCGCGGATGGCGCCCGTCTTCGTCTCGATCACCGTGACCGACCCGGTGCGCCCACCGAGCAGGAACTTGGCCACGTTCTGAGCGTCGTGGCGAAGGGCCAGTTCGACGGTGCCGGTCGCCGACGTCTGCCCGCTCAACAGGTCGGCGAGTCCGCGTACCTGCTGCTCGGCTGTGGAACCGGTGAGCACGTCGCCGTGCAGCCGCTCGACCTGCGTCGATCCGAAGGCGAACGTGAAGTAGCCGGTGACGTTGGCGAGCAGGTCACCGGCGGGATACTCGCGGCTGTACTCGTAGCGCGATCCGGGTGGGTTGTCGAACGAGCGGGCGACCACGACGCCGTCGGTGGTCACGATCGGGCCACGCGGCTTGTTGAACTCGCGCAGCACTTGCCGGGTGTTGTCGAAGCGGGCGTCGAGCTCTGTCTTGCGCCCGACCTGCCAATAGTTGAGGGCGACGAACAGCACGACGTAGCAGGCCATGAGCCCGAACGCGAGTTGGCGGATCTGGCGGTTCACGCGCTCACTCGCTGATCGGCCGAGGTGTCGGACGGCGTCTTGCGATTGCGGCGGCGCAGGCGCCACGCGGCGAAGCGTTCCGACGGGGTCGGCTCGTCGGGCAGTTCGCCGAGCCGGCGCGCCGACGAGTCCGAGACGCGGATCAACAGCGCCAGCAGCGCGTAGTTGGCGACGAGCGACGAGCCGCCGTAGCTCACGAACGGCAACGTGATGCCCGTCAGCGGCACCACTTTGATGACGCCGCCGACGATGATGAAGCTCTGCACCCCGATGATCGTGGTGAGACCGACGGCGAGCAGCTTCTCGAAGGGCCGGTCGGTGCGCAGTGCGGTGCGCAACCCGGCGCCGACGATCAGCAGGTAGGCGATCAGCACGGCGGACGCCCCGATCAGGCCGAGCTCCTCGCCGATCGACGCGAAGATGAAGTCGTTCTGCGCCTCGGGCACCTGGTTCGGGTTGCCGCGGCCGAGCCCGGTGCCGGTCAGGCCACCGTCCGCGAGCCCGTACAGCGACTGGATGATCTGGTAGCCCGAGGCGAGCGGATCGGCCCACGGATCGAGCCAGATGTCGACGCGGGTCTGCACGTGGGTGAACTGACTCCACGCGAAGTAGGCGGCGCCGGCGAACAAGACCGCGCCGAGCAGTAGGTAGCTGACCCGCTCGGTCGCCACCCACAGCATCACGACGAACAGGGCGAAGAAGAGCAGCGATGAGCCGAGGTCGCGTTCGCCGACCATCACGACCACGGCGAATCCCCAAGCCAGCAGGATCGGCACGATGTCGCGTGGTTCGGGGAGATGGAACGGACCGACCCGCCACGTCGAAGCGGCGATCAGTTCGCGGCGGTCGGCGAGGTAGGAGGCGAAGAAGATGGCCAAGAAGAGCTTGGCGAACTCGCCCGGCTGGAAGTTGATCGGACCGACGCTGACCCAGATGCGGGCGCCGTTGAGGGTGAGTCCCACGCCGGGCACCATCGGCAACAGCAACAAGAACGCCCCGGCAGCGAAGAACAACCACTTGTAGCGGGCGAGGCTGTTCGCTCGCTGCACGACCAGCAGGACGGCGATGAACACCCCGATGGCCACGACGCTCCAGTTGGCCTGTAGGGCCGACAGCTTGTCGTCGAGGCGCGTGATCATCACGAACCCGATGCCGTGGAGGAGCGCGGCGAGGGGCAGCAGTGTGCCGTCGGCGCCGCGGGCGACGAGCCGGACGACGATGTGGGCGCACATCAACAGGCCGAGGAGGATGGCGACGAACACGACGATGCCCGGCGGGATCTCGGCGTTCGTGCCCAGTGCGGCGACCGTGTACGCCGTTCCGGTGATGAGGGCGGCCATCACGAGCAGCGTCAACTCGGTCGAACGGCGGCTGCGGGCGAGGCGTGACTCGGGCCGCTTCACCGCGCCGTCGACGTACCACGTCGGGGCGTCGGATGTGCTCATCGGATCGTCGGGGAGGCCCGCGTGTCGGCGGCTGGTGTCGCTCGGACCGGCGGGTGAACGGTCACGGGTCGCCGGTCGACGGTGCCTGTGGGACCGTCGTGGTGGTGGTCGTGGTCGTTGTCGTCGTGGTGGTCGTGGTCGTGGTGGTGACGCCGTCGCGGATGAACTCGGCGGCTTCGTCGGAGGAGTCGAATCGCGGCTCGTCGTCGATCTCCGCGGCGACGGCGGGGTCGAGTTCGTCGCGGGTCGGACCGGCCTCGTTGATCGCGGTGGGTGAGATCCACAGCACGCCCCCCGAGCGGCCCCGGTAGATGATCGCTTCACCTTCATCGTCGAAGGCGACGAAGTACCCACTGCGTGCCCACGCCGACACGACGACGAACGCGACGACGAGCAGGGCCGCGGCGGCGAAGCCGATCCCGAACCACTTCAAGTTGCGGCGCCGCACCCGCCGCGCCGCTGGCGTCAGCCTCGCGGCCCTCGCTGCGGTGAGTTCGTCGTCGCTGTCGGGGAGCCAGTCGGACTCCACGGAGAGGGGCCCGGCCGGTGTGGGATCCGACGTGTCGTCGGCCCAGCGGGGGACGACGTCGATCTCTTGCGTGGGGTCCGGCGGATCGTCGCCTTCGAGCACATCGACGACGATCACCGTGATGTTGTCGTGGCCGCCGGCGTCGTTGGCCTGCGCCACGAGACGGTCGGCGGCCTCTTGCGGATCGGAGGAGGCGGCGAGCGTCGCGGTGATGTCGGCGTCGGCCACCTCGTCGACGAGCCCGTCGCTGCACAGCACGAAGCGGTCACCGCGGATGATCGGCAGCGTCCACCAGTCGATGCGGACGTCGGGCTCGATCCCGAGTGAGCGGGTGATGATGTTGCGCCGCGGGTGCAGGCGCGCCTCCTCTTCGTCGATGTGTCCGGTCGCCACGAGCTCTTGCACGTAGCTGTGGTCGACCGTCACGCGGCGCAGGCGGCCGTGCCG